>JBAVHY010000369.1:0-16707 GCA_049686315.1 Candidatus Acidiferrum sp. | reverse complement strand
CAAATCCTCAATCCTTAGATTCCCCGTTTCACCAACAGGCGAAGCAGGTCCACACAACGGTTGGAGTATCCCCATTCGTTGTCGTACCACGAGAGGACCTTGATGCACTTGTCGCCAACGACCTTGGTGTAGCCCGCATCGACGATGGACGAGTTTGCATTGCCTTTGAAGTCGCAAGAAACCAATTCTTCCTCGGTATAGGCCAGGATGCCCTTCAACGGACCATTAGCCGCTGCCTTGAGGGCGGCGTTCACCGATTCCTTAGTCGCGGGCTTTTCCACGAACACGGTCACGTCCACCACACTGACGTTCGGAGTGGGAACGCGCATGGAGTAGCCGTCCAGTTTGCCATCCAATTCCGGAATCACGAGTTTCAGCGCCTTTGCGGCTCCGGTGGTGCTGGGAATCATGTTCAAGGCCGCTGCGCGCGCCCGTCGCAGATCCTTGTGCGGCAGATCGAGCAACTTCTGATCGTTTGTGTACGAGTGGATGGTCGTCATCGTGCCGCACATTATCTTGAAGGTGTCATGCAGCACCTTCGCCACGGGCGCCAGGCAGTTCGTAGTGCAAGAGGCATTCGATACCACATGATGCTTCGCGGGATCGTAAGTCCTATCGTTCACGCCAAGCACAAAGGTGGCATCAGGATCGGTGGCCGGAGCGGAGATAATGACCTTCTTCACAGGGCCGCGAATGTGCTTGCGGGCATCAGCGCCCTTGGTGAACAGGCCGGTGGATTCGACGACGATGTCCGCGCCGACGCTGGCCCAGTCAAGTTCCGCCGGATCCTTTACCTTGAATACCTTGAAGCTCTTCCCTTCCACGCTAATGGTGTCGTCGGTGTGCGTGATGGTGTGGGGAAGGTTACCGAGGACCGAGTCGTACTTAAGCAGGTGCGCGAGGGTTTTGGCATCCGTGATGTCATTCACGGCGACGAACTGGATGTCCTTGTCATCCAGGGCAGTGCGCATAATATTGCGACCGATGCGGCCGAAGCCGTTGATTCCAACCTTAATGGGCATTACTTCCTCCGATGCGGGGTGTGGTTAGCGGCGTCAGGTGGAGCGGAACAGTGCCGCGGGTAGAACTAAAAATGCTAGGTGTAGTGTAGCGAAAAGTCAACGAAACTCGACGTGTCGTGGGTCACAGACACAGCAAGCCTCGGAAAAGAGGTTCGACTGGCAAAACGACCTTCCGGAAGGACGCTACGGCGCTTCTCGGTCCAGCCGGAAAAACCACGGCTTGCCCCCGTGGTCCAGCAAGAACACGTGTGTGCCATCGGTGATGAGCAGGCCGCGTTTGCCGTCTCTGAACTCCAGGGTGGATTCGATGGTCCAAAAGGTGGCTTCTGCCCAGAACATGTTGCAGTCCGCAGATCGAAAGCGGCCGTGCCACACTTTTGCCATGATGTCCCGCACGGTCTGGGGGGTGGAGCGCGCCACATAGTGAAGCACTTTGATCGACATCACCCGTCCGCCCACGATTTGGGCCACCGTGGTTGGCTGATCCAGCAAACGAGACCCACTGCAGGAGAGAGCGCTCAATTTCGGCAAGTCGCGAGAAATTTCTTCGCCCGTGCCCGAAGCCGAGGCATCGACCTTGATTTCCGGCATGGCATTGGCGACCGGCAACTTTTCCTGCGCGAAGGAGGAAGAGAAAGCCGCAAGCCCCAGGAGGAGATGAAGAGCGTGGACTCGCCGAGTTGCGGAAATACTCATTGGGGATACTGCTTGATTCCCGTGACGCGCTCGCCGGTAAAGTGGACGAAGGTGGTTTTGGCGGGCGGATGGCCGTAGATCCAGTCTTCGGTGTCGTTGCCCTGAGGGTCGCGCTCGCGCACCTTGCGGTCCGGCTTGCCCACAGCCGCCACCACTTCATCGCGGTCCATTCCAACGACCGCTTTGCGTTCGGTGATGGCCTTCTTCATTTCCGGAGGCAGGGTGTCAATCCAGTGAACGGAAGCGGAGCGCTCCTTGGAGAAATCGAGGAAAGGGGCCAAAAGGGCCTTCAGTTCGTCGGGAGTGAGGTCCGGCACGTTTTTGGGAAATTGCAGGTAGATGGTCCCGCCACGGCCTTGTTGGAATCCTGGAGGACCCTGGTCCTGTCCCTGGGGAGAGGAAGTGGTGGCCGTGGGCATCGTGCCGCCCCCCATGCCAATCTGAATATGGTCACGCCAGCTTTTCCTGGGGCGTCCGCCGCCGTTTACGTCGACGATGATGGAACGCTCGTGGAATTCGAGTTTGGAGATCTGAGCATTGTCGCCAGCATTCACGGCCGCCCCATGCATGGCGACCGCGCGGTTCAAGGAGTCCTCGTCAAAGACCTTGTCCGTGTATAAGATGAAGCCTTCTTTTCCGCCCGGGAGGGGCTTTCGCTCCTTGGCAAATTCCCCGGAAACGTAGCGAATCAGGGAGAGCTTGGAAGATTCCTGGAGCGTGGAATTTTTCTTGGAGTCCGATTGCGCGGGTTTGCCCTGGCCTTCGGGAGCGCTAGTGAGAACGGCCGGGTAGAGAGGGATTCGGTCATCGGGGGAGAATGTGTCCGGGCCGGCTTGTGGCAGCGAAGGCTTGGGGAGCAGTTGCGGCAAGTCCGCATAGGCGAACAAGAACAGGCCGAGCGAAATGGCGATGCGGGCGAACATAGAACGGAGCGGCCCCTTTAGGAGGCCACTCCTATTTTATGATGCTCCGAGGCGCTTGAGTAGGGCCCAAAAAAGATATTTATTGGGAGACGACCTGGACCCCTTGCCGGTCGATATGCATGGGCAGAAGCTGGCCCCCGGCTTCCACAACGGCCTTCTCCACGCGTTCCCGGGCATCCGGATCGATCAAGAGCACAACGCAGCCTCCACCGCCCGCCCCGCAAACCTTGCCCGCCAGCGCGCCTTTGCGTCGAGTGCTTTCAATGATACGGTCGATGGTCTTTGTGGAAATGGTTGGCAGGTTACGGCGGCGGAATTGCCATTCCGTGTGCATCAGGCGGCCGACGTCGGGCCAATTCCCTGCTACCAGGGCGTCGCGCATTTTTTGGGCAATTTGCGAAATACGCTCGAGGTTACTGACGACGGACTTTTTGTTGTCAATGTGCGCTTTGAAAACGCCCCAATTGTTGATGGCCGATTGCCGGGGCTTGCCGGTGTAACAAACCACCAGGCGGCGTTCGAGCTCGTCCAGATTCACATTGATCTCGATGCGGCGCTCGCCGCCGGGGATCAATTCAATGGCCGCGGCACCTCCAAACGCCGGGGGGTAGTGATCCTGCATGCCCGTGGGGATATGGATGACGATGGCTTCCGCATCGCGGCTGATGTGCACCCAGTCCACCTTGCTTCGGCCAGCGCCCGTGAAACGGTCGAGGGCCGCGCAAATCGCAACGGCCATGGCGCTGGACCCGCCGATACCCGCACCGGCGGGCGCTTCGGAGTTCGTGGTGAGGGAGAATCCGCCCTTGGGATGGAAGAATTTCACAATTTCCGCCAGCAGGGGCAGGCGGTAGTGTTTCGCGCGAATCAACTGTTCGAGCGAGTCAAAGGTTTCCGAGAGATTGGTGTCGAGCGACACCAGTTTGATCTTGCCGTCACCGGAAGGATGCGTTTCCACCACGCAGGAGGCGTAACGCGAGATGGCGGCGTTTACGGTGACGGCGCCGGGATGAAACAGATAGAGCGGCCAGATATCGAGGGTGCCACCTGCAAGGTCAACACGCGTTGGTGCTTTCGATTCGATGCGCATAAGTTTCCTGGGACAACAGAATACCGGGCACGAGCTGGATCGAGGCTTATTTTGTGACCCCCAGAGCGGTGCGGTTGCGGGTGAGAACCTGGGGTCCCGACTCGCGGCGCGCTTGGGCGGGATTGGGTTCGAAGCACCGCCGGCAACGCGCTTCGTAGGCGTCGCTCGCGCCGACAACAATCAGCTCTTCACTTTCGACCATCCGCTGCGTGTGCACCGCGGGATTGCCGCAGCGCACGCAAATAGCGAGCAACTTGGTGATTTCTTCCGCCACGGCCAAAAGCCTCGGCATAGGCTCAAAGGGGCGCCCGCGATAGTCGGTGTCCAAGCCGGCCACGATGACGCGCTTGCCGAGGTTGGCGAGCTTGGTGCAGACCTCGACAACTTCATCGCCCAAAAACTGGGCTTCGTCGATACCCACAACCTCCGTGCGGGGCTGCAATTTCTCCAGGATTTCCGATGCTTTTGAGACATTGTCGGAAGGAATACCCAACCCGGAGTGGGAAATGATTTCGTTGGCCGCGAATCTGGAGTCAATCGAGGGCTTGAAAATCTGCACGCGTTGGCGGGCAATTTCCGCGCGCCGCAGCCGCCGGATCAGCTCTTCGCTTTTCCCCGAAAACATGGGGCCGACCACGACTTCGATCCAACCCATATTGCCCTTCACGATGTCCACGCGTGTTCTCCTGTGATTTCCCTTGGCCGGGCGGAGCGCTCTCGATTTACTACCCAGAATACACTTTCCGGAGGGACTTTCCCATAACCCGCGGCATCTAGGTCTAGAGCGCACCATGCAAAACCTCCCGTCCATAAATATTCTGCCGAGACCTGCTCCTCTTGCGGTTCAGACGGCAAAGATTCAATGGCGCCGCGAAGGCGTTATCGCGGCGAGATGCGCGGACGCGGTTTTCTTGGGGATGCCGTGAGTGTGGCAGTCGATGCATTTCACAAAGTGGATGTTGTGCCGGCTCCGCGGATCTTTGTACGTGGTGTCCATGGTCAGAACGGCAAGACCGCAATTCGAGAGCCGGGGATGGCAGGTGCCGCAGGAAGGGCGAGTTTGCTGGCCATGTTTCAGGTGGCAGGCGAGGCAACTGAGCCCCTCGTGGACCCCAATGGGCGTGCGGTCGTCGCCGGAGCGGACCTGCCGGGTGGCCAGGGGTGCGTGGCATTGGTAACACAAGGCCTGGCGCTGGTCGGGGCTAAGATGCACTTCCCGCGCACCGTCAAAGAGTTTGGGCAACGGGAGTTCTCCGACGGGGACGTGGTCGAGTTCGCGGCGGTCAAACAGCGCGAGTGATGGGCGGTAGATTTCCTGCTGGCCACCGGGAAGTGATTCCCCGGGGCGCGATTTTCCGAGCGGCGCACCTTGGTGGTGAATTTGGTGGCAAGTCAAGCAAGGAATGGCAGGCTGGGCGGCGAGTTCAGGGGAATTCATGCGCCAAGGGCCGGTGGTGCTGACCGGGGAGACCAGATCGCGAATACCGCCTTCAAAATGCATGCCGTGGCACCGCAAGCAATCATCCATCAAGAGCTGGCGCTGGTTGTGGGCGGTATTGAGAAAGAGGTCCGCGTAAGTGACGCTGTGCCGGCTAGACCGCCAATCGGCGAATTCCTGCTGATGGCATTTCTGGCAACGAAGCATCACTTGCAGAATTTCCTTGTTTCGCAGCCGGGGCTTCGGAGGAGCTTTTCCGCGGAGGTGCGTGAAGATGCGGCGCAGGTTGTTGATGTGGAATCCCGCATCCAGGGTGAAAACGTCTCCGTGGCAATCGGCACACGGGACGTGGCGATGAGAAGAACTCTGCCAATCGGAATAAGGGGCCCAGATCTCATGGCAGCTCGCGCAAGCGCCGCCTTGCGAACGCTCGTAAGCGGCGGAAACAGCGAACAAGAGAGCCAGAGGCGAAAGGAGCGCGGCGAATAAGAAAATGCCGCGACGAAGCCTGGACTTCCGAAGTTTGCCCGAGTGGGCCGGGAGATGCGTTTCCTGGTGGTCCTGAGGATCGCGGTTCATCCCGCCTTCCAATTCTTGACGATGAATTCGCCGGCGCGGTAGGCATTGGCCATGATGGTCAGGACGGGATTGAAACCGCCGTTGGTGACGTGGACACTGCCATCCACGACAAAAAGGTTGTCGACGCCGTGCACCTGGTAGTTGCGATTGACGACCGAAGTCTTCGGGTCGTTTCCCATGCGGCAGGTTCCGGCTTGGTGCTGGCCCCCGCTCAGGCCCGTTCCCGGCAGGTTCAACCAAGTCTTGATGGCGCCGGCTTCGCGCAGCCAGTTTTCGGCTTTTTCGGCAACAAACTTTGCGGTGACCGCATCCTGCGGATGGCGTCGGCCGGACAAGCGAACGACAGGAATTCCCCAGAAATCCTTGACGGTAGGGTCGACTTCGACTCGAGAGTCGAACACCGGCATCTCTTGAACCGGGCCCATGACCGTCACCGAGCGCTTGTAGAACTTCCGGACGTAATCTTTGTGGGCCGCTCCCCACCGCGGAACGTCTGGCGGAACCATGAAAGCAAAGTGAATGGGCAAGCGGATAAATTCGTTGCACAGTACCGCGCCGCCAACGAGGCCGGGATTGCCGTGGTTGTAATCGGAGATGGCGATGGAAGCGCCGGGCCCGAGATCATCGTAGGTCTCCGTCTCCATCAGGCCCACGGCACCGGCATAAGCATGGCCCTGGAGGTTGCGGCCCACCCAGTCGTACTGGTTTCCGATTCCGTTTGGAAACAAGCGGCTTTTTGAATTTAGCAGCAGGCGGGCCGACTCCGTGGCCGCACCGGAGACGATGACCACATCGGCGGGCTGCTGCTCGAAACGATTGTTGGCATCGAAATATGCCACCCCGGTGATGTGACCGCGGCTATCGGTGAGGATTTCCTTCACGATGGAATTGGTGCGTAAATCGCAGTTGCCGGTGGTCAGAGCTTTGGGGATGACGGTGTTGTGGGTGCCGTTCTTGGCGTCCACTTCACAGGCGAACCCCACGCACCACCGGCAGCGCATGCAGGCGCCACGGCCATGAAATGGCACGGTGTTGCGCAACATGGGGATGGAAAAGGGGTGGAGCCCAAGGCCACGGGCAGCGCGCTCGAGAGCGATGTGCTCAAGGCTGGGGGAAGGGGGCGGCATCGGCAGAGGCTTCTGGCGGGGTGCTTTGAAGATATTGCCCGCGTCGTCGCCGGAAACGCCGATTTCCCATTCGGCCTTCTCGTAGTAGGGCTCGAGATCCTGGTAACCGATGGGCCAGTCATCGAGGGTGCTGCCCGTGACCGGGCCGTAGGCGGAGCGCATGCGAAAATCGTTTTCCATGAAACGCCAAGCCATGGCTCCATAGCTGACGGTGCCGCCGCCGACGCAAGCGGCATTGTTGCTGTAGGCGCCGTCGCTTGGCTTGACCATTTGCTCCCGGCCGTCCGGGTGCACGACAACGCGCGGATTGCGTTCGTCATCGGGACCAAAGGCGCAGCCGAGCGCGGTGACGCGCTGGTTGCGCAAATCATCCTTACGGCAATCGAACGCCGTGTACCATTTGCCTCGCTCCAGCAGAGCCACGGTCAGGCCGGCACAGGCAAGTTCTTTTGCCACCACCCCGCCCCCAGCGCCTGCGCCAACAACAACCGCATTTACGTGCTTAAGTGCCATGGATCGATCTCGCCGTTCCGGTGAAATGCAATTCCGCTATGAATTCTTGCCTTCCGGCTGCTGCCGCCCTCGAATGGGGGGATAAGTTAAGCCCACCATCCTCCAACTGGCATGATCGCGATTTCCGCCGTGGCGCGGGTCTCCGTAGTAGCCTTGCATGGTGTGTTTCAAGAGCAATTCGAAGAAAGCCGAGGGAGACGTTTCCTTCCAGCCGTCCGACAGCTCATCCTTTTCCATAGCTTTTAACAAGTGGATTTGCTGGTCCGAGGGCAGCGAGGCAAATGGCTTGCCGAATTGCGCCTGGCTCGAATGATCGAGAGAAGCAAGGCCACGGCGGTAGGTTTTCCGGAGGGAGAAGTAAGGCCCGGAGAGTTGGATGTCCATGAAATTAACGACGCGAGCCCAATCGGCTCCGGGATCGCGGTCGGGAGGGACGAACTGGTCGCACACGGCCGCGAGGGTGCGCGCCTCGGCGACGGTGAGGAACCGCCAAGGATTGGGGGAGAGACGATGGCAGGAAACTCCTCCTGCGGCCACTGCGGCGGCGCCCAGTTGGATGAATTGACGGCGGTCGAGGTTCTTGTACCAGCTCACAAGCGCGTCTCCGCATGGAGATTACCATGCTGACGGGAAAAGGCCGAGAGGCGAATGGGACATGCGTCTCTATTTGTTACCCAGAATACGCTTTGCCGGCGGGCTTTGGCATCAGCTGCGCGCCGTCGCGGAGGCACGGTACATTTTCGCGTTGTAAAACGGCGCGAACGCCGCCACGACCGCCAGGCGAAACGATTCCTGGCGGGAAATCAGGTTTCGGGACAGCACGCCCCAAGCGCCCTGGCCGTCCCGGATGCCAACCGCGCCGGCAAACTGATCGATCGCAGCGGAGAGTTCACTGCCACCGAACAGTACTTCTTGGGCCAACGCCTCGGGGAGTTCGATGCTGCCGGAACATCCGAAATGGCCTCTGCTGCCGTCACTCACATACGCCCAGCTTTCGAGAAAGACCCTTTTCACCCCGTCGTCCCTGGTGACGTCCAGGCCGCCTTCGAGTCCGATCGTAAAGTCGGTGAAAAGATCTTGAACCCGGAGGCTTTGCTGAAGCGTTTCTACGCGTTGCCGCGCACCTTGCATCAATTCCTGGCGGGAAGCAGGCGTGTGGCTGACACCGCTCTCCACTTCATAGCCGGCCACGTCCAGCATCGCTCCTTCGCCGAGCAACGGGGCTATGGACAATAGGGCTTCCTTCACCGCGTCCAGCTTGGGACGCCGCGTGCTGCCGACGGCGATGCGCCAGATTTTCATGGCGAGAAAGAGTTTGCTTCTCGGATTCTATCGGGAATTCATGTAAATGTTCAGCAGGAGGATTGGGCGACCTGTGGAAAATTGGCGCTCTTTGCACATTGTGCGAGCGCACCCTCTTTCGCCAGGGTTTGATCGCTTGGTTCATGACCGAGCCGGAATTTCGCACCCCGTTTGTTTCTCGAGCTGCGAACTTTAGTTTCAGAGAGACTTGGTCAGAAACTGCATTTAACTTGGGCAAAGAAGTTGCGCCCCGGTTCGGGAACTTTGACGCCGGAAGCGAAAGGGTCGCGATAGTAGGACAGGTTCTCGTAGTAGAAGCGGTTGAGAAGATTGTCCACAACCAAGCTGGCGGTCCACTTCCGGGAAAGGATTCCGAGTTTCAAGTTGAGCAAGCCGTAGCCTGGCGTGGGAGTTTCGTTCAGGTCCGCGTCCACCAGCCCCTGCCGCCCGGCGCCAGTGCCTCCAACTTCGACGAATCCCCAGCGGTGCATGTAACGCAGTGCGGCCCAGGTGCGGAACGGAGGCATTTCAGGGAGAGCGGAGCTCGAGACGCCTGCCTCATGCTTCCTGGCGCCCGTGCCGCGAGAATACGAACTGCCTCCACGCAGCGAAAAGCCCGCGGGGAGGCCGACGCCGTAGCTGAGCTCGCCGCCGTAAATATGAGCATCCACATTGGTGAAGGAGCGCGCACTTCCGCTCATGCCCATGGTGGGATTCAGGAGCGGTTGGTTGTTCACGAGGATGTAATTATCCAGATTCGAGAAAAATAGAGTCGGCTTGAAATAGGAAGAACCCCGGCGGTAGATGGCCCCGGCGGTTGCTTCGGTGTTGCGCACTGCGGGGAGAGACGGATTGCCGACCTGCGGCCTGGCCATGGAGGGTCTAAGGAGGAAGCGTTCGTCCGCATCGGGGAGACGGCCGGTCACACCGACTCCGGAAAAGAATTCAATCTGCCGAGGGAGCGAGTAAGACAAGCGCAGGTTGCCGGAACCGTAGTTGTCGGTGTGACTGGTTCCGCGCGTGTTCTGATAGGCGAAGTAGAGATCAGTGTTGAGACCGGGGATGCCGGTGGACATGGCACTGTGGTCAAAGCGCAGGCCGCCGCTGAGTTTGAGGCGGTCGGAAAAAGAATGGCGGTAATCGGCGAAGGCGCCGACGAGAGCGGTGTCCACATTGGGCAAGGAGTGGCTCGCGGACATCATGCCGCTCATAGTCATAAAGCCCAGCATGTTCCAATTGCGGTGATAACCCTCAAAGCCAAAGGACAGGTCCCTGCCGGCATCGAATTCCGCGCGACCGCCGGCCGTGCGCGACCGCGGCTCGGCGGCCATCATCCAGGGAGACCCCATGGCCATCCTAGCCGATGTACGGTAGCGATCGCTCATGAAATGAACGACCTGGGTGAAATAGCTCTCAAAGCGGATGGCGCGGACGCGAGAGGAAAGATTGCGGATTTCGTACTTCACGCTCGCGCGGTCAGCATTGTCGTAGTCTGAATCCATGGATTGGTAGGGGTAGAGAACCAGGCCGTTTTGTTGCCGGGTGTAAGAGAGCGAGACCTTGTGACCGTCGGCTGGAGTCCACAGGGCGTTGAACCAGCCGGTGTGAATCTCAAAGGCACGCCGATTTAGCGCCGCGGAAGAGAAGTTCGCATACTCGAGGAAAGATCGGCCGGAACCGTCCTTGTACGGGTCAGAGACGCGGTAGGAATAGCCGGCGAGGACACGGAGCTTCGAGTTGCCGAACGAAGCAGTTGCGGCGGGATTGAAATAGTTGAAAGAGCCGAAGCTAAGGCTAGGAGTGAAGTGCAAGCCGAGCGGAGGCGTCTTAGTGACCACACGGAGCTCTGCACCGAGGCTGCCGGCGCTCGAGACATCGAAAGCGCCCTTTACGATTTCCACGTGATCGACTTCGGCGAAATCCACGTGCTGGGCGGCGGGGTCCATGTGGCCGGGGCAGGCGCCGTAAATGCGCGCACCGTCAATCAATAGATTCACGTTGTTCTGCTGGAAGCCGCGGACGACCACGTCGTTGGCAATCGCGGCCTTGCGGATTTTATAGATACCATCGACGGAGGTTAGCGCCTCGCCAACGTCCTTTGCGGAGCTTTCGCGCACTTCGCTCATGTCCAGCTGGTCAGCGAAGGGCAAGCTCTTGGCCTCGACATGAACTTGTTCGGATGCGGCTGCAATTTCCAGGCGAATGGAGAGGTCCACGCGGGGAGACTGGGAAAAATCGACGGGAGAATCGGAAGCGGCAAAAGCAGGAGCGGTAATACGGATCCGCATGGCACCTGCCTCGACCTCCCTATGCTCGATTTGCAAAGCGTATCTACCCCTTTCGTCGGTTTTGGCGGAGACAATTACGCGGCCGCCCGAATGCACCCGAACGATGGCGCCGGAAATGACCGCGCCGGAGGGATCGGTGACAACACCATGAACTTCTTCAGAGAAGGCCTGGCGGCTCGATACGACGAGGCACACCACGACTACGAATAGAAACAACATTTTGCGCCGCATGGTTTCTCCTCACATGTGAGCGAAGGTTGAAAGTGGAACAGCGAGAAGCACACTCTCGTACGGGAGAACCTTTATCAGGCGGGGAGGGGAGGAGGGGCGCGCTTAGGGTGACAGCGAAACAGAGGATGGCGTGCGGCGGGAATAGGGTCAAAGGTCAGCGAGGGGTAACAAACACCGCGAAGGGCAAATGACTGCCCGGATGGCACGAGGAGCGGGTGGAAAACAATCGCCATCATCAAACGCGAGCGATAGGGACAGGAAGGTTGACTAGCGCGAACCAGGGGTCCCGGGGAGGCAGTTAGATCGGGGTTTCCGGACGCGGCTGACCTGGCGCAATGGTGTTTTCCTTCGCGCCGGCAGCAGGCGGGGAGCGCAGATTCGGAACCGAGCTTAGCGAACGGGAGAAGGAGAGGCAGGAGGAGGAACGCCACGACCAAAGCAGAAACCGCCCGCAAAACAAAGTTGCGGGCCTCGGAGGAACGGGAATGGCGGGCGTCAACAAGAGACATAAAACAGTCTTTTCGCGTGTGTTTGCGACCAGAGGAGCACTCTCTTCCGCATGTGCAGCGACGAGCAGGAGAAGGCCTCGCGCTTAAGTGTGGAGGACGAGAGTATGGCTGTCTGTTGCATGTTCTGATTCCTCCTCCACGCCTGAAAGTTGGCGCTCGCGATGGAAGGGCCGTTTCCAAACCTCGTAAATTGCCGGGTAGACTAACAACTCCAGCACAAAGGAAGTGAAAATGCCGCCAATCATAGGCGCGGCGATGCGTTTCATGAGGTCCGCTCCGGTGCCGGTGGACCACATGATGGGGATGAGTCCGAGGGCCATTGTTGCGACGGTCATGAACTTCGGCCGAATGCGCTTGGCGGCGCCGTGCAGGATGGCCACTCGCAAATCGGCCAGATTGCGCATGCGGCCTTCTTGTTTGGCTTGTTCGTAGGCCAGATCGAGATAAAGGAGCATGAAGACGCCGGTCTCTGCATCCACGCCGAGCAGCGCAATTAGCCCAACCCACACGGCGATGCTCATGTTGTATCCGAGCAAGTAGAGAAACCATATGGCGCCTACCGCAGAAAAAGGCACAGCGAGCACGATAATAGCGGTCTTGGTGAGCGAGCGGGTATTGGCATAGAGCAATAGCAGAATGAGCAGCAGCGTAAGCGGGAGCACGGTCAGCAGCCGCTCGTGTACGCGTTGCATGGATTCGTACTGGCCGCTCCAAGAAATGGCGTAGCCGGGCGGCAGCTTGAGCTGGCCTCGAAGCAAGTGCCGGGCTGCGTCGATGTAGCTGCTGGGGTCGCGGCCAGCGACGTCGACGTACACGTATCCTGCAAGCAGGCCATTTTCGTCACGCACCATGGATGGACCGCTCGTGGGATGGATGTCCGCCAGTTGAGAAATGGGAATCTGCCGCTGTCCGCCGGCCGCAGGAACGAGCACACGGCCGAGGGAATCGAGGGTGGAGCGAAAGTCGCGCATATAGCGGACATTCACGGAATAGCGTTCCCGGCCCTCGATGGTGCTAGTGACGTTCTCGCCTCCGATGGCACTCTGAATGACGGCTTGGGCGTCGTCGATGCTCAAACCGTAGCGCGCCAGCTCTTTGCGATTCCAATCGAAGTCGAGAAAATAACCCGCGCCGGTACGCTCGGCGAAGGCGCTGCGCGTCCCCTCTACCGTGCGCAGGAGCGATTCCACTTGCGCCCCGATTTCTTCAATCCGTTTGACATCGTCGCCGGAGATCTTCAAGCCGATGGTGGTGCGGACCCCCGTGGTTAGCATGTCGATGCGGCCTTTGATCGGCATGGTCCAAGCGTTCGAAACGCCGGGCAGCTGCAGGGCATCGTTCATCTGGGCAACAAGTTCTTCCTCAGAGATGTGGTCCGAAGTGAGATGGCGAAAGATCCCCTTCGTCCACTCCGGAGCCCAGGACGAATACCATGTGGGGACGCGCCGCCACAGACTCTTCGGCTTTAAGATAATGACCGTCTCCAGCATGGAAAGAGGCGCCGGGTCGGTGGAGGTTTCGGCGCGTCCGGCTTTGCCAAGCACCCGGTCGACCTCGGGAAACTGCTTGAGGATGCGGTCGGTGACCTGCAGAAGCCTTTGCGCTTCAGCGATGGAAATGCCCGGCATGGTCGATGGCATGTAGAACAGCGAGCCTTCATCGAGCGGAGGCATGAACTCCGAGCCTAGTCTGCGGTAGACGGGAATGGTCAGCAGCACCAGGGCGAGCGCGCCTCCAATGACCGCCCACTTCCGGCGCAGCGACCAGGCGACCACGGGCTCGTACCACTTTATGAGCAGGCGGCTGACGGGGTGCTTCTCTTCGGAATGTACGGTTCCGACCAGCAGGGAGTTGACTCGGCGGCAGAGCCAGACGGGGCGGAAGTCAAAGGCCTTCATGCGGGTGACGAGGACACGCAGGGCGGGGTCGAGGGTTATCACGAGTACGGCGGCGACGATCATGGCCAGCGTCTTGGTGTAGGCGAGTGGCTTGAATAGGCGGCCTTCCTGCGCTTCGAGTGTGAGCACCGGCAAGAAGGAGACCGCGATAACCAGCAAGGCGAAGAAGCTTGGTGCGGCAACCTGTTTAACGGCGGTGACGATTACCGACGTGCAGTCCCCGGCCTGTTCGTTGCGCTCCCATTCCTCAAGCCGTTTATGCGTCTGCTCGACCACAACGATGGCAGCGTCCACGAGCGCGCCGACAGCGATGGCGATTCCGCACAGCGACATTATGTTTGCCGTGATTCCCAGCATGCGGAACAGAATAAAGGAGAGCAAAACGGCCACAGGGATGGTGATGACCGGGATCATGGCACTAGGAAAATGCCAAAGAAAAATCAGGATGATGACGGAGACCGTGAGCGTGACTTCGACCAGCGTGGATTTGAGGTTATCGATGGAGCGGCGAATGAGCTCGGAGCGATCATAAATGGGAACCACTTTGATGCCGGTGGGCAAGCCGGGTTCGAGTTCGCTTAGCTTGGCTTTGACGGCATCGGTCACCTCAAGCGCGTTCTGGCCTTGACGCATGATAACGATGCCGGAAACGACCTCTCCCTGGCCATCGAGATCGGAGACGCCGCGGCGCAAGTCCGGGCCAATGGTGACTTGGCCGACGTCCTTGATGCAGACCGGAGTACCGTTCTCGCTCGCGGTCAGGACGATTTCCTCGAAGTCTTGGAGCGAGCGGGCATAGCCGCGGCCTCGAACCATGTACTCGGTGCCGCCGAATTCGAGCAGCCTGCCGCCAACATCGTTGTTTCCGGCACGCACGGCTTCGACCACGCGACTGATCGGAATGCCATAGGCTTGGAGGCGGTTGGGATCGAGGTTCACCTGGTATTGCCGCCCGAAACCGCCGAGAGGTGCGACCTCAGCGACGCCCGGCACCGCCTTGAGGTGGTAGCGCAGATACCAATCCTGGTAGGAACGCATCTCGGAAAGCGTGTGCTTGCCAGAAGTGTCCACAAGGGCGTACTGGAATACCCAGCCTAGCCCGGTGGCATCGGGGCCGAGTTCGGTCGTGACTCCCTGCGGCAAGCGGGGCAGTACCCCGCTCAAGTACTCCAGAGTGCGGGAACGCGCCCAGTAGATATCCGTGTTATCTTCAAAGATAACGTAAACGTAGGAATAGCCGAAATCGGAGAAGCCACGCACCGCCTTTACTCTGGGCGCGCCCAGCATGGCGGTGACAATCGGGTAGGTGACCTGGTCCTCAAGAATGTCGGGGCTGCGGTCCCAGCGCGAATAGATGATGACCTGGGTATCGCTGAGGTCGGGGATGGCGTCCAACCCCACTCGCTCGATGGACCACCAACCCGCCAGCGAGGCCGCCAACACCAGCGCGAAAACGACCACCTTGTTCTCGACGGAGAAATCAATGATGCGGTTAATCATGGGTGCCTCGCGCCGGGGCTTCGGTCACGAGGTGGGTGCACGTCTGCGGGCAAGGATCGCTCGGGAGATTTCAACCGGCTTTCCGAATCTAGAAGGAACGTGCCGGAGACGACGACTCGCTCCCCAGGTGCTAATCCACCCACAATTTCCACACGATCGCCGGAGCGTCGTCCGGTCTCGACCGAACGTGGCTCAAAGGCTCCATTCCCGCGATCCACATACACTCTCCTCGTGAGTCCAGAATCGAGCAGGGCATCGGCCGGTACGGTCAGCGCCTCCGGGAAGTGAGTCTCCAGTTCCACCCCCACGAACATGTCCGGTCGCAACAGGAGCCCAGGATTCTCCACTTCTAGTCGAACCTGCAGAGCGCGCGACACAGGATCGAATTGCGGAAGTACTCGACTGACGCGCGCGCGCCAACTCTTTTCCTGGTTTGGCACCGTGATTTTCACTCGCGTGCCGGGACGCAATCCTCGCACGTCGTCTTCGTGGAAGCTGGCCAGGACCCACACCTGGCGGAGGTCGGCAATGCGGTAGAATTCGCCGCCCTTCTCCACTTGCTGGCCGGGAGTGATATTCCGCGACAAAATCACACCGTCCGCCGGACTGAGGATTTGAATCGAATCCGCCACCTGTTTCGTGGTGAACAACTCCTTGAGCTGCTTTTCGCTTACACCGAGCGTGCGCATGCGGCTTCCCGCCAGCATCGAAGCCTGGTCCTTCCATTCCGTGGGATGAGACCACTCGTTCCTATTTTCCGGCGCGCGCCACCAGTTTTGCAGTACGGTTTGCTCCGCCGTGAGGAATTCCGGAGAACTGAAGGTGGCAAGCACTTCTTCCTTCTTTACCAAACTCCCGGCGGAATGATCAAAGGTAGCCAGTACGAGCCCGTCCGTGCCAGCGGTAAGGCGATACGTGCGCGTCTCGTCCGCCACCACCCTGCCCGGGGCCGTCAAGCGGTTCGCGTCGCTGGTTCTCGAGGCTTCGACAGTGCGTATGCCTATGAGCTGTTGCTGTACCAGGCTGATGTTCACAACTCCAGAAGGCAGGTCGCTCGAGCCAACAGAACCGGAGCCTCCCAAGCCGTCCGCGTACACCGGTTCCAGTTGCATGCCGCAATCCGGAGCGATCCCCGGCTTGTCCGACTTGTACGAGGGATGCATCGGATCAACGTAGTACAGGATTTGGCGAGTTCTCAGAGTGGCACTCGCTGGAGCATGATGGCGCCCAACCAGATAAGCCAAGCTGAGTAACCCAAATGCCAAAAAGAGAACAAATACCCTCTTCATCGATGGCCGCCTCTAAGTGACGGGTCAGGACATTGCCCGGCAAACAGCTCCATGAGCCAGGCACTCGACCAAGGTCACCCAACCTAAAAGCGTAGCCTCGGGGAGTCAATAATTCTGTGATACGGCTCACGAGAGATGGTGACGTAACGAATACTAAGGAACGTAGGACCAGTTATGAGCGAGAGGTGCACCGTGAGTCACGACTCTACCAAAGCGCTTCCCTTTGCCGAGCGGAAGAGGCCATGGCAGAAAACTTCGCTCATCTCTCCCGGCGTGCTCGGGCTCGCGCGCTTGTGCTGGCC
>JBAVHY010000368.1:0-12507 GCA_049686315.1 Candidatus Acidiferrum sp. | reverse complement strand
CTCGGCGCTCAAGAGTCGCACAAATCTTTTCTTTTTGCGGCTCCAACCTGGCCAGCCTCAAAATGAACGCTATCTCAGATACAAACTCCGCCACTCAGGAAAATGTGGTTCCGCCACGGACTGCTAGGACTGCCGCACGTAGCTAGCCGATGCGTCCTGTCCGGTGCAGTTCCTTGTTGGCTACAGGCATCTTGAGGCCTCCTCCCGAATAATTTCGTTTGGTGCGGTGGGGAATGCGGCCGTCGCCGGAAAGGCGCTTAGATCCATTGCCTTCGCAGTAGCCAGACTTTGATGAGCTGCGTAAGACCGACGTAGCCGAGCAGCGTAAGCATAAGTATTGGCCAATACATCCGCGGCAGGTGCGTGAAGCCCAGCGCGGGGGCAAGCGGGGAATACGGCAGCCCCATCCCAAGCGCCATGATCGAAATTGTCGTGAGCGTTAGAGCCAAGCTCGCTCGGCTCTGCAAGAAGGGAATCTTATTTGTGCGAATGACGTGGATGATGAGCGTTTGCGTCATCAGCGACTCGACGAACCAGCCAGTCTGAAATACCCTCGCTCGGGATGGATCCCAACAGTTAAAGATCCAGAGCATGACGAAGAAAGTCGTATAGTCGAAAATCGAGCTGATGGGACCAAGAAAAAGAATGAACCGTTTGATTTCGCCGATGTTCCAGGGCCGCGGCCGGGCTACCTGCTCCTCGTCGACAGCGTCCGCTGGGATCGGCACCTGCGAGAAGTCATACAGGAGATTGTTCGTCAACACCTGAATCGGGGCCATTGGCAGGAAGGGGAGGAAGGCACTCGCCCCCAGCACGCTGAACATGTTCCCGAAGTTGGAACTCGCACCCATCCGGATGTACTTAACGATGTTCGCGAACACCTTACGGCCTTCAATAACTCCCCCTTGCAGCACCATCAGGTCTTTCTCAAGCAGGATCAGATCCGCCGATTCCTTAGCAATGTCCGTGGCAGTGTCCACCGAGATGCCGACGTCCGCCGCTCGCAAGGCAGGTGCGTCGTTGATTCCGTCGCCCATGAAACCAACAACGTGTCCTTTGCCCCGCAGCATACGGATAACCCGCTCTTTGTGCGCGGGAGAGAGTCGGGCGAACAGCACTGCCTTCTCTGCCGCCTCGGCCAGTTGGCCATCGGACAATTTCTCCACGTCGCCGCCCAGCAGCATGGGGTCGGCTGAGAGGCCCACGTCTTTACACACCTTGCGGCTGATTAGGTGGTTATCCCCAGTGAGGATTTTCACGGCCACGCCATTTTTGTGCAGGGCCGCAAGAGCGCGGGCCGCGGTGTCCTTGGGCGGGTCAAGGAACGCCACGTACCCTCTGAGTACGAGGTCGCACTCGTCGCCCTTCGCGCAAATCTGCTTCCCCGGCAGCTCCTTTGTTGCCACTGCCAGCACGCGGAAGCCGTCGTTGCTGAGGCTGTCGTACTCCTGCTTCAGCCCAACCATCAGATCCTGATGCATTGGGGAGAGCTTGCCGTCGAGTTCAAATTGCGAACAGGAGTGGAAGACCTCTTCCGGAGCTCCCTTGGTGAGGAGGATCGCCTTGCCTTCCGGGTTCTCCAGTAAGACCGACATCATGCGTCGAGTGAAATCAAAAGGGATCTCATCCAGCTTCTTATATTTCTCGAGAACTGCCTTCGAGTGGAAGTCAGAACTTTCCAGAATGGCCCGGTCGAGAAGGTTTTTCAGGCCCGTCTGGAAGTAGCTGATCAGGTATCCGTCCAGCAGCACATCATCAGATTCGCGCCCAACAACGTTACAATGCCGCATGAGGACGACGCGGTCCTCGGTGAGAGTACCCGTTTTGTCCGTGCAAAGAACGTCCATGCCCCCAAAATTCTGGATGGAGTTTAGTTTCTTGACGATCACCCTCTTCCGGCTCATGGCGAGCGCGCCATTAGAGAGGCAGACCGATACAATCATCGGCAGCATTTCGGGAGTGAGTCCCACAGCTACAGCCAGCGCGAAGAAGAACGCTCCCTTCCAATCATGCTTGGTGAAACCGTTGATGAGAAAAACCAGCGGCACCATCACGGCCATCAATTCCATCATCAGCCACGTGAAGCGGTTGAGACCCTGGTCGAAGCTCGTCTCCGCTCGCTCCCCGGTGATGGAGTGGGCCATGCTGCCCAAATAAGTGTGTGCTCCCGTCGTGACCACTGCTGCCATTGCCGTGCCGCTCTCGACGCTTGTCCCCATGAAGCATGTGTTCTTGAGTTCAGTGGGTGAGCTTTCTTCTTTAGTCTCGGGATCGTGGAACTTCTCCACCGGGAGCGACTCACCCGTGAGGCTGCCTTGGCTCACGAAGAGATCTTTTGTGGACAGCAGCCGCACGTCGCCTGGAATCATGTCGCCCGCTGCCAGCTTGACGACGTCTCCGGGCACTAAGTCTCGCAGTGGTATCTCTCTCGCCGCGCCGTCCCGAATGACCGTAGCGGTCACATGGATCATGGCCTTGAGCTTCTGCGCGGCGGCGTCCGCTCGCGCTTCCTGCCAGAAGCGCAGTCCCACACTTAGCGCCACCATACCCGCCATCACGGAACCGGCACGCGCGTCGCCAGTAAGAAGGGAAAGCGCCGACAAAATTGTCAGCAGGATCACCAGAGGGTTGCGGATAATATTCAGAACGCGACCGAACCAGCTTTGCTTCCGCTCTTGTGCAATCTCATTCGGACCCGTCGCGCGCGCCCGCTCCTCTGCCTCAGCTTGCGTTATCCCATTCAGAGATGTTCGCAAGTCTCGGAGCAACGCTTCGCCGTCCTTCCGGGCGGCATCGACGACTGCCGGCGAAACATGAATACTCTGATTCTTCGTCTTGGCAGGAATCAGTGGTGCTTCTGGGCCAGTTGGCGGCGCGGCGGGCTTAGTGCCTGCCATACCGACGTTGTGGACCACAGCCACGGCGGTGTTGTCCGCATCCGGTGTTGTCATCGTTTTTTTGACCGTTTAACTTGTGAAGCCCATAAGTCAAGGGATGCTCCGCCAAAGCCTACCCGGTCACACATGAAACACATCGTAATTCAGAAACCTCCGTCGGCGCCCCGCAATTTGTCGTTTCGTTTCGACAGTTGGTGGCCTCATTCATTCGCAAAAACCAATTGGCCACTTTCTTGCTTACTACGGTAGATGGCAAATCGCCGCTTGGCCAGTGGCTCGCATTTGTTACTTGAAACGCGGACCAACTCCGCTGAACAGCCTTCTTTTCCATCCTCACCGAATCTGGGCATACTACCCGGATTCGCAAGCGCGGTGATAACTTTGGGTGCAAGCTCTCCCCTCCGGTTCGACAACAAAAATCAAAAGGAGCTGAGGAAAAGCTGCCCAATCTTCAAGAGTCGGCTAACCGGCGCTTTCACAGAGCACTTTTTGGGGAATTCGCTTGGGGTGAGACACCCCACAGCGGAAGCAGAACAACAAGTGTATAAATCCCCAGTGTGGTGCCAAACGGGATTTCAGAAACCGACAAGAAAGCTGCAATGACAGCCAGTATGCGTGCTGCCCGCTGATTTGCTAACAGAGCCAGTCCGGCCAGGAGCCCGAAAACGCCGCACAAAATCGTCAAAACGACGATGCCTACATAAACGAAGTGGAAATCGCTCATCAATGCAAACGGATTGGGTACGCGATTGAGGAGTGCACCAAACATGACCGTGGCTGTTCCGCTAAATAGAACGAGACAAATTCCCATGATGAGACGGAAAATACCATATACGACCCAGTAAACACCCAAGACTCTCCAGTGACCGCTCAGATTGGCGGTCTCAGATTCACCTATAGACATGTTCCCTCCTGATTCCTGGAGCCACTCTCTCGAGTCTTCTCTGGATTAAAAACCGATTCGACGGCATCTGTCTGTCCGTTTTGGAACATCCTGGAGCAAAGAGAGCCGCTTTCGATGGACACTATTTGAAGGATAGCCTTCAGGCAGACTTGAGATTGTTTCTTGAAATGTGCCGGCGGATCAGATCGCGTAGGAGTTCAAGTTCGCCAGACGTGGATAAACACCGCTTTGGAATAACCTGAGCGTCGATACTGGATGGGTACAGAAGGAAATAATTGAGCGTTTCTTGGGCTTTCCGGTAGATCGTCCAGTCGCAATCTGTCTTCCCGACGGAACTTTCGGTCGTGACACCCGATTCGGAGAATTGGAATCGAGCGCCAACCGCTTTCCCCGGGTCAGCCAGAAACCTCCGGAGGCTGAATAGAGGGGCAAGAAATACGACAAAGATTGGGAGAATACAGACAAAAGCAAACAGCGGGAGATACATCCCCCTGATGGTTTGCTGCCATTCATTGAAAGATCTTGAAAAGAGAGTGGCAAAAATGAGGCCGGCGAGACTTAAGAAACCGACGAAGCCGAAGAGCACCAAAACCTTTCGCATCTGTTGAGTGCTGGAGCGCACCGCTGCCCAGTAAAACTCACTGGGTGATAGTTTCACATGAATCGAAACGAGGGGATGGCCGGACATAAGGGCGAGAGATTAACACAATGTCGAAAGCATTCAAAAAAGAGAAGCAGAAGCCTAGGCTGAACGTTGCGAGGCCTCAAATCCGGATACACTGCATCTCACGTCTCGCGAAATGCACCCACAGGAAAGGCCCCTCTCTGGAGAATACGAATTCCATTTCCAGGGCAGAAGCGTCGAAAGGAGGAGGCCAGAGGTGCACCACGAAGAGACTCGAATGCGATCACCGGAGCCGTGAAGTACTGATACGACAGATGTCCGGTCTCCCTGGAGTTGGAGTCGCGTTTGGCTCCTACTGTTAGCCTGGGAACCGTTAACATGTGCGCATTTGGACAGTCACGCCCTGAGAATATCCGTATCCTTGGTTGAAGGGATCACGGGTCGCTCGGATCGGGCAGCGACCATAGAACCTGCGAGTTTCAGTAATGCCTGCACTTTACACACTCTTTTCACGTGTCCGTAGTTTGCCTGGGTTCATGGCTGCTTTGGTGAAAAAGCTATTAGGGATGAAACCACGCGACGACGAGTTCGCGCCACAGCGGATGTGCCCATTTTGTGGACTCATCACCCCACGCCGCAGACGATATTGCCTGGAATGCGGCAAATCTCTCAAACCAGCTTAGAAGTCGACGGCGAAAGGACAACTAAGGTGCCATTAACTGAAAATTGTCTTTCGTTCGATTCTTCCACGTCGAAGATGCTAAATGACGTCGGGACGGTCTATGGGCAGTTTAAGGAAGACCTTCCATTCCGCCCCGACCATTACACCTGCCTATTTGTGGGACAAACCAACGACTTGAGGACCGCCTTCTTGAGCATCACAACAATCCGTCGATCGGTGGCATCACACATTTCTTTGCCGAGGCCAGTACGACCGAACAGCAACAAAAACCGCGCGAGAAATCGCCGAATTCAACTCACCAGGAAACAAAACTAGCGGGGTTGCTAGCATTTTCCGTTCAAAAGTCTAACTCGACTCCTCAGAGACAGACCATAATGGCCCACCGCAAGTCCATTTGGTGTGTGATAAGAAATGAAGTTACGCCGAATTGAGGTAGCAGGTTTACTGCCCAGCGGCAGTTTGCATGGACTCTGGAGCAGCAATTCTCTGCCGTTTCATCGAATAAAGCGCCGAGTCTGCTTGGCCCAAAAGTTTCTCAATCGTTTCGCCATCTTGCGGATAGACAGCAATACCGACGCTGACGGAAATTCTTGGCCCTTTATCGTCATTGGCAACGCTTTCGCAGATACGTTGGGCGACCAGGTTCGCCGCCTCTGCGCCTGTCTCCGGTAAGACAACAGCAAGTTCGTCTCCCCCGAATCGCGCGGGGGTATCGATGTCCCGGCAACAGGAGAACAAGACATCGGCCAGCCGGCAAAGCGCTTGGCTTCCTATAAGATGTCCGAAGCGGTCGTTGATGCGTTTCAATCGGTCCAGATCAAAGAACAACATGGCAAACTCTCTTTTCGTGCGCGTGCTACGCTTGATTTCGGAATCGAGCACATCCACGAGTTGGCGATAGTTGGCCAGGCCGGTCAGCGAATCCCTGGCTGCCTGCCGACGCAGGTGGTCTTCCAATTCTCGTTGCTTGGTTACATCTTCGACGATGATCTCGTAGGTTTCCAACTTACCTTCTTCGCTGACGACCTCTCGCCCGCTGAGCCGGACCTTCAGGGTTGTTTGGTCCTTTCGTTTCCACTCAATTTCAACGGGATCGACGAGAGTATCCGCGCGCGTTTGACCCAGCAACTGCGCTCGTCGGTTAGGGTCTTGAATAGGGTTGCATGCAATGTCCAGAGCCAGGAGTTCCTCTCTCGACCCATATCCGAGCATGCTGATCATCGCCTCGTTCACTTCCAGAAACCTGCCATCGACACTACAACGGCAAATTCCATAGTTTAGATTCCCCGCCAGGGCCCTATAACGTGCCTCCGAATGTCGCAATTTCTTTTCGGCGCGATCGCGTTGATCGCGCAAGGCTTTCTCCTTGAGCGCCCGATGAACAGCTATCGGCAGATGCCCAATGTTGTCCACTTCTACGCAATCGGCTGCACCATTCAGGATGAACTCCGCAGCCGTTTCGCGTTTCAAGCCGTGAACCAATAAGATGAGCGGGATATCTTTCTTCAGCTGCCCTAGGAGTCTGTCCGAGAATTCATCTCCAGTTTTACTGAATTCACTTGAAACCAAATAGACGGGTGTGCGAGTTTGTGAGTCATGGCCAAGACTTACAAGACCTACCTTCCCGATCAAGATTTGCTGTTACCGCCGAGCCTTCGTGATTGGTTGCCGGAAAATCACTTGGCTTACTGTGTGTCGGATGTGGTGGACCAATTGGACCTTTCGACGATCGAGGCAGTCTATGAAGAGGAAGATCGAGGTCAACCACCGTATCACCCGCGCATGATGACAAAGGTCCTGCTGTATGGGTATTGCGTGGGAGTGTTTTCCTCACGCCGGATTCAGAAACGTCTGGTGGAAGACGTGGCTTTCCGCGTATTGGCAGCCGGCAACCAGCCGGATTTCCGGACTATAGCGGATTTTCGGAAACTTCATTTGCAAGCGCTGGAAGAACTGTTCCAGCAGGTGTTACGCCTGGTGTTAGAGGTGGGGGCGCTGAAGTTGGGACGTGTGGCTCTGGATGGGAGCAAAGTAAAAGCCAACGCGAGCAAGCACAAGGCGATGAGTTATGGGCGGATGGAGGAGAGCGAGAAGCGGCTGCGGGAGGAAGTGAAAAGGTTGATGAAGCAAGCGGAGGCCGTGGATGAAGAAGAGGATAAACGTTACGGCCGGGATCGCCGGGGGGACGAACTACCCGAAGAGTTGCAGCGGCGGGAAACGAGGATAGCGCGGATTCGGGAAGCCAAGAAGGCATTGGAAGAGCGAGCGCGCGAAAAGGCCAAAAGCGAGCATAAAGATAGCAAGGAAGCAAAGCCCGAGCCGAAGGCACAGTACAACTTTACCGATCCGGAGTCCCGCATCATGAAAGGGTCGGATGGATTCGTGCAGGGGTACAACACCCAGGTCGCAGTGGAGCCGCTTTTTCAATTGGTTGTGGGGCAGACCGTGACGCAAGCCGCCAACGATAAAGAGCAGATGGTACCGCTGATCAAGGCGATCGAAGAACAATCGGGACAGAGACCGAAAGAAGTTCTGACGGACAGTGGGTATTGCTCGGACGAAAATCTGAAGTACCTGGCGAAGAGAAGGATGGAAGGGTTCGTGGCGACGGGAAAACAGAAACACGGTGAGCGGAGCGAGCCATGCAAACGGGGACCCTTACCGGAAGGTGCCAGTCGCGTGGAGCGGATGAAGCGTAAGCTGAAGACCAAGGTGGGAGCGGCCGTTTACGCAAGGCGAAAATGTATGGTCGAGCCGGTGTTCGGGCAGATCAAGCAGGCACGCGGATTTCGACAGTTTCTTTTGCGGGGGCTCGAGAAAGTACGAGGCGAGTGGGCTCTGATCTGCATGACTCACAATCTTCTGAAGTTTCACAAAATATGTTACGAGTAAAGCGAGGAAGAACTAAAAGAAGGCGAAAAGCGGCAAAGGAATGCTCCCCAGAATGCCAATCATCGAGGCGGTTCCATCATTAGACGACGCCCGCCGTACCGGATAGCACAATATGGATAAATTCGCGCGTAGGAGCGGTCCTCAGAAAGTCAATTTTCAGACGGACTCCTATCGCGCTGGGAAAGTGTGGAAGTGGAGGAACCAGTAATGATGTAGGGGAAACCACTTATTGAAATCCAACGGGTGCAAGTCCCGTCCGGCCAAAGCTAGCGAGCAGGCCGGTAGCGAGTGTTGCCATTCACCGGGCGACTGGTGGGTGTGAAGCGTACACAGCAAAGAAGCAGGCCGTGAAGGTTCAGCTCCGAAATCAGTCTTGGTTGCGATGCCGACGCCGTTAGGAGAGCGGAAGGCAGCATCCGGGCACGACCGCAATTGCGAAGGGCGGCCCGGGATCGCCGGAGTCCCTAGCTCAGGGCATGTTTCCAAGGATTTCCCATGAACCCAGGAGAGCTCGCCATTTCCGCTCGCAAGAGCGGTAAGACGGCCGCCAAGGGAGACCGGAGGCGACCGAGAATGGATGGACGAGCAGTCTTACGACCCCGTAGTACCTGTGAAGGTGGAGAACCGCAGGGCTTCCGAAAGGAGCGGCCACGGTATCCACTGGAGGGAAGGGGGGAACAAGGTGACGCATCTGTTGAAGGAGACATAAGCGAGACTCAGAACTCGAGGAACTATGTCCACACAAATCGACAGATTAACTGAACTAGCCAAGGAGGATCCCAAGCGACAATTCTATTCGATCGCTCACATGATCACGTTCGGAGCGTTGTATGCGGCATTCCGAGGATTACGAAAGAAAGCCAGCGCGGGAGTGGATGGCGTCACGTACGTGGAATACGAACGGGACGTTGCGGGAAACCTCCAAACTCTCCACGAGAGGCTCAAGAATGGCAAGTATCAGGCCCAACCTTTGCGCCGAGTCTATATCCCCAAGGAAAATGGGAAGCAGAGACCAATCTCGATTCCCGCCCTGGAGGACAAGATCGTGCAAAAGGCCATGGTCGAAATACTAAACGCCATTTATGAGCAGGACTTTCTCGACTGCTCGTACGGGTTTCGGCCCGGCAGAGGGCAGCACCAAGCGCTGGACGAAGTGAGACGAGTGATATGCACTCGGCCTACGGAATGGATATTAGAAATTGATATCACTGCGTACTTCGATTCGATCGTGAGGACGCAACTCATGGAAATGATCGAGAAGCGAGTGCGTGATGGAAGCGTGCTTCGCTTGATACGGAAGTGGATACAGGTTGGCGTCATCGAAGAGGGTAGGTTGCTCGTGAGCGAAACAGGTACGGGACAAGGACAGACGATCAGTCCGCTCTTGGCCAACATCTACCTGCACTACGTGCTCGATGAATGGTTCGAGAACGAAGTGAAAACCCGCTTAAGAGGTGCAGCGCACGAGATCCGCTTTGCCGATGATGCCGTGCTGTGCTTCCAGTACAAGGAGGACGCGGAAAGGGTGAAGGAGGTCTTACCGAAGCGGTTTGCAAAATACGGTTTGACGCTCCACCCGGAGAAGACGCGGCTGGTGGAATTTGGGCGGTATGCGGAGACAAATGCAAAGAGGCAGGGGAAGAAACCTTGTACTCTGGATTTTCTCGGCTTCACGCACATATGCACACGCAGTCGAAAAGGGAAGTTCACCGTGCACGTACGAACGATGAAGAAGCGGTTCCGAAGGGGCTTGACGGCAATCGCCGAATGGTGCCAGGAGAACCGACACGTGCCGGTGGATGAGCAGCAGAAAACCCTGAACGCCAAGCTCCGGGGCCACTACCAGTATTACGGACGCCCGACGAACTACCGCAGCATTCTGCAGTTTTATCGGGAGGTCCGCCATATCTGGAGGAAGTGGCTTAGCCGTCGCACCCGTGGAACCGGGATGCCGTGGGAGAAATTCAACGCGATCCTACGGCGACACCCGCTGTTGCAACCCCGGATTCTACATGCTTGGCAAGGAGCAGTGAGCCACGCTTGAGGAACCCGCTGCGGTAATCCTGCACGGTGGGGTCTGAGAGGGGGGAGAGCCGATGACGTCATGGTGCGCCTAAACGGGCACGAAGCTGGAAACGGCGGATACAGCCAAGGCCTCGCCTACAGCCCGTCGTGCTTTCCTCTACTCGGAGGAGCTCCAGCGCCTGTGCTCCTTGCCAGCTGGGGCTGGGGTACTCGACTAAGATCAGGTCGAAGCACCGTGAGCGCAGTCGCTCGGCGAACTGCTCGGGGGTCACAACCACATCTGAGATGACCGTGAATCGCACCCTCTCAAGTTCATGCACGTAGCGCTGAACATCTGTGACAGAACAACAGACAAACAGGATCCGTACCAGATTTTCTTTGGATACTCCTGAATCGCGGAGAGAATCTCGTTCCACGCGCTCGTGGTCTTGCTTAATTGCCGAAGACATGTCCATCCTTCATAAGATCTGGGAGGGCAGTCTTCCTACCCCTCTAGCTACCCTCCGGGCCTAGTCCGAGTCAACACATGAGCATATTACCGAGAGGGGTCATCCAAATCTGTTCACTATCGGACGGATGGTACTAGGCAAGTACTAGATTTAGTTATCTTTACAGCATTTTACCGGTGTGCTCTGAAACCAAGCCGAGACTTGGTATGGCGGTGAGAATAAACAAGAGATCGTAAACGACCCCTTTGTTCTGCAGGGTCAGAGGCTTCAAGGCATCGGGTGCAATTACCTGATGATAAACTATTTTGTAGTAGCTATCTGGATATATATCACTGCCGATGCGCGCGGCATACTGGACCAGCTTCAGAGGAGTAGATTCACAGTCGCAGGATGTAACTCCCATATCGTTGCTACCTGCGCGGAGCCACGGTTGTGGTCAAAGTCTTCAAACGCCATACCCACGACTTCAACTGGCAAAGCTTGTGGCAGTTCGCCACCGTGCTGCGAGTCGAGCTTAAAGCCATGTTTCGCAAGTTGGGATTGAGCACTCTGGCGCGCACTGCAATATTCACTATCCACGGGAGTTTCCACGATCACCCGGGGAGCGTTCTTATCAGCGGTCTGAGAAATTTCGAAATGCACATCGCAATCCGCCGCATTGACGCTGGCTTCCTGCAGAAATGCATTTGCGACATGGAACACCTGAAGCTCTCGCCCTGTTCGTGGCGCGTCGGGGGCCACGAAGGCGTCCTGCGTCCAAGTGAGAATGGTATCAACGCCAATTTCCTGCGCGGAAATGGCGGGGATCGGGACGTGTTTCGCTAAATGCCGGAAATCGACAATATCCGGCTCAATCGGTAAGCATTTGCAGAGATCCTGGGGATTCGGCTGTAGAATACCGTAGCTGCTGCCGTTGCACCCGATTCCCAGCAACGCCAGCAAAGTCATGCTGCCCATAAAGAACCTTTGTTTCATCGGTTTCACCTGTTTGTCAGGGGACGCCAGGGCGGGAAAGGGCACCTTCGCACTTATTATCCGCTGCGCTGAGTTTATTCGACGTTCAATTCTGCACACGCTGCATTCAATTGGCGTTAAATCTGCAGTTCATAAAGTACGCTTTTGATACGCACATTGGGTCTCTTGAGATCTGGACTCAAAAGGTGATTGAGCGTCACGCAAACGAGAATCCCGGGTGAGTCAACACAGTTTTCAGATCGAAGTCGTTTTGACACTTTGGCCATTAAACGGATAGCTGTGGTTGGATGAGGATCGCTGAGTTCAAAATCCAGCATTGAACTAGAGCCGGCTTACTGGGGGCAGGTCAAGTTTTCCGCGGGATAGAAGGACGAGCCTGGCCTCCACTGTCGTGATTCCAGGCCCGCATCCTGGCTGAACCCCCCCACACCGGTCCCCAGTAAATCCAAGCCGCGCAAACCGACCGTCAGACCGGGGCCCAACAGACTGAAACCGCGCATGCCGAAAGTGGTCAAATCCAGCACCAAGCCAAGTAAGTCCGGGAAAAAGGAAAAGTCGCTTCCATGAAACGAGTTTTCTCGATTGAATGAAGTTGCGCCCCAGTCAAACTGACGTTCACCGCCGAATCGTGGACTCCCGAACTGAGGGCCCCTCGACCTGGATCGTGAATGGGAGAAAGAGGATTGGCCGAATGCGGAATGATCGAATCGAGAGTTTCCGAAATTCGAGAGCCCGCGATTCGAGTTGAAGGAGGACATTGATCTCGGCGCAGTTGCCGAGGAGGATTGTCCCTGGCCAGACCAACTCCTCGAAGCCGATGTAGCATTCGGGGGTCGATTCGAGTTGAAGGAGGACATTGATCTCGGCGCAGTTGCCGAGGAGGATTGTCCCTGACCAGGCCAACTCCTCGAAGCCGATGTAGCATTCGGGGGTCGATTCGAGTTGAAGGAGGACATTGATCTCGGCGCAGTCGCCCAGAAGGATTGTCCCTGACCAGACCAACTCCTCGAAGCCGATGTAGCATTCGGGGGTCGATTCGAGTTGAAGGAGGACATTGA
>JBAVHY010000367.1:0-4029 GCA_049686315.1 Candidatus Acidiferrum sp. | reverse complement strand
TGTACAGCTTGGCATTCGCGCTCGCCGGAGTTGCAATTCTCATTGTCTGGCCACCCCCTTTGGATCCATTTCTCCGAAATGGGTCGCCACAGCAAGTGTTTCGAGGCCTTGGCCTCCGCGCCCCCGCCATTTCGATGGCACTCCTCTACGGAGTGATCAAAACCGGGTTCACCGAGGAAGTGCTATTCCGCGGTCTTATCGCGGGTAGCCTCTCGCGCCGATTTTCCCTGCTTTGGGCAAACCTGGGGCAAGCCTTCATCTTCATTGTTCCCCACGTGCTCGTGCTCCGAATCATGCCAGAGATGTGGGGCATTCTGCCCATCATCTTCGCGATTGCGCTCTTTCAGGGTTGGGTGCGGATCAAGTCTGGCTCGATAGTCGGGGCATGGCTGATTCACGCGTCCGCCAATGTTGCGATGTGTCTGAGTGTAGCCTTCCGCACGGCCACATGAACTCTAGAATCCCTGACGGCGTAACACTAGGAGGTTCGTGTGCCAAGTAGCACGTCATTGTTCGGGTTCGTCGCTGCAGCTCTAGTAATTTTGCTGATTCCCGGGCCTGGCGTCCTGTATGTTGTGGCGCGCAGTGTGAGCCAGGGACATCGCGCTGGACTGATATCGGTACTGGGGCTATCGGCTGGCGTCCTCGTGCACGTCGCGGCTGCAGTTGCAGGGATATCAGCCATTTTCTTGGCGTCGGCGACCGCCTTCGGCGTCGTTAAGGCGTTGGGTGCTGGCTACTTGATCTATCTCGGGATCCGTACAGTGTTCGCGCGTGGTGGCCCAATGGTCAGCATGGAAGTGCCCGCTCCTCGCTCTTTGCGTCGCCTCTTCATGGATGGAGTGCTCGTTAGTGTTTTCAATCCGAAGATCGCTGCGTTCTTCCTCGCGTTTCTGCCGCAGTTCGTAGATCCGGGCCGGGGACCAACTCCGCAGCAAGCTCTGCTACTTGGACTGATCTATATTGGGTTGGCACTTATAACGGATAGCGCCTACGCGTTGCTAGCGAGCAGCCTAAGGCACTGGTTTGGCGGACGGGTCATGCAGGGACCGTTGCCCCGGTACCTAAGTGGAAGTCTCTATCTGGGTTTGGGTCTAAGCGCGGCGCTCACTGGTCGACGACACTAGTGCTAAGGTGCTGGCTCCCGCAGCGTGAGACAAGGCGATCACAGAGCCAGACCGCGTAAGCGCCTGGACCCAGAGCGGCTCGCTACTATGCGCGTTCCATTTTTCATTACGACCTCAACTCGCGCTACGTCATACGGTTCAATCGCGCTTATGTATTCGAGATTGACGAGATGCGATCTGTGAATTCTCAAGAAGTGCGTGCCAGGCAGCTGAGCTTCCAAATCGGAAAGGCGTACACTGACCAAATATTGCTTCGATGAAGAGTAGATGGTTACGTAGTCGTCGGCTCCCTGTGCGCGCTCCAGACTAGCCAAGGGAATAGGCAGGATACGATTTCCATCGCGCACGAAGATTCTTGATAGTGAGCGAGCGGGTGGTAGCGATTCTCTCGCGCGAGACAAGAGGGGAACCGTCGCGCCATTTAATGTGGCTTGCGTTCGCCGCAGCACGCGCCCAAGCCGCTCCCGTCCAAATGGCTTTAGCAAGTAGTCGATTGCGCCCAGTTCAAACGCTGTTACGGCGTACTGATCATGTGCGGTGGTAAAAATCACTTGGGGCTCATAGTCGAGTTGCTCCAAGACTTCCAGTCCTGTTGCACCGGGCATTACGATGTCTAGAAAGAGCAGATCGGGTCTAATGTCGTTGGCGATCGTAATCGCTGTCAAGCCATCCTGTGCTTCGTGTATTTCGCCGCTCCAGCCAAGCTCAAGCAGATATTCGCGGAGGGTGCGTCGAGCAAGCGGCTCGTCGTCGGCAATCAACACCGTGCCAGTCATGAGGTTTGCCCGTTCCCTTTTCGATCAATTCGAGTGTCGCTAAGTGCAGGAACTTGGAAGGAGGCTCGAAAGCCATCAGGACCACTCTGGACGTGTAGATCCACATCGCTCCCAAACGAAGCGAGTAATCGCTCCCGAAGCGATCTTAAACCGAAGTGGTGTGAGTGGCCGTCGGCACTTCGTTCCCCCGGCCCGTCGTCACGGACGACGACCGTTAGCCTGCCATCCCGGCAGGTGCTGCTAATCCATATCGATCCGCCCTCGGGGCGGACAGAGATGGCATGGTGCACGGCATTTTCTGCGAGGGTCTGGATCGAGAAAGGCGGTATGTCGAAATTGAAAGATTCGGGGTCGATCTGAAGGTCAATCTTCAATCGATCTTCGTATCTCAGTTGTTCAAATGCGATGTATTGACGAGTAAAATCGTATTCTTCCGAGAATTCCACGAGCTCGCGGCCATCCTCTTTGAGAGTGTAACGAAGCATGTCGCCCAGGCGTTCAATGGCGTCTTGCGCGATGATGGGCCTGAATTTTACCAAGGCTGCCAGCGTGTGCAGAGTGTTGAACAAAAAGTGCGGATTCAATCGGGCCCGTATGGCATCCATATGAGCTGTCGCCGCCAACGCCTCGGCGCGGATCGCAAGGGTCTCCTTTTCGTGCAAACGGCTTCGCGTTTGCAATGCGTAGGAAACACCCGCGAATAACCCATACATCCACAAACCCGTCAGCAACTGCCAACCAATTATGCGCGAACTCCAGAAGTCCGCAATAACCGAGCCACGCCGGACGGATTCCAGGAAGTAGATCGCCAGGTTCCAGAGGAGGGCGTACGCCGTTGCGAGAGCAGCGTGGAGCAAGTAGAAAGAGATCGTCGGATGGAGAGGCCACGGCCAGCGACGACAAATGTGCCAGACAGAAGCTCCGATCAGCGTCGCAGTTCCCATACTAATGGTGCTGGAAACGAGGGCGCCAGGAAGGCTCATTTGGCCGTAGGTCATGGCAAGGAGAACCCAGATCGCAAAGAAGGGCAGCCATGCCACGATCAAAATGACGAACCGCTTCAGAGCTTTCAGCATGTGTACATTATCTCAGTTAGTTGCCGAATTCTGGACACAGCCTTGTCGATGGTCGCCGGTGCGGGGCCATAGGCTCGCGGACGGCGGTTTGGTGGTATCCATCCGGGAACCGCGATGCCGATGGGCTGACCGAGACTATTCACTCCAGTCCCCATGTGCACCTCCGGAAGGGAGTAGGAAGCCGCCAGTTTCAAGCACTGCCCCCGAGTACACTGTGAAGCTCGTCGTCCCGGAGATTCGAGACCCTCGAGAATTCAGTTGTGTCTCAACTTGGCGTCCCGAATCTGCGGCAGCAGAATGTCTCGCACGTAGTGCCAATACGGGACGAGCGCCAATGCTGAACGAGCATACTCTTCCGCGGCATTCAGATCCGGCGTAGTTCGGTTCAAGTTGGACCAAGCGAGATTCATTAATAATTCCGGCTCTCCCCATGATGGTTCTAGCGGATCGCTCGTTACTCTCTTCTGTTTTTGCATTGCTTCAAGGCCCTTCTGATAGGTGGCAAGGGCAGCCTCCTGTCCGCCGCCGAACTCGGTAGGAGTGGACCACCGACTTGCGCCGAGGACCCACAACAGGCGAGGGTTATCGGGTGCGGCCGCTTGTGCGGTTTTGAAAAGAGGCACGAATTGCCCGACCAACTCCTTGAATCGGTCAGGATTCTTGAGGTTGAGATAGAGCAGATTAGTGAGACAAGATCCTGCCCCCACTTTGGCATCGACGAACTCAGGATCTAAAGTGCTCGCAATATTGAATTCATCCAGTGCCAGCAGGAGGTCTTCCTCCTGCTCCTTCCAGTTAATACCCTCATTGAATCCATTGATAACCCGTCGCCACAGTGCAAACCCCCGCCAATATCGGACCCGCGAGGCCATTTCTTTGTCATTCACAAAAGGCAACAGCTCCGCGTAGAAACCTTTGAGGGCTGCGCGGTCGCCTTCATAGTCTGCCCTCTGAATTTGCGAAACGATTTTGGTCACCGGTAACCGCGCAGGATTAGTTGCGGAGACCCCCAACGGCACAAATGCTAACAAAATTAAGACAGGTAAGGTG
>JBAVHY010000366.1:0-9310 GCA_049686315.1 Candidatus Acidiferrum sp. | reverse complement strand
CTGTTGCTCAACCGAACGTGCCAGAAACAAGCAAACCGAAGAAGACCAAGCAACAAGCCGATGAAGCGGTCCGCGAGGTGAAAGTCGAAGAACCGAAAGAAGCGGCCATTCGCGTGGATGTGAATCTGCTGGAAAAGCAGATGAATCTCGTGAGTGAACTGGTCCTGCTGCGGAATCGTCTTCTGCAACTGGCGGCGGAGAGCAACGAACGAAATCTGAATGCCACGGTGCACGGGCTGAACTATGTGACCTCCGAACTGCGCAAGAACGTCATGAAAACACGAATGCAACCGGTCAGCCAGCTCTTCGACAAGCTGCCGCGAGCATTCAAGAGATCGCGAAGAACGCGACGGAAGCGGCAAAGGTGGCGGACGGGGCAATGAAGACGGCCGCTGAGACGAACACGATTGTGGCGAAACTGGGGGAGTCGAGCGCCGAGATCGGGCAGGTAATCAAGGTGATTACGTCGATCGCGCAGAAAACGGACCTACTGGCGCTGAACGCGACGGTGGAAGCGGCGAGAGCAGGGGAGGTTGGAGCAGGCTTCGCGGTGGTAGCGAACGAGGTGAAGGAACTGGCGAAACAGACCGCGACAGCGACGGAAGACATCAGCCGGGAGATTGAAGCAATCCAGGTTGACGCGAAGACCGCGGTGAAAGCCATCGGGTCAATCAGCGAAATTACCAGTCACGTAAACAACATTTCCGGGACGATTGCAACGGCAGTCGAGGAGCAATCGGCGACGCGAGCGAGATGGCGAGGAACATATCGGAAGCGGCAAAAGGTTCCGGCGAAGTGACGCAGAACATTCATGGAGTGGCGCAAGCAGCGCAAAGCACGTCACAAGGAGCGACCGACTCGCAAAAAGCGGCGAAGATCTTGGCGGAGATGTCCACGCGGCTGCAGGGTGGTGCAGCAGTTAAAGATCACGTCGAACGGGCGTACCAACCAACCGGGCGCATAGGCAGGGCACGGCGGCAGGTTTTTGCCCACTCACGAAGGATGAGCTACCCGCACCAGATTGATACAATTCCTGCTCACAAGTTTTCGAGCACCGACCTTAGGTAGTTCCAAAAGCTTTCCACGGAAGATATTTGTACTCGCTCATTCGGGCTGTGCGGATCTACGATCGTCGGACCAAAAGACACCATCTGCATGCCGGGATATTTCTCTCCGATGACGCCACACTCCAAACCAGCGTGCATGGCAATCAGCTTTGCCGGTTCGCCGAAGAGTTTCTTGTGCACCTCCTGCAACTTGCGCACAAGCTCGCTGTTTGGCTCCGGCTTCCAGCCGGGGTAGCTGCCTCCATGCTCCACTTCGAACCCTGCCAACCGGCAGATGGTGGCAACCATACGGGCGGCAGTCTGTTTGCTGCTAACAATCGGACTTCGCTGACTGGTAACGATCTCGACCAAGTCCCCCTTGGTTTTGACGGTCGCCAGGTTCGTGGACGTCTGGACCAAGCCGGGGACATCGGGACTCATGGCCAGAATGCCATGAGGCATACTCGCCAGTAGGGCTACCGTACTTTTCGCGTCGTTGGCATCCAGTACCACTTTCGGGCGATCGGCTTTCTCGGCGGTAATCTGCAGCCCGGAATCGAATCCGCCTAAATCGGCTCTGTATCCAGCTTCGGCTGTGGCGACAAGCGATTTCAATTCGGCCTCGCGAGAGGAATCGAACACCACCAAAGCCACAGCCTCGCGCGGAATGGCATTGTGTGCGCTTCCGCCATTGACCTCCGCGAGTTCGACCAAAAGGTGATCCAGCATTTCCTGAAGGACCCCACCCATGATCCTCAGGGCATTGCCGCGGCCCTGATGGATGTCGACCCCGGAGTGGCCGCCCCGCAGGCCAGACACCTTGATCCGCCAAGCCGATCCGGCGCCCGCAGGAACAAGCTTGACTTTCCGTCGAGCAGTAGTGTTGAGGCCGCCTGAGCAACCGATACACAAGGTCCCTTTTTCTTCGGTGTCAAGGTTAAGGAAGTACTTGGACTTCAGTAAGCCAGGCGCGAAATCCGAAGCCCCCGTCAGTCCGGTCTCCTCATCAATCGTGAATGCAAACTCCAGAGGGCCATGAGCAATATCGTTGCTCTCCATTACGGCCAGCGCCGCGGCCACGCCGACTCCATTATCGGCGCCCAGGGTCGTGCCGTCTGCCTTCAGCCAGTCTCCATCTCTGACGACCTTGATGGGATCAGCATCGAAGTTATGAACGGTTCCCTCGTTCTTCTCGCAGACCATGTCGAGATGGCCCTGTAAGAGTGTCATAGACGCTCCCTCGCGTCCTGGCCGCGCAGGTTTGCGGACGACGAGATTGCCGACATGGTCTTGTGTGGATTCCAGACCCAGCTTTTTGGCCACGCCCTGGACGTACTCGCGCGCAGCAGCTTCCTTTGTCGAGGCGCGAGGAATGGCCGCCAATTTGTCAAAGTACTTCCAAACACGTTCAGGCTCTAAGTTCGCGAGTGCAGGCATCATGGTGTGCTCCGTGGTACCGAGGTGGGACTTCACTTTAATTACGAAGACAGCCCCATTGTACCTTCATCTCACTGGTTCGCGACACTTGTGCAACCATTCTAATCAAGAGCAATCCCGATGCTGCGCTATCCGTACTTGCGAAGGCATTAAGCGGCATGCTAACGTTCGGTGTCTGCTCGAGATACCAACCGTACAACGTAGTTGAGAGGTTCCCGCATGAACGCGCAATCTCCCGATTCGTCTGCCCCCAAGAAGCACCAGCCCTACGTTCCAGCAAACATGGAAATGAAGGAATTCACTTTCCGCGCGGTGCTGCTGGGCCTGATCATGACGGCAATCCTGGGTGCGGCAAACGCCTATCTGGGACTGAAGGCCGGAATGACGATCGCGGCAACATATCCCGCGGCGGTTATCAGCATGGCGGTGCTGCGTTTGATGAAGGGCTCGCTCCTGGAAGAAAACATCGCGCGAACGATTGGCTCGATCGGGGAGTCGGTTGCCGCAGGTGCCGTGTTCACGATTCCGGCGTTCGTGATTGCGGGATTGTGGCCGGGGCTCACGGGCGATCAGTACTGGAAAGCAGTCGCCCTGATGATGATCGGTGGCACTTTGGGGATTCTGTTCGTGACCCTTCTGCGGCGCGTGATGGTTGAGGACCAGGAACTTCCGTACCCCGAATCGGTGGCGGCTTCTGAGATTCACAAAGCAGGGCAACAAGGGGCGAAGGCAGCGAAGATTCTTTTCGCCAACATGGGTTTCGGCGCCTTCATGTTTCTTCTGGGCGCGGTGAATGTATTCTCTCCGAATAATACCTTCCACGTGAATATCAGCGCGTTGGGCAAGAAACTGCTTCTGCGCACCAGCACGAATCCTAGCGTGACCACGACCGTTACTGGAGGCGCCACGTTCTTCTCCACTCCGGACATCAGCCCTGCTTACCTGGGCGTGGGTTACATCATCGGCCCCCGGTTGGCAGCGCTGAACTTCGCCGGTGGAGTGCTCGCATGGGGTTTGCTGGTTCCCTTGCTGACCTTCACAGTCGGTCCTTACATTCAGGCAGCGCAACCGGCCGGACAGACGCTCCCCTGGCCTTTACTGGCTGGAGCGATCTACTACTCGATCGTGCGTCCGATTGCAGTGGGTGGAATGCTGGTCGGCGCAACGTATACCTTGATTCGGATGCGCAAGCAGTTGGCGGTGGGCATGGGCCGGGCCATCTCCGACCTAAAAAAGTCTGCCGCGGCGCAGGCAGCGACGGATCGCACCGAGCGCGATCTGCCTGCTAAAGGAGTCTTCGCGGGACTGGGCGTCGTGTTTGTGGCCATGATTCTGCTTTATCAGTACTTCATAGGCAGCGCAGGGACCTTCACTGCTTCCAAGGTGCTGACCGGTGCACTGGTTGCTGCCGGGGTCATGATCGTCATCGGATTCTTCTTTGCGGCCGTGTCCGGGAATCTGGTTGGAATGATCGGCTCATCGAACAATCCGGTATCCGGACTCACTCTCTGTACCCTGGTGATCGCCGCGCTTCTGATGGTGGCTCTTGGAGTTTCCGGCGCAGGCGGCGTTGCCGCCGTCCTGGGAGTGGCCGCGGTGATTTGCGTCTCTTCGGCCGTTGCCGGAGAGATGCTGCAGGACCTGAAAGTGGGACACATCCTAGGCGGAACGCCTTCCAAAATGCAGATCGGCGATCTGCTCGGAATCGTAATGGCCTCGCTGGTGCTGTTCTTTCCTTTGTCCGTGCTCGATAAGGCGTATCACTTCGGAAGCCCGGCTCTATCGGCACCCCAGGCCGGGCTCATGGCGATGCTATCCAAAGGCATTGTCGGCGGCGACATGGCATGGCCGCTGATCATTGTGGGGATGCTGCTCGGTATCGTCGCGATCCTGATCCAAGTGAAGAGTGTGATGCTCTTTTCGATTGGCATGTATCTGCCGCTGGGAACCACCTCCGCGATGTTCGTGGGCGGCGTGATTCGCTGGCTTACCGATCGTCTGCGTGACAAACGCAACCTCAATGACGCGCAGAAAGCTCGCGTTGATAACGCCGGGGTCCTGACGGCATCGGGATTGATCGCGGGCGAGGCCCTGTGTGGACTCGGCGTGGCCACAGTCATTGCCCGGAGGCTCGCGCATGATCCTCATGCAGACACGAGGTTGGCTCATCTGGCCATGGGAGACTGGGCGGTTGCTCCCTTGATTGCTTTGGCGGTGCTCGTGGCTGTTATGATCCTGGTGCCGCTGGCCAACGCGGGGCGTCCTGACGAGCCAGCGCCGCCCACAGCGATCATGTGACGCGATTCGTACCGTTTTCCGCACTCAATCTGCAGTCAATGGCTACCCCACTCAGCGCTGGCAAATCATCGTGCAGTAATAACAGACGTGGTTTATCGGCCGCGGCCTCCAGGGTGCCCGCTGCCCTCATGCTCATGCGGCTGTTGTGGATGACTTGGCTGCGGCGGGCGGGAATTATTGGGGTGGTTGGTGTTCGTGTGCGTTGTGTTCGGATGATTCGGATTTGGCTGGGTTGTGTTGGCATGCGTTGAATTCGGACGATTGGCGTTGGGCTGATTCGTGTGCGTCGCGTTTGGGCGACTGACATTCGACTGATTCGCGTTTGGACGATTGTTCGTGGAAGTGGCGGTGTTGGTATGAGCGCTCGGCGGACGGTCATTATGCATTGCCGCGTTGCGGTTATTCGTGGCGCCTGAGCCGGGGCGATTCGCACTGCTGCCCGCGGGGCGAGCCGCTACAACACCTGCGCCATGGAAAACGCCGGGCTTTGGCGTCGCAGCAACCGCGGGCTGTCCATGATTTGCGGAGGCCAGCATGCTGCGGTCACTGCGGGCGGTTTGTTCGTGGTGCATTTGCATCGACGTTGCTGGTACATGATGCTCGTGTTCGGCGGCTTGCTCCGAAGCTGTTGACCGCGCGGCGGTTCCACCCGTGCCGCCGTTGTAGCTGACATTGTTGACGGTTGTGTTGTTGATGACGGTTTTGTTGACGTAGGTGTTGTGAATCACGGTTGTGTTCACGTTGGTGACGGCTGTGTTGTAGTGATAGACACCGCCACGCCATTCGCCGCCAAAGAAGCCTACGCCGCCGTAGCCGAAACCGTAGTTAATGCCGCCATAAAAGCCCACGTGCGGACCCCAGTATCCGGCGTGCCACAGGTAGACGCCGCCTCCCCAGCCCCAATAGCCCGGGGTCCAGAGAAAGCCCGGGATGGGCGCGATCACCCATGTTCCTGGAACCCAGTAATAGCCGTCTGGCCCGTAGGCCCAGTAACCAGGAGTCCAGAGATAACCGGGCCCGGGACAAACTGGCTGCGCATAGACGGGCAAAGCGGGTGGGCCAATGTGCACGGAGATGCCCACGGCCACTTGCGCGGGAGTGGTGTTTGGCATCAGGAGAAAAAGAAACGCCAGAAGGAGTAATCCGGCAATCGTTTTGATCTGCATGTTCGGAGTCCTCGCTAAATACGTATGCCGCTGATCGATTCGCAGCGGGTGGTTCCACAGGAACGAAAGCTTGCTACCTGAGTCTAAAACGCTTAATAAGCAGGGAAGTTGCAGGTGCGTTTCCAAGTTCTTGTAATGCAATGGCACACAAGAGAATGGGCTACTTTCTGGGAGCCACAAATGTCAAAGCCACGGGAGGGTGCAGTGTGCTCCAGCGGTGGCGTAGGCTCCGCGGTGCGGCTTCCAGCATGGCCGCGAGCAACTGCTGGGCGCGGTCGAAGGGCAGGGTGAGCCGGAAGAGATCGGCGCGCCGGGAATGCGAGTATTTATCGTAACGAGGCGCGGCACTAGCGGCGAAATTGAGAAGGACATCCCATGGAGATGTGCTGGCAAACAATTTCTTCTCGGAGGCTTCCTTGGTGGCAATTTCGACGATGCTGCGCTGCGTGCCACCACCGATTTCGAACAGGACGGCAGTAGTTTGAGAGGGCTCGAACGGCCTCGATGGATCATCATCCGGGAAGGGAACTAAAAGCCCTTCGAACTCGAGAAGGTCCGCAGTGAGACCGTCCCACCAGTAGCGGTAACCGTTGTAGAGCACCGTGCCAGTGTGGAAGATTTGCCGAACGCGAGCCGGGTCTTTTCCGACAACGCTCACAACCATGTCGGCGAGTTCACCGAGACGGAAAGTTTGTTTGACCACGGGGCGCATGCTGACGTAGCCGGCGTCATCTTCGGCGTAGCGGACGGGAATTTGTTGCGGCAAGGGCATGGAGTTTTCCGAGGCGATGCGATGTTCTGATTCCCGCCAAGCAAAGGCGCCCGCGTAAGAAGGCGGCCGCTACAAATACAAATTCTCAGCCGAGTTTGGAGAGGCGATCACGCACACGGTCACTGAGGGCCTTGCCGTCGACGGCCTTGCCAGTGAGCAACTCCTTCGCGGCTTTCACGACCGCGCCCATTTGTTTGATGGAAGAAGCCCCTGTGTCGTTAATGGCTTTACTGATGGCGGCGTCCATATCCGCTTCAGAGGCCCCGGCGGGGAGATAGGTTTCCAGGATTTTGAGTTCGCTGGTCTCCTTGTCGACGAGGTCCTGGCGGCCGCCTTTTGCGAATTGGTCGATGGATTCCTTGCGTTGTTTGGCAAGGGTCTGGAGCAATTGAATGGATTCGGCGGGATCGAGAGGACGCAACTTCTCCACTTCCTTCAACTGCAGCGCCGCCTTCACCATGCGCAGGACGCTGAGGCGCATTTCGTCCTTGGCTTTCATGGCAGTTACGATGTCCTTCTGAATCTGCTCGGAAAGAGTCATGTGCGGCTCCCTTTTGTGAACTATAGCAGAGGCTGCTTGGAAGGCCGAGGATTCCCGAAAACGAAAATGGACGAAAACAGGCGGATTGACAGGGTGAGGGCCGCACAGTAAGTTGGAATGTTTTACCACTTGGGAAGAGACCGCTGGGGAGGTGACCGCGGCTGTTACCCCGAAAAGAGGAGAGATGAAAGTTATAGTAGCCGACAAGATCAGCGAGCACGGGGTGGAACTGCTGAAACAGACGGGATGGAACGTGGTACAGACCACGAAGGAGGCGCTAGGGGGCGAATTGGCCGATGCCGACGCGCTGATTGTGCGCAGCGCAACGAAGGTGACGCCGGAGTTGATGGATAAGGCGCCGCGGCTGCGCGTGGTGGGACGCGCGGGGGTGGGTGTGGACAATATCGACCTGGATGAGGCTACGAAGCGCGGGATCCTGGTGATGAGCACGCCGGGAGGAAGCTCGGTTAGTGTGGCCGAGCATACGATGGCGTTGTTGCTGGCGCTGGTGCGGCAGTTGCCGAAGTTTGACGCGGCAATGCGGGAGGGGCGTTGGGAGAAGTCGTCGTCTGGCGCGGAAGTACGCGGGAAAACGTTGGGACTGATCGGGCTGGGCCGCATTGGGGGAGAAGTGGCCATCCGCGCGAACGCGTTTGATATGCGCGTGCTGGCGTTCGATCCGTACATCAGCGAGGCGGCGGCAAAGGAATACTCCGTTGAGCTGGTTGTGCTGGAGAAACTGCTGGAAGAAAGCGACTTTATTTCGCTGCATACGGCGGTGAGTCCGCTTACGAAAAATATGATAAACGCGCAGTCAATCGGAATGATGAAGAAGGGCGTGCGCATCGTGAATGCCGCTCGTGGGGAGTTGATCAACGAGGCGGACCTGGCGGCCGCGTTGAAGACCGGGCATGTTGCTGGAGCGGCGCTGGATGTGTTTGCTGAGGAGCCGCCGAAAAATTCGCCACTGATTGGGTTGCCAAATGTGATTTGCACACCGCACGTGGCGGGATCGACGGCCGAAGCGCAAGAGGAGTTGGGGAATCAAGTGGCCGCGCAGGTGCGAGATTATCTGCTGGAAGGGGTGATACGCAACGCGGTGAACCTGCCGGCACTTTCGCCGGAACAGTACCGGCGCGTGCGACCGTACCTGGCGCTTGCGGAGCAGCTTGGGTCGCTGGTGTCGCAAGCGGCGGCGACGCGTCCGGCGCGTGTGAGGATCCGTTATGCGGGAGAGTTGGCGGAAGTGGGGACACACCTGCTGCGCAGTGCTGTGCTAGCGGGGTTGTTGAATGCGGTGCTAGCCGGCAAAGTTAACGTGGTGAACTCTCCGGCGGTAGCGGCAGCCCGAGGCCTGACAGTGGAAGAAGAGACGCGGCGACGGGAGCATGGCTTCCCGCACACGCTGGAAGTCGCGGCACTGCCGGACAAGCCGGGGGCACGAGGCTTCAGTGCGGAAGGAACGGTGCTGCACGATGGCACGCCGCGCGTGATTAATATAGATGGCATAGCGCTGGAGGCGCAGTTGAACGGCACGATGTTGTACCTGCGGAATAATGATGAACCCGGGGTGATCGGGCACGTAGGGATGACGCTTGGGAAGCACGGGGTGAACATCGCCACCTTCGCGCTGGGAAGGCGAGAAGCGGCGCGAGGCGCGGAAGCGGTAGCGCTGGTCCGATTGGACGGGAAAGTTACGGAGGAGATTCTGGGGCCGATCCGGCAGCATACGGCAATCACCGAGGCCAAGCTGATCCATTTGAGCTGATCCATTTGAGCTGATCCGGGAGAATCGCTGGACCGAACTCCACGCGCAGAATGATGGCGGTTGCCCCGCAACGGATCACGCAGCCATATAGCGCGCTCTGCACAAGCTGTGCTAACCTAGAAGTTGAACTCAGGAAGGATCATTCTTTCTTGGGTGACTGTCGGGGCGTGGCTCAGCCTGGCTAGAGCGCCTGGTTCGGGACCAGGAGGTCGGTGGTTCAAATCCACTCGCCCCGACCACTTCAATCCCGTTAAATCAATAACTTACTGCGTACTAGTTTGC
>JBAVHY010000365.1:0-5215 GCA_049686315.1 Candidatus Acidiferrum sp. | reverse complement strand
GCGCGCTCTTAGCTTAATCCGCCGAACCGCCGTACGCGGACCCGCATATACGGTGGTGTGGCAGGGGAGGAGGGGCGACCCTTCCCCCCTATGCCGATTGAGACGAAGCGCAGTTTGCCAATCAGGCCATCATGCGTGGGCGGGCCAGCGGCAAAATTTTTCCGGAGTTCATCGTCTGCCTGGCCATGTCCAAGTTTTGAGGAAGGGAGTGAATCGATTTGGCGGGAATACCAGCCACGGCCGGCAGCGGTTTCAAGGCACGCTGCGATGCATCTCTCATGAGTTCCATGCGGCTGTGAACCTTGAATTTCGCCAGCAGGGAAGAAACGTGGAACTTGATCGTGCGTTCCGAAAGATTCAGTTCGGAGGCAATCTCCTTGTTGGCCAGACTCCGAAGGATGCCGTCGAGAACTTCTTTCTCGCGGCGGGTTAGTTTCACGCTGGTTTTGACGCTCTGACCTGCCTCGAGCAGCTTTTGAGCCTTCTCGGCCAGCTCAAAAAGGTTTTCTGTGGCTGCGGGGACCATCACAAGATAATCGCTGGGGGACTGACCACGCACCATACAATGCATGGCGAGCAAGCCAGCTGCGTGGTCTACCGGAAGCTCTCCCTCGGGTCCTGCTTCTACATGGAAATGCGCCATCCCACTTGCCTTTTCATAAAACAGATAAATACTCGATGCAGATGAGGATTTGGCCTGAGCCATCGTCTGCGACGCGACAGTTCTGCGGATTAGCTTCACGTGCACTCCTTCGTGGTGCCTCGCGGTGGGAACGAGACGCTCCTTTAATTTGGTCTTGCGTTTTCCCCAACAGCGGGTGGTTGGCCGGGCTCACACGGCAAGGAGACGGGGCAGATACCCTGACGGCGCAATTCCCTCAGAAACCAATGCCAAAGCCATCGCCGGGGGCAACGAGAAGGAATCCCTGTCATCTTGCTAACAATAGCTGGACCTGACCGCGATAACGAGTAGCATTCAGAATGCCGGACCAGCAATTTTCACTGCCTACATATTTTCAACAACTTAGGAAATATTTTGCCCACTTTGCGCAAGGCCGGCCGGGTAGAAATTGCGTGCCGCCCCTACTTTTTTCCCGTGTTTCGACTAGTTACGTTCTCGGGGAGTGACAATTCGAGTTTGCTCGGGGGAGATCAACTCGTATTCCATACCACGCCAGCGGAGACGCCGGCCGAACATAGTTGTAACGAAATTCATTAGGTAGAGAAAGGGAACGAAAGCGGCAAGAAGAATATAAATCCAGGATTGGCCCATGATCTGAGATCGAAAGGACTGAAGAGACTCTGTGACGCCGATCACGCGCAGGGCCCCTCGAATCATGGCCAGCAGTGGCGGGAGGATCACCAGGGTGGTGACATGAAAGGCAGGCCGAGAGTCCAGGGTTAGCTCTAGAGCCAAGATCACCCCGATAGCGAGAGTTAGACAATAGAGAAAATGGGTAGCGAAGGCTATGGCCCACATTTGCGGCCGATAGAGCTTCGTGATGCGTACCTGGCGGCACGTAAATTCCAGCAGGCCCGCAAAATCAGTCTGCACAAAAGAGGGCGTCAGACACTCCGGCAAGAAAACGATTTGGCGCCTGCTGCGTTCGATCATCGTTGTGAGCGGGTAGTCGTCGCTGAAGGAGTATTGCCAAACGTCCAGCATGCCAATCTCCTCGAAAAGTGCCCGGCGGATCGCCGTGCCCCCGCCCCAGCAGAAATTTTTTTCGTGACCGCCCAGCATGGTAACCACGGAGGCATTCCACGCGGACAGAAGAGCGGTCGGGAGGGCGTTATTGTTTGGGATGAACCAGCGCATCGTGGTGGTGGCGCCGATGCGCGAATCGGTAAGCGGGGCAACTAAATGATGCAGCCAGCCCTTCCCGGGGCGTCCATCGGAGTCGGCAAAGACCAGAACCTCAAATTCCGGGGGCAGCTGCTCAACCGCGACGCGCAGATTATTTACCTTCTCACTGCAGTTTTCGGGCTTGCCGGCAATGATAACGTGCGCCTTCACCCGCGACGAGGAGGACGCGACACGCTTCACGATGCTGAGAGCGGGATCACTCTCGGAGGCCAGAACGAAGAACACTTCATAGTTCTGATGGTCGAACTCGCACAACGACACCAGATTTCGTTCCAGGCCAGGCTCGATTCCGTGGCACGGACAAATCACCGCCGTATGGGGGGCGAAGAAGCCCGGGTCGGTTTTTAGCCGGCTGCGGACATAGGCGAGCCACTGAATTCCCCGCCAGAGAAGGAACAAGCCGGCAGCGATTTGCACCAGGGCCAGGATGTCAAACAAAGTTTCCACGTAATTCGAGAATAGCAAAGACTGGACATTACTGAATCAAGTTGTTCAGAGGTAGAATCGCAGCGGTAAACATCCGTTCTGCAGGGAGGAGCGAAAATGGCCGGACGAGTCGATGGTTCCATGGTGACTTCAGGAAACGAGTTGCCGGGTTACCGCGTGGTACGCAATCTTGGGATTGTTCGCGGGATCACCGTGCGCTCGCGGAGCGTGCTCGGGAATCTGGCGGCGGGAATTCAGACCATTGTGGGCGGGAACATCACGGTGTTGACGGAACTCTGCGAAAAGGCGCGCGAGGAAGCGTACGAACTGCTGCTCGAGCACGCCGCGCAACACGGGGCTAATGGCATTTTGGCCATGAGGTACGACGCCAATGAAGTCATGCAGGGAGTGACCGAGGTTCTGGCGTACGGTACCGCGGTGCAAGTCGAAAAGATTAGCTGACCGCGAGCACGGATTCGTCGTTCGGTGGCGTCGGTGGTAGAATCCCGCTTCCATGTTCTGCACATTCTGCGGTAGTTCGGTCACCCCTGGGGGGCGTTTTTGTGCCAAGTGCGGCAGACCAATCGACTCAGACCCGAACGCAACGGTACTGGGTGACGCGGCGCGTGTGGATGCGAATCTGGAGACACTCGCCCCAGATTTTCCTTCCGCGCCCGAGCCAACCCCCCGGCCCGCTCGGGCGCCCTCACGTCCTCGCTCCGCGCCAACCAGTAATCCAAGTCTGACGAGTTCCGACCCCATCGGTGGAGGACGATTCGCGCCCGGCACAATCGTTGCGGAGCGTTACCGAATTGTGGCCTTGCTGGGCCGCGGCGGGATGGGCGAGGTGTATCGCGCTGAAGATTTAAGGCTCAGTCAGTTGCTGGCAATCAAATTTTTGCCGGAAGCTTTCTCCCGGGACGAGTCTGCACTGGCGCGGTTTCATTCCGAAGTTCGAGTGGCAAGGCAGGTATCGCACCCAAATGTGTGCCGCGTCTTCGACATTGGGGATGCGAATGGCGTGCCGTTTCTGACTATGGAGTACGTCGATGGCGAGGATTTGTCGTCCCTGATCCGCAGAATCGGGCGCTTGCCCGAGGACAAAGCTGCCGAGGTTTCCCGGCAAATATGCGCTGGTTTGGCGGCGGCACACGAGCGGGGGGTGGTACATCGCGACCTGAAGCCGTCAAATGTGATGTTGGACGGATCTGGAAAAGCGCGAATAACGGATTTCGGGCTTGCCGGGATCGCGGCCCATATTCAGGGTGCGGAAGTGCGGGCGGGCACGCCAGCATACATGGCTCCGGAACAATTGGCGGGCAAGGAAGTGACCATCAGGAGCGATATCTATTCGCTTGGATTGGTGATGTTCGAAATTCTGACCGGGAAACGTGCCCACGACGCGGCAACTCTGCCGGAATTGCTGAAGGCCAGGGAACAAGGCACAATCACCAATCCCTCGACGCTCGTAAAAGACCTGGATCCGCTGATTGAGCAGGTAATTCTGCGCTGCTTGGACAAGGATCCGGCGAAGCGTCCTTCTTCCGCGCTGCAAGTTGCCGCAGCGCTTCCCGGTGGAGATCCACTGGCGGCAGCACTTGCTGCTGGAGAAACACCTTCCCCGGAAATGGTTGCCGCCGCCGGGGAAACGGAAGGAGTCCGCCCAAAACTCGCGGTCACATGCCTGGTCGCTGTCATTGCCTTGATTGGCATCTGCACTTACATTGGCATCCGGGAAAGTGGACTAAAGCGCATTCACCCGCAAAATTCGCTGGAAGTGATGGCCCATAAGGCTCGCGAAATGATCGCAAGTTTGGGCTATCCGGAGAAGGCAAAAGACTTTGCGTCTGGGTTCTCCTATGACGACGATTACATCAATTACTTGAGCAAGAAGGACAAGCCGGGCGCAGCGTGGGACCGTGTCCTCTCCGAGAGGCCGCCGCTGCTGTATTTTTGGTTTCGCCAAAGCCCCGAAGAGATGATGCCGAGTGGCTATTCGGGTATCTCGGCGACACCGGGCGTGGTTACATTTGCGGATCCTCCACCCACCTTCTCCGGGATGATCAATGCTCGACTCGATCAGGTTGGACGTCTGCTCTATTTTCAGGCCATTCCGCCGGAGAAAGAGGAGCACCCACAACCCGGTTCCGCCCCGGATTGGCAGCCGTTGTTCTTGGCGGCGGGGCTAAACGTAGCGGACTTTCATTCAGCAATGTCCAATTGGAATTCCCTCGCTGCTTCGGACACGCGAGCCGCGTGGGACGGCACCTGGCCCGGCACGACTCGGCCACTCCACGTGGAAGCTGCAGCCCTGCAGGGCAAACCCGTGTTCTTCCAACTTTCGGGCCTATGGACAACTCCTGGTCGCATGCCGCCTCCGGAGCCGACGCGTTCGGAGAAAGCCAGTCAAGTCTTCGGCACAACATTCCTAATCCTGCTGCTGGCGGGCGCCGTTTGGTTGGCTTACCGAAATTACTCGCGTGGCAAAGGTGACCGGCGTGGAGCGTGGCGGCTGGCGGGTGCGGTTTTCTTTCTCAACTTGGTGCTCTTTTTCGCCCGTGCTCATTTGAATTTCTCCTCCGACACGCTCGGGCTCTTCTTGCTGGCTGCGGGCACCGGATTACTCGTCTCCGCTATTCTTTGGATGCTCTATCTCGCCCTGGAGCCCTACGTGCGAAGTAAATGGCCGCAAACGATTGTTTCCTGGTCGCGGCTTCTCGCGGGGAGTTTGCGCGATCCCCTGGTGGGCCGGGATATCCTTTTTGGCACCTTGCTGGGGCTGGCCTGGGTCCTCGTTTTTTTTACCGGCTATCTCTTTAAGATTCGCGTTGGCGATACCCCTCTCCTGCCACCGCTGGATTTTCTCGGAGGAACTCGGGCTGCCGTTTCCTTGTGGCTCGGCAATGTTGTCGGAGCCATTGC
>JBAVHY010000364.1:0-22287 GCA_049686315.1 Candidatus Acidiferrum sp. | reverse complement strand
TGACCGCACTGGCGTTTGTGCTGACCATAGGGCCAGTGAGCCGCTTTGCGAACAGCAAAAAGGTAGTGAGTTACCTGGGGTTGAATCCCAGCGAAGAAAGCTCTGGCGGTCGGCAGCGGCTGGGGGCACTCTAGCATTGTCTCAGCCGTTCAGGGTTGGTTCGGTGACCGACACCCAACCAGGAGAACTCGAGGCTCAAGGCTTTTCATCAATCCACTCATGGCTTTCTATTGGGCGTTTCGACTAGAGCAGGTAGCTCAGCGAAATCTATACATCGAGCAGATCAGCAACAGCACGACATACACAGAGTTGTGTATGGCAATAGAAACGTTTCGAGAAACCCTACGGAAAATCAAACCTCGGCAAGAGATTCCCTGCTGAACTAGGCAGCTGCATTGCTAATTCATCCGCTTAGAGCAGCGTGGTACTTCAATCCAACCAACTTCGGCTAAGTCGTGTGAAGTTACCGGAAACTAGAATCCATATGGACGTGTGTGGCTTGTGGCGTTGGGCACCGATGTGGGCCGAGCGTTAGAAGTTACGCCATGGTCGCCAAAGCGGGACACTCGTGTAATGTACATCCGTGGGCCTATTGAACAGTTCTCTGACCTTCCCGAGAATGCGTTTCAGCAGGGTGAGTTTGAGTAGGTCAGCATTCATATGATTGGAAGGTAGCGCCGAGTCGTGCACGCGTCAACAGAATATTGGTGGTAGCGGCCAGTGCCTGTGAAGGGGGTTACCGGAAATTTTGGTACCGGGACTCCCCGGCGCTCTCCATGCGGCGGGTGGGGGCGCACCGGAACTCTTTGCCAATTCAGAATCGACAGGCCAGTGAGACTCAAAGCATGATTGACCATGCTCAAATCACTGAACAATTACCTTCGTTCCTTCGAAATCGAACTGGAACCGTACTTCTCGCATTCCGGCGTTGGTCATGACCCGGCGCAGACGCGTCTTGTCCTCCGTGTAGAACATCAGAAAGCCACCGCCGCCAGCCCCGATCAGCTTACCGCCGAGCGCGCCGTTCTCGCGCGCCAAACAATACCATTCGTCTATCTGGCTGTTTGACATCCCCTGCGAGCGCCGTTTCTTGTAATCCCAGTGCACGTTCATCAGTTCGGCAAAATCGGTTAGCTTCCCTGCCTCGAGGTATTGCCGGCTCTTGGTTCCCAGCTCGCGGATAAAATGCAGGTTTTCCACCATCTTGTTTTCACTCTGCTTGGTTTTCTCATCCTGCTCTTTCAAAATCGTCGCCGCGGAACGGTATACACCGGTAAAAAAGAGCATAAGGTTATCCTCGAGATCGTGGAGGATCTCCGTCGATAGCCGCAGAGGAGAGACCACAACCTTGTCGTCCCGCTGAAAATCAAAGCACGTAACGCCGCCATGGGCCGCGATGTATTGATCTTGCTTGCCTATCGGCGCTCCCAGACGGTCAATTTCAATTTCGCAAGCCTGGGCTGCAAGATCCGAACTAGACACCAGATTCTTGCAATGAGCGTGCAAAGCCTTAAGAAGCGCGGTCGTGAAGCTGCCGGAAGAGCCCAGCCCAGTTCCATCCGGGATGTCCGCCATGCTTGTGATTTCCAGCGTGGGCTCGACAATTTCAACCATCTTCAGCGCCTCGCGGATGATGGGATGCTGCACTTCATCGACGGTCTTGACGCGCTCCATCTTCGAGTATTTGATGATTAGCTCGGAAAAGAATGTTTTGTGGATGGTGATGTAAACATATTTATTGATGGCCGCCGCGATCACGAAGCCGCCGTATTGCCGGTAATACGAAGGCAGGTCCGTTCCTCCACCGCCAAGGGAGATTCGCAGCGGGCTTCTGGTAATGATCATCGAACATTTCCCTCGTAAATCTTGTGGACGATTTTCAGGACGGCCCGGGCATCGTGAAGAGCGATCAAGGATTCGTCCGGTTGTCCAACGGCCCGGGCAAATGCCTCGAATTCTCGATGCCAGGATGTGTCCGGCCCCGGGTACTCCCAAATTGTGGTTTCGGGCGGTCCCATTTGGGGCAGCATGCGATAGTAGCTTAGTCGCTCAGTTCCATAACTGCCGCCCAGACCCTCGATGTGCAGTTTCCCTTCGCGGCCATAGATCTCGAAAGAGAAAAGATTCTTCCACTCCGTGCAACTGACGTGAAGCCAAGCCATCTGGTCCTGTTCCGTTCTTAGTGCCAAGAATGCATTATCCTCGACAGCCATATTCCAAAAATAGGTGTGCACGGAACCGGTTACACTCTTGAAATCGCCCAGGAACCATCGCGCCAAATCAATTAAATGAACACCCTGGTCGATTAATTCTCCGCCGCCAGATACTTTCGGGTCAGCGCGCCACTCTTTCTCGTACCCAAGGCGCCCGCCATGACCGTAGCGCCCTCGAATGAACATCAATGGGCCAAGCGTACCTGACTCAAATATCTCTCGAGCCCTTTGCACCGCAGGGTGATATCGATGACTAAAGCCGACCCAGACGCGCCCTCGATGTTCACGCGCCGCCGCTAGCACGGGGTCGAGTTCCTCTGGTGATCTTGCTCCCGGCTTTTCCACTAAAACGTGCTTTCCCGCTCGCGCCGCACATAGTGTGATAGGGGCCAACCACTCATTTGTCGTCGAGACGATCACAGTATCAACTTCGGGGCGGCAAACGGCCTCGCGCCAATCCGTAGTGACAAAAACGCCGGAGCGTTTCCCCGCTAATGCGGCCGCTTTTTCAAGAACTGTGTCAACTGCGGCAACAAGCCGGTCCTCAGGCCGCAAGGCGCCCAATCGCTTGTGTCCAATCAGGCCGCAACCAACAATGCAAACATTCATCTGTCATTCCAATCCAATCCGCGATCATCGGGAACAATTCGGCGAAGAGTGTAAATGTCACTCTTCTGAAGTTCGGCCTTGTGCTGGGGCAAATCCTGCCAGCGGTCCCAAACCGCGCTAATCAGCCTCCCGGTAATTCCGTCACTTTCGGAGGAGGCAAGAAAGGCGGCCAGGTCAGCGGCCTTGTGAAACGCCGTGTCGCCTGTCTTTATCTGTTCTTCAATTTTTTCATACTCAGATGATCCAGCGCGGCCCGGTCCGGCCTCTAAGACCTGCGTCGCCATCTTGGTGGGCATCACCCCCGGCGCAATTGCATTGACATCCACTCCGGCACTTCCTACTTCCTGTGCCAAAGTCTCCGTAAGACGAACCAAGCCCGCCTTCGCCGCGGAATACGCGCTGAAGCGAGGTCTGCCCGCCGTCGCGCCCCCGCCCGAAATGTTTATGATCTTGCCGTAAGACTTTGAAAGCATCCACGGCAGAACCAGGGCACATAAGGTTGCCGGCGCGAGTAGGTCCAGCCTGATCGTCTCTTCCCATTGCTGAAGGTTGTTCTCCCAAATCGGTCCGATGGGTCCTTGCAGGGCGGCGTTATTCACGAGAATCGTCAAGTCTGCAAACTCTTCCTTCGCTCTAGCGACGAGCTTCAGGGCCACACTCTGGTCGGCCAGGTCTCCAGGAAACGTAACCACCTTCTGACCAGCGCACGACGCAGCGGGAAGGGAACTAGCGACCTCCTTTAGAGCTTCAGCCCTGCGGCCAGTCAAAAGTAAAGACGCGCCTTCTTGCCAAAGCTTGGCGGCAACATGACTGCCAAACCCGCCCGACGCACCCGTTACAATGCACGTCCTGCCCTCAAGTTTCATTCGTTAATCCTGCGTGACGTTTCCTTTGCGAGTAGAGTTTGAATCGCTGGATTGTCGAACTGACGCGAGATGTTCAATTCAAGATCTCCACTCCAGTATATGCGGGTTACCCTGCAAGTAGCGCAAAGTGCGAAGCACGGCATCTTTGATCTTCAGTTTAGGGGCCCAGCCGAGGGCGCGCATTCGCGAGCAATCGAGAAAAATAAACGGACTGTCGCCGATCCACCCCCGCTGGCCACCTGCGAACCTGATCTCCGGCTTGAGCCCTAGTTCCTCGATGATCCACGAGATAGAGTCTTTGACCGAACAATATTCATCCGCTCCCAGATTCAGGATGTTGACTCTATCTTTGCACTTCCCAATAGCCAAAAGCATCGCATCCATGCAGTCCTGCACATACAAATAAGACTTGCGCTGATTTCCGTCTCCAAGCACGTCCAGGTAATCCGGATGTTCGCGAAGTTGCTTATAGAAATCGAAAACATGGCCGTGGGTATAGCGCTCCCCTAGAATGGATACAAAGCGGAAAATCCATCCGTTGAAGCCAAATCCCTCGCAATAGGCTTGGATCAATCCCTCGCCCGCCAGCTTCGAAGCGCCGTAAAGTGACGTCTGAACGGGAAAAGATACAGTTTCTGGGGTAGGAAAAACCTCCGGCTCCCCGTAAACAGAACCTGTCGAGGAAAAGGCAATCCCCTTAATCCCGTTCGAACGCATGGCTTCGAGCACGTTAAAAATAGCAATGGTGTTCTGTTCCAGGTCCTTTCGTGGATGCTCGGTGCCAAATCGCACGTCGGCATTGGCCGCCAAGTGGAACACAAACTCGCAGCCGCTCATGGCGGCAGTGAGTTCGGCGGAATTCAGGAGGTCGCCGCGGATCATCGTAAAGCCCGCTGCCCGGGAAGCTTGATCCAGAAATTCTTTTCGCCCGGTGGACAGATTGTCGAAGACGATCACCTCATGCCCGAGGGAGAGCAAGCGATCCACGAGATTGCTGCCGATAAAGCCCGCACCGCCGGTGACGAAGTATTTCATTTTCCTCTCATTCACGTCGATCGTCGCAATTCCGCGCCCAAGCATACCAACAGACTTGCATGGTTCCCAAATCCACGACTGTTTGCTTTTCACTGCGAAGCGCGCGCAGACACTTCAGTTCTCGATATTCCACGCACCGATGTAGTCTGACAAGGCTTGTGTTAAGCGGGGAATAATCGCTTTATTGGTCGCGAGGCGTCTGCGGACTTTCCGGCGCCTGCACTCCGGAGAGCAGCGCCTTGATGCGGTCCGCTGCCCGCGGAATCGCATGGCGGACAGGCTCTGACAATTCTTCCGTGAGATCAAAAGAAATTCCCCCTACGGTGACCAGGTACGCCAGCGCCGGGTGTTTCCCGTAGAGTTCGCCTGCAAGCCAGAGCAGCGATTCCGGGGAAGTGTGATGCGTGATGCTTCTCGACGCGTGCTGTGCTGGCTGCAGAGGCTTGCACGCGACCTCTCCCGGCGGCATGCCCGCGGCTGCGTCCACAAAAATCACCACCTCTGCTTTGCTGATTCGCTCGGCGAGTTCCGGCGTCCACTGCTGTTGGGAGTGAATTTCCGTCTCCGCATCGGATATGCCGCAACGCAGGCTATCCGCAATATGAAGCGCCGCGCTGTCGTCGCCGCGCTGAGGGTTCCCGCAGGCGAGCACCAGCGCCCGCTTCATGATCCCCTGAAAATTTCATCGAGAAGTTTGCCGCCTGGGGAAACCAGTCGAATCTGCAACGGCATATGTCCATCCGCGTGGGTGGAGCAGCTAAGGCACGGGTCGAATGCGCGGATTACGGCCTCGACCCGGTTCAGCATTCCTTCAGTGAGTTTTTCATTGCGCACAAAATGGCGCGCCGCCTGGAGTATGCCGCGATTCATCGCCAGGTTATTGTGCCCCGTGGCAATAATCAGGTTGGCCCAGGTGATTAGCCCCTGTTCATCCACGCGATAGTGATGGATCAACGTGCCCCGCGGCGCTTCGGAACAGCCGACACCTTCGAGGTTATTCAGTGATGCCGAATACTTAGCTTGCCTCTTCGTAATGATTGGATCGAGCAGATACTCCTGCATGTGCTCGAGGGCAAAGAGAATCTCGATCAGCCGCGCGTAATGGTAATGAAACGAACTTAAAACCGCACCGCGTTCCAGCGTGCGGAATTCAACCCATTCCTGCTGCGCGAGCGGGGTGCCGCAGTTGTCCACGATGTTAAGCCGCGCCAGCGGCCCCACGCGGTAGATACCGTCCGGATAACCCAGTGGCTTGTAGTAGGGAAACTTCATGAACGTAAACGGCTCGACCGCTTCGCCCAAATAATCTTGGTACTGCGCGGGTTCGAGCTTGTCCGCCACGATGTTTCCCAGAGAATCCGTGAACCGGAGTTTTCCCTCATAGTAGCCCGCGCGTTCATCAACCGTGACCAGCCCCATGAACAGGCTCGGGAAATTGGCAAACGTGCGGATCTCCTCCCGGAAATTCTCGAACTCTCTTTTGAACCAGGTCAGCGCCTTCAATGCGATCTCAATCACTTCGGGTATTTGTGCCAACAACTTGTCCCGCTTCTCGATGCTCAGCGGTTCGTTCACCCCACCTGGAACTACCCAACCGGGATGAACGCGCTTGCCGGCGAGCGTTTCAATTACCTGCTGTCCGAATTGCCGCAGCCGGATCCCTCCGCGCCCGAGTTCCGGGTACTTGCGCATGACACCAAAGAGATTGCGCTCGGCGGGGTCGGCATCCATGCCAATCAGAAAGTCCGGCGACGAAAGATAGAAAAAACTCAGCGCATGCGATTGAATGATCTGCGCCAGATTCAGGATCCGCCGCAGCTTCCCGGCGGCCGGCGGAACCTTCATCGCCAGCAACGCATCGCACGCCTTCGCCGAGGCCAGCAGGTGGCTAACCGGGCAGATCCCGCAGATCCGCTCCATCAGGTATGGCATTTCGTAAAACGGGCGGCCTACACAGAATTTTTCAAACCCTCGGAATTGCGTGACGTGGAAATACGCTTCGGAGACCTCGCCCTGCTCGTCGATTTGCAGCGTGATTTTTGCGTGGCCTTCGATCCGTGTGACCGGGTCAATAGTTATGGTTTTGGACATGGTCCTTTCTTCTTACGCTCCAAACCGGGACAAAACCGCCACATCTGGAACACGGCCGGCAAGCAGCTCGCTAATGACTGTGTAAATCGTATCGGCGGAAGGCGGGCATCCCGGCACAAACACATCCACATTCACAACTTCGTGCACCGGCCGCACTCGCTTCAGCAGCGAAGGCAAGCGCTCGGTCGGAATTTGCTCCTGAAGCACATTGTTTCCCTTGAAAACGGAGTCCAGGATTTCCAGCACGGGAAACGCGTTGCGCATGGCGGGCACATTTCCCGTGACCGCACAGTCGCCAAGCGACACCAGGACGCGCGTGTGCGCCCGTACGTGCCGTATTTTATGTTCGTCCTCGTCGCTGCTCACCGAGCCTTCCACGAGCGCGACGTCTACATGCGCGGGGTACTGCTTGTAGTCCACCAGCGGAGAGTACACAAGGTCGAAATGCTCGCTCAGTTCCACCAGCCGTTCATCCATGTCCAGCAAAGACATGTGACAGCCGGAGCAGCCGTCCAGCCAGATGGTCGCCAGGGCCGGTTTGCTCATCGCAGGCCCTCCCGCATGTCGTTCAAGTAAGAAAGAAAGTCTGGATCCTTCCGCACCTTGCCACCCACCTTGCTCTTATCAAACAATGCGCCCGTCGGGCACACCTGGATGCACTTCCCGCAACTTGTGCACGTATCCGACTCACCCCAGGGCTGTTCCAGGTCGCTGATCAGAGTGGTATTGACGCCGCGGCCGAGGAGATCCCAGGTGTGCGCCCCCTCGATTTCGTTGCACACGCGCACGCAACGCGTGCACAGAATGCAGCGATTGTGGTCCAGGGTGAAGCGTTCGTGGGAAAGGTCCACGGGAAGGTTCGGGAATCGGTACGGAAAACGCACATGAGTCACCCCGTGCGCTTTCGCCATGTCCTGCAATTCGCACATGTTGTTCGAGACACAAACGGAGCACACGTGATTCCGCTCGGCAAACAGAAGCTCCAGCACCATGCGCCGGTACTTCTGCAGCCGCGGGGTCTGCGTGGTGACCTCCATGCCCTCTTCCACCAGCGTGACACACGCGGGCTGGAGCCGGTTCGAACCTTTCAGTTCCACCAGGCACAACCGGCAGGCGCCCACTTCCGTCAGCCCCTCGAGATGGCACAGCGTGGGAATTGGAATATTATTTTCCCGGGCGGCGTCGAGAATCGTTTGATTGGCGCTCGCACTGACGTCGGTGCCATCGATCAAAAGTGTTTTTACAGCGGGTGCGGGATTCATGCGGACATCTCCGCTGCCTTGCCGCATTCGCAAACACCCGCGCGGCACCGCTTCTGCACGATATGCTCGGTGTACTCCTCGCGGAAATACCGCAGCGTGCTGAGAACCGGGTTCGGCGCGCTCTGGCCCAGCCCGCAAAGGCTGGTGTTGCTGACCATGTCGCAAAGATCTTCCAGGAGTTCCAGGTCTTGTGGCGTTGCCGTTCCGGTGGTCATGCGCGTCAGGAGTTCGAACATCTGAGCCGTGCCAGCGCGGCACGGAATGCACTTGCCGCACGATTCGGACATGCAGAACTCCATGAAGTACCGGGCTACGTTCACCATGCAAGCGCCGTCGTCCATCACGATCATGCCGCCGGAGCCCATGATTGAGCCGACTTCCTTCAGCGACTCGTAATCCACCGGCAGGTCCAGAAATTGCTCCGGAATGCAGCCGCCAGAAGGTCCGCCGGTCTGCACCGCCTTGAACGTACGCCCTTCGGGTACTCCGCCGCCGATTTCAAAAATAATCTGGCGTAGCGTCATGCCCATGGGAACTTCAATCAAGCCCACATTCCGCACCTTGCCGCAAAGCGCAAACACTTTGGTGCCTTTGCTCTTCTTCGTGCCGAGCGCGGCGTACCACTCACCGCCGTGTCGTAGAATCGTCGGAATGTTGGCGAACGATTCCACGTTGTTGATCAGTGTCGGCATGTCCCACAGGCCGGACTGCGCGGGAAATGGTGGACGCGGACGCGGCGCGCCCCTCCGTCCCTCAATCGAAGCGATGAGCGCGGTCTCTTCTCCGCAGACGAATGCACCGCCTCCGATGCGTATTTCCAGGTCAAAGCTGAACTTGGTATTGCAGATCTGGCTTCCGAGAAAGCCCAGTCGCCGCGCCTCGCGAATCGCCACGTTCAGGCGCTTGATCGCCAGCGGGTATTCAGCGCGCACATAAATGTAGCCGTGCGACGCCCCCACCGCGTAGCCGGCGATGATCATTCCCTCCAGTACGCGGTGTGGATCACTCTCAAGCACGCTGCGATCCATAAACGCACCAGGGTCGCCCTCGTCGGCGTTGCAAATCACATACTTTGTCATCCCGCTGGTCTTGGCCACCGTGCCCCACTTCAGTCCCGTGGGATAACCAGCCCCGCCGCGGCCGCGCAACCCGCTCTTGGAGACTTCCTGAACAATCTGCGGCGGAGTCTTCTCGGTCAAAGATTGCACCAGCGCCTGATAGCCGTCCGCGGCGATGTATTCCTCAATCTTTTCCGGGTCAATTCGTCCGGAGTTTTCCAGCACGATGCTGGTCTGTCGTTGAAAGAAAGGCTGTTCGCGGGAACAAACCAAGCGTTCGGGCGCGGCGCTGTCCAGACTGGCCACAATCTCCGCGGCATCCGACTCCGCAACGTTCTTCAATAGGTGGCCATCAGGCTCGCTGCTGATCAGCGGTCCCAGCGAGCACAAACCCATGCATCCCGTCCCGCGCACGCGGCAATTCGCTCCCGTTCGCTGGACCTCTTTCTCCAGCGCCGATTTGATGACATCGCTGTGCAGCGACAAGCAGCCCGCGGCCACGCAAACATCCAGCGCCCGCGGAGCTTTCTCTTTGACCTGTCGTGCCTCACTCGCTATCTGTTCGAGTTCCTCGAGGGTCATCAGCTTTTCCATCCTTCTAGCTTGTTGCGAAGGTCCGTGTCTTTGACGTTGCCGAGCGTCTCTCCGTCAAAAATGAAGGCTGGTGCCATGCTGCAGGACCCGATGCACCGCGCGCTCACCAGGGAAACATTTCCATCCATCGTCGTTTCGCCCGCCTTGATCCCCAGCGACCATTCTGCTGTCGCAAGCAATTGGCTGGCTCCCTTGATGTAGCAGGCCGTGCCCAGGCACACCAGGCAAGTGTGTTTCCCCGGGGGCTTCAGTGTGAAGTAGTGATAGAACGTCGCCACGCCGTACGCCTGGCTCAGTGGGACGCGCAACGACTCCGCGACGAATTTAAGGGATGGCTTGTCGAGGTAGCCAAAGTACTCCTGGACGGTGTGCAGCGTCTCGATCAGCGCGTCACGGGCAAACCCGTGGCGCCGCATTGTGCCATTCACGATGCGCCAGCGTTTGTCCGACGGGAGTGGAGGTTTCTTGGAAGTTGTAGGCATGAATTTTTCCGGAGCGAAGGGAACTTAAGTATATCAGGGCGAGAGCATGAGAAAAGGAAGTTATCGAACGAAATTTCCGATACTTTCCAAAGTGGGAAACGTTTAACGCCTTGTGCGTCACGCACTTGACTGTTGCTAAGTATTTTCCATCGATCCTCAGTGCCACACAAATGTCGCTACACTGGATTGTTTCAGCGTATACACCGCAAATCTCCCGTTCCACTCGATATTGAAGGTAGCCGGCGCGCCGCCGCTGTTCAAAACCAGCAGCACAATCGAACCATCTGGATTGCGAAACGCCACATCCTCCAGGCTTCCTTGTCCAAAACTGTTGGAATCGATCCGCACCGCCCCCGGCCGCACAAACTTGCTCGCATGTCCCAGTGCCGTAAAATCCACCGTTGGAATCACCTGCGAAGGCGTCACATCGTGTTTCACGGTGACCACTCCGCGGCACGTAGTGCACCCTCCTAAATACGGCTCGTGGTTCTGATCCAGCGCCAGGTTCCACAAAATCACGCTCTTCGACCAGTTCCGCGTCGATTCAATGATCTGCCGTACTTCTTGCTCCAGGATTTTTCCTTTTTGCCACTCCCCGCCCGAACATTCTGTTGACCAGATGTCCTTGTCGGGAAATCGCTCGTGCAATTCGCTCTGCGCTGTGACGCTGCCCCCATAGCAATGGATGGCCGTCCCGGGAGTAAACTCGGCGGCTTTCGGGTCGCTCAGCACTTCAATCGGATAACGCACCAAGTCCCAGTTATGATCGAAAATCAGTATCTTTGTCTTCAATCCCGCCTCGCGAAATGCCGGCCCGAGGTTGTCCCGCAGAAAAACCGCCTGTTCTCCCGCGGTCATGTCCATCCCGGGATAATTTCCGGGGACATTCAGCGGCTCGTTCTGCATGGTCACCGCGTAAATGGGCACACCTGCTTTTTCATACGCGTTCACGAATTTCACGAAGTAATTTGCCAATGGCTTATACGCCGAGGGCAGCAGCGCCCCCTGGATCATCGATTCCGACGTCTTCATCCAGCCCGGCGGGCTCCAAGGAGACGCAATAATCTTCAACTGTGGATTGAGCGCCAGCGCTTCTTTCAGGATGGGGATGATGTACCGCTGATCCCGCTCAATCGTAAACTTCTTCAGCTCCGGATCGCTTTCTCCCTGCGCCACGTCGTCATACGAATAATCCTCCAGCGCGAAATCGCTCGCCCCCATCGGCTGGCGCAACAAGCTCAGCCCGATGCCTTTCTGCGGATCGAACAATTTCTCCAGCGCTTCCCGCCGCTGAGCCCCCGAAAGCTTGTTCCAGATAAGCCACGCCGAAGAATCCGTCAGCGAAGCCCCGAATCCATCAATCGACTGGTAGCGCACCGCATCGTTCACCTGAATCGTTAGTTCGGGCGCGCGGGCCGCACCAAACTCGATCGTTGCCTTCTCCTCCAGAACCGCGTTCCGCTCCTCGGACGATTCCACCACGCGCACGCGCCCAGCCGTGTTATTTCCTGGCGTTTGTGCCAATGTCCCGGCGGCACACCAAAGCCCCAGGCCCATCACCGCGCCACACAGCACCGTTGTTCTCATAAGTCCCTCATTCTATATCCTTCACTCGTACGCCGCGCACCTTCATCACACACAAAAATCCTCCTGCCACCCATCGGATGGCAGGAGGATTCGCGGTTTGCTCAGGCCTTTACTTCGGGCGGTATGCCTGAGCCTCGACTTAGAAGTTGAACTTCGCTCCCAACTGCACCACGCGGAAACCGCCGACTCCTGTTCCGTTCGTACTCGCGTTTGTGCCCCAATTGGGAATCTGCGAGATGCTGAACGGAGTGCCTTGTGAGTACTGGAACGGCCCGCTCACATTAAAGCTGTAGTTCCTGGTGGCGAAGTTGGGATGGTTGAAGGTGTTGAACGTTTCCAGCCGCAGCTGAATAGAACGCTTTTCGTTTGATCCCACCGGAATATTTTTGAACAGTGAGGTATCCCAGTTTTGCATTCCCGGATTTCGTTTAAAGTCGCGACTGCCTCGGATGCGAGTCCCAATTATGGGAAACACCGGGTCCTGGTGCTGGTCGATGGTGTAGTAGTACGGGATGGCGCCCCACATGTTCGAGCCGTCAAGCGTCCCCGATTCAAATGAAAACCCATTGTTCAAGTCCACTGGCGTCCCAGTTGAAGCCTGGATCACACCGCTCAACTGGTAGTGATCGGTCAGGTACGACAGCCACTTTGCCCCGCCAAGATGCTTCGACACATTCGGCAGGTCGTAGATGTAGTTGGCGGCGAATACGTGGGTGCGATCCCATCCCGCCGCGCGGTAATCGAGCGTGCGTGGGCTGTACAGATCCTGCAGGTCTTGATCGGAGGTTGCTGTCGTCAACGCCTTTGAAAAGGTATAGACCGCGCCAAAGGTTAAACCTCTGCTATAGCGCCGCTGAAAAGAAACTTGCAGTGAGTTGTAGTTGGAAGTGCCATCCCATTGCAAATACGAGATCTGTCCGTAGCCCTTGTACGGTACCAGCGGTGCATTCGTATAGTTAGGCCTTCCAAACGCATCGATACCGCTGAATGAGTATCCTGCCGCAGCGTACGGCGCGGGAAGATTCGGTTCAACCTGTGGAATACCATTGGTGCAGGGGTTGCCCGTTTGGGGCGCGGCGCAGTAGGTAGTGAAGTTCGCTGGGTCTTGGGCGGCCCGGGTAAAAGCATAGCCATAGGGAATCTGGTTGAGGTCCCGCGCCGTGGTCAGGTGGCGCGAGACGTTTCCCACGTAAGCCACGTCCAGTGTCGCGCCCTTAAACACTTCACGCTGAATCCCAAGGCTGTAGCTGTACACCGTGGGCACATGACCGTCCTTGGAAGCACCGACGATATTCCCCAGCACACCGCTGCCAAACGAGGGGCTGGAGAGATTGGCGATATTGCCGGAACCCAATGATGCTGTCTGAACGAGAGCAGGATTGTTAAACACGGTGTTGAAGATCAGGTTGCCTTGCACACGGTCATGCATCATTCCGAAGCCGCCGCGAATGACAGTCTTGTGGTCCTTGAATGCGTCATAGGCAAAGCCGAAACGCGGTTCCGCCATAATTCCACGGTCATCCCACCCGCCGGCCGGAAGACCGCCTCCGCTCGTAAACTTCATGCCGTTCAGAGGGTTGCCACTGTTGGGGACGATGTTGCCGCCGTCGTCGATTTTCACGGCATTGGCTTGGTTGTACGAGAAGGGATCGAAAATCGCAATTTGGTTCTTCGCGTCGTACTGTGGTGGGATCCAGGAGAATCTCATCCCGTAATCCAATGTCAGGCGCTGCGTTATTTTCCAAGTGTCCTGGACGTAGAACTCCAGTTGGTTGTAACGGAAATATCCCGTTGGCCGGGCAGTGGACTGGTCGAAGCTGTCAAAGCTACCAAGAAGGGCGCTAGCGATCGGGTCGCCCAGGGCGTACGGGCAAGAGCCATTAGGAGGCACTACAACCGGACAATTTGGGGCAGTCGGTCCTGTACCGAAATTCAATTGCCCGTTGATGTTGCCCCAGGCTATTTGGTTCTTGCCGTTGCGCTGGTAGAACATTCCAAATTTTAGCGTATGAACCCCTCGTATCCAGGTCAGGTTATCGTTGACGTTGACCGTGGTATTTGCTTGTTTCCACGGAGTCGCACCCAGATATGGTCCGCTGAAACTCACGTTGTTAAGTCCGCCGAAGCTGATGTCCGGTATGGTATCGGACTTGTAAAGCAGCGGCATCGTGATCCCGTTCTTTGAAAGGGATATATTGCCGTTGGTGCCTTCCGCGAGCGAGAGCGTGTGGCTCGGACCGACCGAGAACTCATTCACCACCGTAGGCGTCAACGAAGCAATCATATTAACCGACAGGTTCCAGCCCGGATGTTGCTGCGTGCACCCACCGGCGAAGTTGATCGAAGACGAGCACGCGAAAATGCCGAACGGTCCGGGGAAAGGCGTGAACGGTGCTGATTCGGTGTCGGCATTGTGGATCCAGCGCACAAAGAACCGGTATTTATCGCTCAGCTGATAGTCGACGCGGAGAATGTCTTCGCGCCGCGGATCATTCGCCGAAAGCGCCTCGGAAAAGTTGTAGTTTTGTCCGTTCACCCCAAAACCGCTCACGTTCGGCAAGGGGAAGAGGCTAAGAAGCTTCTCCATGTTGGTAAACACCGCCTGCTGCGCCGGCGAAAGGGTGCTGGGGTCGATCTTGTTGTTGGTGATCCCCGGGCCGGTAAGCACGACGGGATTCCCGGCGCCATCGGTCGACTGCGAGAAGTCTCCCTTCCGTTCCAGAGCCGTCGGGGTATAGAACTGGGTGGTTCCGGTAATAGGCACGAATTGCCGGTAAAATTCCTGGTTCCAGAAGACAAACAGCTTGTTCTTCTTGATTGGGCCGCCGATGTCGTAGCCAATGTAGTTGTAGCGATATAGGTAAGGAGCGTTCGGCAGGTTACCCGCGATTTCATTTCCCTTATTAAAAGGTTCGTTGGCGTTCAGACTGTCATTGCGATGGAAGAAGCGCGCGTCACCGTGCCACTCATTCGTGCCGCCCTTGGTCACAATAGCAATCTGGCCGCCGGCGGCCTTGCCGAACTCGGCTTGGTAATTCGAAGTCAGGATTTTCACTTCTTCGATGGCATCGGGATTGATGGTTACATGCGTTCCGCCGTTGTTTCCCGTATCCACGTTTGAGGCGCCGTCCAGCGTGAACTCGTGCTGGTTTGCGCGCGTCCCGTTGATGTTCATCGTATCGAGGCCCCCGGTTCCCGACGCGTGACCGTCAAACCCGCTAATTACGCCGGGAATCAGCTTCATGTAGTCCAGGACGTTGCGGCCGTTCATGGCCACATCCTCGAGTTGTTTATTACTGATTAGGTCCGACCGCTCGCCGGAATTGGATTGCAACTGAATTTGCCCGGCATCCGCCGTTACGGTCACGCTTTCCGTGGTTGTGCCCATTTCCAGCGCAAGTTCACCCGCGTTCACGTGATCCGCCACGTTTACGATAATGTCGCTCTTCTCAATCTTCTTGAAACCCTTCAGTTCCACCGTGACTTTATACTTGCCCGGTGGCAAGTTCGGGAAAACAAACTCGCCGGACGCGCCGGTCGTCACCGTGCGTGTCACTCCCTTGTCCGCGTCTGTGGCGACCACGGTCGCATCAGGTACCGCCGCGCCGCTTGGGTCTTTCACCGAACCGGAGATCGTGCCCGACGTGATCTGTCCCACTGCGAACGTGGCAAACAGCAGCAGCACGCACACCGCCGCCACGATGTCCCTTGCCATCAACCAAATTGTTTTGGAATTTCCCTGCCGATGCATACTGCCTCCTGTCGAAATACTTGGACTTACTGGCGCAAGTTCGCTCCGTCAGCCCTCGACAGCCTGTCGCCTCAACTCCCCGCAGGCATGTGCACCGTGGACAATCGTTTGGTTAGTGAACCGCTCGGACTCACCCTTCTTGGCCCCACATTTGGCCTCATTGAAGAACCTGTTGTCAAGCAGAAGTTTTTTGATTAGGGTATAGACAAACGTTTGTCTAGTGAACCTGACGGGCTGGTGAGGGCAAAGGGCGATCCCGGCTTGGAATGAGGCTGGTTAAGGCCTATTTTGCCTCGCTTGCAGTTCTACCCTAGTGCGCCCTTTTCTATTGGGGTACTCTTATGCCGTCTCTAAGCCCTGATTCTTCAATCTCTCGGACTGCTGAGCCGGAAGCCAGAATGACTTCGCGAAGGAAGCAGCCCTGCGAGGGCGAGCGCCCCGTCAGCCTGAAGATCCTGGCCGATTACCTTGGTCTGTGCCCCGCCACCGTTTCTGTGGTCCTCAATAACGTCCCCGGCCGCTCCATTCCACAAAAGACCCGTGAGCGTGTCCGCGAAGCCGCCCGTAAGTTCAACTACCAGCCAAGCTTACTGGCTCGTTCACTGCGCAAAAAACGCACCTTCACCGTCGGTGTCCTGGTCCCGGAACTTAATGATGGCTACCACACCATGGTCATGGGCGGCATTGGCGACCATCTCATGCAGGAGGGCTACTTCTACTTCAGTGCTCATCATCGTCACAAACCCGACCTGATCGAGGAGTACCCCCGACTCCTCCTCGGCCGCGGCGCCGAGGGCCTCATCATGATTGATACTGCCCTGCAAAATGAACTGACGGTCCCGGCCGTCGCCATCGCCGGCCACAAAACTATCAAGGGCTTAACCAACGTCGCCCTGGACCACCGCCGTGCCGCCGAACTGATACTCCGTCACCTTCACCAGCTCGGTCATCGCCACATCGCTTTCATGCGCGGCCAGCCCTTCAGTTCGGACTCCCTCACGCGTTGGCAAAACATCGTTGCTGTCGCCAAGGAGCTGGACCTTCCTATCCTGCCGGAGCTAACCGTCCAACTCGAGCGCGACATCGCGTCGCCCGAGCTCGGCTACCCCGTTGTCCAATCACTCCTCCAGAGCCGCCGCCCCTTCACCGCCATCGTCTCCTTCAACGACATGGCCGCTATCGGAGCCATCCGCGCTCTCCGCGACGCCAACCTCCGCGTCCCCGAAGACGTTTCCGTCATCGGTTTCGACGACATCCAACTCGCCGACTATCACAATCCCCGCCTGACTACCGTTCGCCAGCCTTTGCGCGAAATGGGTGCAACCGCGGCCCGCATCCTTCTTCAGCGCCTCCAAGGATTCAAGGACTATCCCGCGGAATTTGCCGTTCCTCCTGAACTGATCATTCGTGAAAGCTCCGGCCCCGCAAATCCCAAGCAACGTCACCGTCATGCCACCTGAAGAGTTCTGCTTTCCCTCCCAATCGAATCCTGAAAGCATTCTTCGCGCACTTGTAAAATGTTTGTAAATGGTACTCGCGCGCGTTGCTTCTCGGCTTAGACTGTAACCGTTGGCGGTTAAGAAACGCCAACTTTGTTGGGAAACGCTGTCGCATCGCGCGCGATTTTCGCGCAACGTTGCGGCCAGGATTCGGCATTTACGCCGCTCGGTGTGGCCCACTTTCGGGCAATCCTGCGCAGAAAACTCCGCTCTTCCGTTGGTTCAAAAAATTGATCTTCAACGGACAGCGGGGTGTTTGGGATCTCTTGGGCGGAGACATCCCAAGCCGCTGCGCAGGATTGCTCGGCAGTGGGCCCTCTTTTGTTCCTGTTTTAGCCTACGCTTCGTCGGGTTCTTGCGTCACGATATGCACATCCACCGCCGGGGATTCCCTCAAGAAGCGGTGCACCGCCGACAAATATAAATATTTCCGCCAATCATGTACCGGAGGGCGTCCGAAGATAACCTGCGTGATATGCCTGGTGCGCACAAATTCCGCGATTGCGTCCGCCACGCTCTTTCCCTTTAACTTCACCACCTGGGCTCCCAGGTTCTCCGCGAAACGCAGGTTCGCCTCCAGAATTTTCGGATTTTCCTCCCGCGGCGCGAATTCACGCTCGACATGCACGACGTAAAGTTCCGCGTCCAACCTCCTCGCCATGCGTGCCCCGCGCGCCGTCAGATACTGCCCCGAAGGACTTCCGGAGACGCACACCGCAATCCGCTCCCGCACGCCCCAGTTCTGCTGGATGTCCTTCGCATCCATGTAGGACTCCAGGCTGCGGTCCACCTGTTCCGCCACCTGCCGCAGCGCCAGTTCGCGCAGGGCAATCAGGTTCCCACGGCGGAAAAAATTCTTTAGCGACTGTTCCACTTTTTCCTGGCTGTAGACATCGCCGCGCTTCATCCGGTTCTGCAGCGCTTCCGGCGTCAGGTCTACCATTAACGTTTCCGATGCTGACAGTGGCACCCAATCCGGCACCGTTTCCCGCACCGTTATGCCCGTAATGGCTCGTACCGTCGGCGCCAGGCTTTCAATGTGTTGAATGTTCAGCGTAGAGATAACGTCGATCTTTGCCCCCAGCAATTCCTGCACGTCTTCGTACCGCTTCCGGTGCCTGCTCCCAGGAACGTTGGTGTGCGCCAGTTCGTCCACCAGCACCACTTCCGGCTTTCGCTCGAGGATCGCGTCCACGTCCATTTCCTCGAACATCGTCCCCTTGTAGTCCAGCCGTTTTCGTTGCACGGCCTCCAACTGGCTGGCCAATTCCTGGACTGCTTTCCGCCCGTGCGTTTCCACAATCCCGATTACCACGTCTTCTCCGCGGCTTTTCCGCCGGATGGCCTCGCTCAGCATGCTGTAAGTTTTGCCCACACCGGGGGCGTATCCCAAAAACAGTTTGAAGATTCCCCGCGATTTCGGCGCCGGTGAAACCGCTTCCAGCCATTCCTCGGGTTTCTTTGGCAAGTTCTCTTTCTCTCCCCAGTCTGAATTCCTGCTGAGTTACAATACATCCATGTCGCGCTTGGTCGTCGGGCGCGGGATCGGCTTTGTTGCCGCCGCCATCCTGCTTGCCTCCATCACATTCGGGTACAGCAGGATCCTTCATGTGAATCAAACCACGGTCGCGCTCTCTTTTCTCCTCGCGATTTTAGCAGTTTCTGCGGTGTGGGGCATGGTCGTCTCCGTCTTCATGTCCATTTCCGCCATGCTCCTTTTCAACTATTTTTTTCTTCCTCCGGTCGGCACTCTTACCATTGCTGACCCGCAAAATTGGGTCGCTCTGTTTGCCTTTCTTTGTACCTCGATTGTGGGCAGCCAGCTCTCCGCCCGCATTCGCAAAGAGGCGGACTCGGCCAACAGCCGCCGCCGTGAGGTCGAGCGCCTCTACGCCTTTAGTCAGAAACTGCTCGGGGAAGGGAACGTCATCCAGTTGATGAACGCGATTCCCAATTTCATCGTTGATTGCTTTGAAGCCGGTGCCGCGGAGTTGTTCCTTCCCCAGAAAGACAAGTATTACCGCTCCGGCTACGGTGCCGCTCAAGTGGATGAGGAGAAGATGAAGCTCGCGTTCCTCCGCGACGAGACCACCTCCGACAATCTCCAGGCCCTCTATTTCCTTCCCGTGCGTCTCGGCGTCAAGCCCATCGGCAGCCTCGGCATCTCCGGGGCCCGCCTTTCCCGCCAGACCCTGGATGCCATCAGCTCCCTTGTGGCCATTGCCATTGAGCGCGCGCGCGCCGTCGAGCAAATCGGCGAGACCGAAGCCGAGCGTCAGGGTGAACGCCTCAAATCCGCTCTCTTGGACTCCATTGCCCACGACTTCCGCACTCCCTTGACTGCCATCAAGGCCGCGGCCACCGACCTTCTTGGCGCTACATCTCCGGAAACTCCGCAGCAGTATGAACTTCTCACCATTATCAACGAGGAGTCTGACCGGCTTAATCACCTCGTCGAAGAAGCCGCCGAAATGGCCAAGCTTGAAGCTGGCGAAATTCAGCTGCACCTCGAACCCACCTCCGCCTCTACCCTCATCGACACCGCCCTTCAGCACCTGAAAAAGTCCTTGTGCGACCGCCAGATCAATCTTCGCATCAACGACAACTTGCCCTTGGTGCGCGCCGATCGCAGCCGCACCAAGGACATTCTGGTTCAACTCATCGACAACGCGCATCTCTACTCCCCCAAAGATCAACCTATTGCCATTTCCGCTGAACATACCGGAGATTTTGTCGCCTTCAGCGTTGCCGATCATGGGCCCGGCATCGATTCCTTTGAACAGGCCCTCATTTTTGACAAGTTCTATCGTGGCAGGGATCAGCGTTATCAGGTTCGCGGTACCGGCATGGGCTTGCCCATTGCCAAAGCCATTGTTTCGGCCCACGGTGGCACTATCTGGGTGACAAGCCAACTCGGCAGCGGTTCCGTTTTCTCGTTTACCCTTCCCGTGGCGCTCGCCGGGAGCGATTCGCAATGAATTCCGCCACCATCCTCGTTGTAGATGATGAACCTCAAATTCGCCGGGTCCTGCGCTCCACTCTTTCCTTCCGTGGCTACACCATCAGCGAAGTCCCCACCGGCGAAGAGGCCGTCGAGATGGTCAGCAAACTCAAGCCCGACCTTATTCTTCTGGACATGAATCTCCCGGGCATCAGCGGAATTGAAACCTGCCGCGAAATCCGCCGCTCCAGCGATGCGCCAATCATCATGCTTACCGTTCGCAACGCCGAGCGCGACAAGATTATCGCTCTGGATGCGGGCGCCGACGACTATGTCACCAAGCCCTTCAGCGTCGAGGAGCTTCTCGCGCGCATTCGCGCCACGCTTCGCCGCCACCCTTCCGCCGACGCGCTTCCTTCCTTTGTTTCCAAGGAATTGTCCGTTGACTTCGAGCAGCGCCGCGTGGCTGTGGCCGGGGAAGAAGTCCATCTGGCGCCGAAAGAATTCGAAGTCCTGCGCCAATTGATTGCCAATCTTGGCAAGCCAGTCACTCACCGCCGGCTGCTGCAAACCGTTTGGGGCCCCGAATATGGCGAGGAAACGGAAAATCTCCGCGTGGTCATCAATCAACTGCGGAAAAAAATTGAAAAAGATCCCTCCCAGCCCAAATACATCTTGACAGAACCGTGGGTCGGCTATCGTTTCCAGGCCCCCAAAACTCCCGCGCCGAAATCACCTCCGCGACCATGCCGCTGATCTCAAGAAGAGGCCAGGATTTCCTCTGGTTTCAACAAGGCCCACGGCAAAGGGTCCACACAATAAATTCGGTGGCCCTTTCTTCCTAAAGTTCTAGCCTGCTTGTCCCTTCATTTATCTTGTGCCACACTCGCTCCTTAATGGCTTCGTTTCCCACCGCTCCTCCTACAACCAGTGCGCGAAATCAATGGCTCCTGCTCCATCTGAGTTTCATCCTTATCGGTGTTATCACCACGCTCCTGGGGCCGATCCTGCCGTCCTTCTCACTTCGTTGGGCACTCACCGACGCCCAGGCGGGCTTCTTCTTCACGTCGCAATATTTCGGCAGCGCCCTCGGAGTGGCTCTCACCAGCGTCTTTCTTCCCCGCTTTGGCTTTTCCAAAGTTTCCGCCGCGGGATTCGTTGCTTTCTTGGTGGGCTTCGCCTTCTTGGGCCTCGGACCATGGGTGATTTCTTCCGCTATGGTGGGAATCATCGGACTTGGCTACGGCCTCGCCAACCCCGCGATCAACCTGCGCGGCACACAGCTTCCTTCCAAAAGCACCGCCGCGGCAGTCACGTTCCTTAATTTTTCCTGGAGCATTGGCGCCGTTCTCTGCCCCTTCCTTGTTGGAGCCCTCATCCCCACCATCGGTCTGCGCGGCTTCTCCATCTTGATCACAGTCTGCTCACTCGTCCTCATCGCCCTCCATCTCTCCGTCCGTGCCGAGCCTGCTGCCGGCAAACAGCCCCGTGCTACTCATGCCCTATCGGAGTGGCTTGCTCATCTTCGCTTGCCGCAAGCCATTCCTCTCCTTCTGCTTTACTTTCTCTACGTCGGTGTCGAAGTGGCTCTTGGCGGCTGGGTAGCCAGTTTTGAAAAGCGTCTGCCGGGAATGAGCATGGTTACTCTGGTCATCGCTCCCTCGGTTTATTACGGGGCTCTGCTCTTCGGCCGCGGCGTTGCCCCGCTCGCTCTCCACCGTGTTTCTCATATCTTGATCTCCGTCTTCGGACTGTCCCTGGCAACCGCGGGTTCCACCGTCATTGCTTTCTCTCATTCTCCCAACACTCTGTATCTCGGCGCGGCAATCGCCGGATTCGGACTGGCTCCGCAGTATCCCATCTTCGTCACATGGCTCGCCGCGATCTTTCGGGATGACTCCAACTGGATCGGAGCTCTTTTCTTCGGTGCCGCGGGTCTTGGTGGCGGCGCGCTTCCGTGGCTTGTCGGCATCGTCTCCTACAGCACGCATTCTCTCCGCGCCGGCCTCTCCATCCCTCTGGCTGTCAGCTTCCTTATGATCTTCCTTGCCCTTCAGGCTCGGCCTCGGGCCAGCGTAGACTGACTCTGCGCCCATAGTTGGGGGCGCGGGCACTTTGTCCGCTATCTCAAAGCAAAAAGGCCTCCCGCTCCTCCACAGCGAAAGGCCTCTTTATCTGCTCTTATTCAACGGCGCTATGGTTCGATCGTTATCGCGTGACTCAACTTAAACGTCAGCCGCGATTCCGCAGGGAATTCCACGTTCTTTCCTCCGGTTGCCCCTGACGCCGCCAATCCTCC
>JBAVHY010000363.1:0-23312 GCA_049686315.1 Candidatus Acidiferrum sp. | reverse complement strand
GGGCTGAAGCCCTGACCCCCTAAAGAGAAATGCGCCGAACTTACGGGACGGGACACTAGGAGTCCGCCGGAGAAAGGGGAATAAAAGGGCCGCGCAGCGGGTCTCCATAGCAGGACACGTCCGAAGGTGGCGCGGACTTGTTTCTCTCTTCAGGTTCGTGCCACCACATTTCGAATGGAGCATGGAGAAGTGTTCGAGAGAGGAGAACACAATGGCAAGGAATAAGAAAGATGAAATTGAGGTGGATCATAACCATGACGGAATTGACCGGCGAGGGTTTTTGAAGTGCATGGCCTGGGCGGGAACCGGGACATTGTGCGTGATACAGGGAGGAGTCCTGAAATCCTATGCACTGAGCGGGTTCAGCGAGCTGGATGCGGCGGCGGCCAAAGGCGAGTTGAGCTTCGCGCAAATCAGCGACAGCCACATGGGATTCAACAAACCGGCTAATACGGATGTTGTGTCCACACTGAAAGCGGCGGTGGACAAACTCAACGCACTTCCGGCAGCGCCAGAATTTCTGCTGCACACCGGGGATATCAGCCACCTTGCGAAGCCGGAGGAGTTTGACACCGTAGACCAGATCCTGAAGTCGGCCACGGCGAAGGAAGTTTTCTACGTGCCTGGGGAGCACGATGTGATCGGGGATGACGGCAAGCAGTACCTGGAGCGGTACGGTAAGAATGCGCAGGGAGCAGGGTGGTACAGCTTTGAGAAAAAGGGTGTGCATTTTGTGGGGCTGGTGAACGTGATGAATTTGAAGGCGGGCGGACTTGGATCGCTGGGAGCCGAGCAGTTGGAGTGGATCGAGAAAGACTTGAAGGCGCTTTCCGCGAGCACGCCGGTGGTGGTGTTTGCGCACATTCCGCTGTGGTCGGTTTACCCGGAATGGGGATGGGGAACGGAAGACAGCGCGCAGGCATTGGCGCTGCTGAAGCGATTCGGATCCGTGACCGTATTGAACGGGCACATCCACCAGACGATGCAGAAGGTGGAAGGATCGGTGACGTTTCACACCGCGGCCTCGACGGCGTTTCCGCAGCCACAGCCGGGCAAGGCGGATTCACCGGGGCCGATGAAGGTTCCGGCGGAGGAGCTTCGCGGACTGCTGGGGATTACAGATGTGAATTTTGTGCGGGGAAAGCAGGCGCTGGCGATTGTGGATAGCAAGCTGGGGTGAAGAACCGACTGAGAACGATAGCGAGGCGGAAAAATCGAAAACCTAGGAAATGAGGATGATTCAGATGATGAGGAAGAAACAAGTGTGGATTCGCGGAATGATTTTTGCGTTGTGCTCGGGAGTTCTGTTGGCAGGCGCCGGGAAGCTGGCCTCGCCAGCGACGAAAAACGCTAACGCAACGACGGAGGTGAAGATCGACAATTTCACTTTCGCGCCGGTAACTTTGACGGTGGGGGCGGGCACAACCGTGAAATGGACCAATCGCGATGATATTCCGCACACGGTGGTGAGCGAGGATAAGAGCACGTTCAAATCGAAGGCGCTGGACACGGATGATTCGTTTTCCTACACCTTCACGAAGCCGGGGACGTATACGTATTTCTGCTCGATCCATCCGAAGATGACAGCGAAGGTTGTGGTGCAATAAAGACCGCCAATGACAAACCCGTTTGATTGGCGGACGGTGCTGCTGGCCAAGCACGCGCAACACGTCGTGCTCATTCATTTCCCCATTGCATTGTTCATCGTTGGAGTTGCGTTCGATTTTCTGGCGGTGTGGACAAAGAGGCAGGTTTTTGGCGCTGCCGCGTTACTCAATCTCAGCGCGGCGGCGGTCACCGTTTTCCCCACCCTTTTGAGCGGTTTGATTGCCTGGCAATGGCAACTCGAAGGCCAGCGCCTGAAAGGCATCCTGCTTTATCACCTGCTGTTTGCCAGCGTTTCAGCGCCGATTGTTTTGCTCAGTTGGTGGATCCATTTTCGCGCGCGCCGTCCGGACTCTGCTTCCCTGCCCTTTTGGCGCTTTCCTCTGGAATTGCTTGGAGTTTTGAGCGTCACGCTCACTGGTCATCTGGGCGGCTTCTTGAGCGGGGTAAACTCGTAGTGTAGCCAGGAAACCCGAACCGGCGAAGTGGCCGGGGTCAAGCCCAATCTTCCGCACGGATAATTACTCGACGAGCTGGAATTCCCGCGCATAGATTACTTGCGATTGGCCCGTCATCCACTAAGAGCAGCGGAGGCTCCCACTCCAGGCGGAATCGCTGCAGATTTCCTGAAAGATGCAGAATAAACCGCTTCCCGGCCGTCAGACAGACAGGTGCCGTAAAGCCGACGAGAATTACGCCGAAGGGAGAAAAGTGATGCAATTTGCTCTGATGATCTACCATACACCCGAAGAGTTTGACATGCGCAAGAACGACTATAGCGATCCTCATCTCGGCGCTTGGCGGGGTTACTACGGGGCGCTCGTCGATGCCGGAGTGTACGTCGGCGCCGATGCGCTGGAAGTGCCCGAGACAGGAACAACAGTGCGCCTCAGGGAGGGAAAGCGCCGCGTACAGGACGGACCGTATGCCGATACGAAGGAGCAACTGGCAGGATTCATCATCCTGGAACTCCCTTCCGTTGACGCTGCACTCGAATGGGCGGCGCGGTGCCCGGGAGCATCCATCGGCGCGGTGGAAGTCCGACCGCTGGCTAAGGAAGCCCTGCGGCGGGGGTTCACAGGGTGAATGGAAGCAATCAGGAGGACACCCATCGGACCGTCGAGCGTGTAGCGCGCGAATCCTATGGCCGCCTGGTGGCCTATCTTTCCGTGCACACACACGATTTGGCCAGCGCTGAGGACGCTCTCAGCAATGCGTTAGTGTCGGCGCTCAAGCATTGGCCGCAGGATGGCGTGCCACAAAATCCGGAGGCATGGCTGATGACAGCGGCGCGCCATTCGCTTATTGACGCTATTCGTCATCAAAAGGTGGTTTTGGATAGCGAGCCAGCCCTTCAACACCTCAAGGAAGATTTTACGGAGGCGGCCTTGTCGGACGAGTTCCCCGATGAACGCTTAAAATTGCTCTTCGTGTGCGCACACCCGGCGATCGACCCCGCCATGCACACACCTCTGATGCTGCAGACGGTATTAGGCCTGGACGCTGTACGCATTGCCCAAGCCTTTCTCATCGCGCCGAAGACCATGGGGCAGCGCCTGTTCCGCGCGAAGACAAAAATCCGCAGCGGTGGTATTCCGTTCGAAATCCCGCAACAGCGAGATCTGCCGGAACGTCTTGATGCCGTGCTGGAAGCAATCTACGCCGCCTTCGGTATCGGCTGGGACGACATGGCGGGCGCCGACCAGCGCGGCCGCGATCTGGCGGAGGAAGCGATGTGGCTCGCACGGGTCCTGTTGCAGTTGAAGCCCGGCGAAGCCGAGATTCAAGGCCTGCTAGCTCTCATGCTCCATTGCGAAGCGCGTCGCCCCGCGCGAAGAGGGCCCGACGGCCGTTATATTCCTCTTTCCGAGCAGGACCCGAATCGATGGTCGGTTCCGCTGATCGAAGAGGCGGAGCACCATCTCAGCGAAGCGTTCACACTAGGACGCTCCGGCAGATTTCAACTGGAAGCTGCAATTCAGTCCGTGCATGCGGAGCGTGCGCGCAGCGGCCGGACCGACTGGGCGGCGATCGTGCTCTTCTACGAACAACTGCTCAGGATATCGCCAGCACTCGGCACCCGAGCGGGATACGCCGCCGCGATCGCGGAAGCAAACGGACCGGAAGCGGGACTTGCCGTTCTGGACTCGATTGCCTCTGACGCTGTGTCGCACTATCAGCCGTATTGGGCAGTTCGCGCTCATCTGTTGCAACGTCTCGGGAAGGCTTGTGAGGCCTCAGATGCCTACGACCGCGCAATCGGCCTGGCAGAAGACCCTTCCGTGAAAGCGTTCCTGCTTGAGAAGCTAATGCGGCCGAACTGACACGAGTTCTACACAAGCAATTACAGAAACAATTTCGTTTCATTCACGCGCTCGACCACAAATTGTACGAACGCCACCGCATCGGCTTCTCGCTTCATCTCGTCGCCATACGCCCATCTCTCGGCTTCTTCGATCAACTTTTGCCACTGTGGATAAGCCGCTTTGACCCACTGACCAGCGACTTTTTTGGAATGCGGCTCGCCCTGAATAACTGTGTACAGGATGCGGCACAAATTCAAAACCAGATACGACTGATAATGGCTATGCGAGAGCCACGCGCCGTCATAAATCTTCGGCACCCATTCTTGGAACAAATCTTTCGCGCTGGCTTGCCGGACGTTTTGGATGTTTATTGGTGGTATCAGTTCGTTGAAATCAGGCCCTTCAAGCGCAATGCCATGCTTAGACAGAAGGTAATGATTGATGATCCATTCATTGCCAGCTGACGCCTCGGCATACAACGTGCCATATGCCCACCATGGTCGCGGCGTTGCAGGAGGCCTCAATTCGCGCAGGAGTTCAAGAGGAACGTAGGAGCACTCAATCCGGTCCGCCCATTGCGGACAGCGTTGCTCTATGTCTCTGTGCAAGTGTTCAACTGATCTGAGTTCATGTTTCGTCAGGGGGCTCCGAACGACTGCCTGCAAATCTATGTCGCTTCTTTCTGGTACGAAATCTCCATAGGCCAGCGAGCCGGATAGATACAGCCCGACAATGTTTTTGCCGAGTAAGCGCTTCAGTCCTTCTACCCACTCGGTGAGCATTGTATTGATCGCAGGATATCGAGTTGCGTCTTTCATCATCCACTATGTCGATGGTCGTTAGTCCTGACTCCTACATTTTACCCCGGCTGTAGGAAGGCAAGTGCTGCATTATCAGTCGGCTTCAACGTCGGAGACCTCAGTTTTCGCTTTTTCCGAGGGATGTAGAAATGGCCCCGCCCAGCCCGTCATCCATACAGAGGCGGCTTAGCGGTCACGCTTCGCCACCCGAACGAGAGGTGATGCGATGTGCCCATTCTGTTTAGCAAGCATGGGGCTGATTGTCGCCAGCGCGACTTCCGCCGGAGGGCTGACGGCATTGGCCGTGAAATTGTCTCGCAAGAAGAACAACGCAAAAGAAATTCCCAATTCAAATGAAAGGAGCAATCAAAATGTCAACCCGAACAGTCGATAACCCCAAAGTTGTGTCGCGAGAGGAATGGCTTGTAGCTCGCAAAAAGCTACTCGTCCGCGAAAAGCAGCTCACTCGTGAACGAGACGCTGTCGCGGCGGAGCGGCGCCAGCTACCCTGGGTCAAAGTCGAAAAGAACTACGTTTTCGATTCTCCTGGTGGCAAGAAAACGCTCGCCGATCTCTTCAACGGCAAAAGCCAGCTCATCGTGTACCACCTCATGTTTGGTGAGGAGTGGCAAGAAGCCTGCCCCAGCTGCTCCTTCAACATGGATCATACGGATGGAGCACTCGCGCATCTTGCCCAGCGTGACGTCTCCTTTGCCGCGGTTTCCCGAGCGCCCATTTCTAAGATCGAGGCCTTCAAGAAGCGCCTGGGATGGAAGTTTAAGTGGGTGTCATCCTACGGAAGCGACTTCAACTACGACTACCACGTTTCATTTACCCCAGAGCAACTGGCCAAAGGCAAGGTCGAATACAACTTTGATTTCATGGCATTCCCGGGCGCAGAAGCTCCCGGAATCAGCGTCTTCTACAAAGACAAAGACGGCAACATTTTCCACACCTATTCCGCCTACGGTCGCGGGACCGAGACCACGATGAACACGTACAACTATCTCGACTATGTTCCCAAAGGACGCGATGAGGATGCCTTGCGCTTCACGATGTCATGGCTCCGTCATCACGATCGCTACGAGAGCGGCCGACTAGCCGATGCGGATATGCCGTACTGGCCTGCGGACGCTGCTCGCCAAGACCACCGAACTGGGCCCAATACCAGTCCCAACCAATCAGCCCGTAATAAGGCCTAGGTACACAGGTGTTCCTAATTGCGCTCGGCGCCCAAGGACTGGCAACGTGGGACGGTGCCGAGCGCGAAAAAAGGCCAGCGGGAAACTTTCGCAGGAGGCACGACCTTATGAAGGCAGAACAAGAATCGAAAACGGTGCCGCCGATCTTTATCGGCAGGTGGACCCCAAGGTTCTGTTTTCGCTGAAAGACAGACCCTATCGACATGGGCAGTTGCGCCGCCACCTCGGAAGGGTCTCCCAGCGGATGCTGACCCGAACTCTTCGCAATCTTGAATTCACAGGATTGATCGCTAGGCGCGTGACGAGGTCGAAGGCCATTGCGGTGGAGTATTCGTTGACGCGACTGGGAAGGACAATCATCGCTCCGCTCGGAGGTATGTGCCGCTGGGCGAAGCGATACCGCAGGAAGGTGACCGCTGATGTGCACCTTCCGGAAGCTTACGAGGTGCATTAAGCGAAGGCGTTTTCAATTTGTAGTTTTCACCGTTCGGAATTCAAAGGGCTACTCAGTAAAGGAGAAGGTTATGAACATTGTGGATAAATCAGTCTTGATCACCGGCGCCAACCGCGGCATCGGCCTGGCGCTCGTTCATGAAGCAGTCAGAAGGGGAGCGAAGAGGATATATGCCGGTACGCGCGGCGTATTGCAACATGCCGACAAACTCGTAACACCCCTGGCGCTGGACGTGACCAACGCTTCGCAGATAGAGAGCGCGGCCAGTGAAGTCGACGCCGTCGACGTACTCATCAACAATGCCGGCATCGCGATCTACGACGATCTGAGCAATCTGGAGGTGCTCGAGCAGCACCTGGCGGTCAACCTCCTCGGAATGTTAAAGGTGACGCTCGCGTTCTTGCCGCTGCTAAAACACTCCAAAGGTGCCGTCGTCAACAACCTATCCCTGGTGGCGCTGGCGCCGTTGCCGCTCATACCGAGTTACTCCATTTCAAAGGCGGCCGCGTTCAACATGACGCAGTCGCTGAGGGCGCTCTTGGCGGGGCAGGGCGTGACAGTCCACGCTGTCGTTCTCGGTCCCGTTGACACAGATATGAACCGCGGCTTCAACATACCGAAGGCGTCGCCCGAATCCGCGGCGCGGAACATCTTTGATGGGCTGGAGAAAGGCGAAGAAGATATCTTTCCGGATCCCGCGTCGCTGTCCATCGCCGAGGGTTGGCGCACTGGCGTAGCCAAGGCCCTCGAGCGTCAGCTCGCCGCTTTCGTTCAGCAGAGCGCGGCAAATGCCGGATGATGTTGCACATTGTAGCCAAGAACACGAGCGAGGGGGCTAAAGGAGAGAAAGACATCATGAGAGATGAACTTGGAGCACCCAAAATAGTCGATCGGAGCACCTTCCAGGCGGAGCTGGACGCATTGCGGATTCGAGAGAAGGCCCACACAAGAGAAGGCGACGCAATCGCGGCCGCTCGCCGACGGCTCCCCATGGTCGAGATGGCTGGCGCCACACGGCTCGTTGGCGAAAGCGGCGCGGTGACATTATTGGACACGTTTGAGGGGCGCCGGATGCTCCTCGCCTACTACTTCATGTGGCACACCGGCCACCCCGCGCCGGAGCAGTGCGAGGGGTGCACCTGGGATACATCGCAGGTACGCGAGCTGTCCTATATTCATTCTCGCGATGTCACCTACGCCACGTTTTGCCAGGGCCCGTACGAAGAGAGCGCCCGGTACCGCGAATTCATGGGCTGGGAGATGCCTTGGTACTCTGCCCCCCGGGACTCGCTCGAGACTCTCTTGGTTGGACGCCGGGTAGGTAGGATGCACATCGTTTGCTACCTGCGACAAGGCTACAAGGTCTTCGAGACTTACTGGACGACGAGTCGCGGTGTCGAGGCGATGGATAACAGCTTCCGGCTGCTCGACTTGACCGTCTACGGGCGGCAGGAGACGTGGGAGGACTCGCCGGCCGGCTGGCCACAACAATGGAAAGCCAACGCCGAACAGCTCCGCACCAACGGACGTCCCATTGCTCAGTGGCCTCGCCTGAAGGCCGGGTATTCGGACGACCTGGGAACCGGCAAGCGTTGAACTGAGGGCCAGTCGTCACAATGGCTTCGATGACCTGAACTGACTAGTGCTCGCACGACGCGGTCATATTGAGAACGGAACGAACGATCAAAAAACATTCGACGACGGGAGAAAGACGATGGCGACACACAAGGCCGGTGACGTTGCCTGGATGACGTCAGGCCAGGGCGGGTTGTGTCGACCCCGGAAAACCGAGTATCGCCGATAGTTTGCGGGTGAGTAGCCCCGGGGAGTTCCACCCCGAGGCTCTCGTAGAACCGTACATGAGCCTCTCAACTCATACGGCTCCCATCGCGGAGCCATGCCGCGTACTCAGCTGCCAGTGGGCGAAAAGGGCTGGAGTGCGCTTTCTAATGCGCGCCAGCCAGTGGCTCGCTCTACGGAGATGTTTACGCAGCTTCTGGTATTTGTGTGCAGCCCAAAGGGTCAAATCGCGGTCCAGTTGGCGCATTGGCGAATAGAGCGCCGAGCGATAATACCGCCCGTAGTACTGAAGCCAGCCTCGAACGATGGGATTGAACATCCGGGACAGATCTTCGATCGCCTGGTCACTGCGTTGTGGCAGTCTCCAGCTACGAACCTCTGTTCGAATGGCCTGTGCCGCTTTCGCAGAAATCGCCGGACTGAAGTTTACGAAGCGCTTTCCCTTACGATTCATTGAGCTCCGGGCTCGAAATGTATAGCCCAGAAAATCAAACTTCTCGTTCAGGTGATGTCTTCGCCGTCCGTCATCCTTGCAATAGGCGATCTTCGTCTTCTCCGGATGAAGTTCCAGTCCGCAGTTCTGTAAACGTTCGGCTATGGCTTTCCTCATCGCCAGAGCTTCCCTTTCCGTTCTGCAGTGCACAATGACATCGTCAGCGAATCTCTCGAATACGACCTGAGGATAATTCGTTGCGAGCCATCGATCGAATGCATAGTGCAGAAACAGATTGGCTAACAGAGGGCTAGCCACTCCTCCTTGCGGAGTGCCTTTTTCCCGTGGGACCAACCGGCCATCCTCTTCTTGCATGGACGCTTTCAGCCAACGCTCGATATAGAGAATGTTCCACCGATCCTTGGCGTGTTTCTTCACCGCCCGCATCAGTAGATTTTGGTCGATGTTGTGGTGGGTAGGGACGGGTCTTGCGACTAGGTCGCTTGTGCGCGTCCCCCCTCGCAGAACCCGCCGAGCGGATTTCCCGCAACGGGCTCCCCAGGTTGCTCTCGCTAGATGGCAGTCAGACCGTCGCATGGCGTGTCGACACCGCATAAGGTAATTCGAACCAGGATTGACTCTTGAGATAGGACCAGTAGAGCCGGTGTCGCTGACTCCGTCGTCTCAACGTACGAGCCCATTGCCGTTGTACCTCGCGCCGGACCCCGTCGAGTTTCGGCTTGCAGTGATGCAATCCGAAATACTGGTAGAAGCCGCGCAGCATCATCACGAGTTGCTTTTGCTGATCCCGCCGCTTCCAATGCCTATGCTTGCTGAGCCATTCCTTGGTCTTGGCCAAGAACTTTCGGCGGCTTTTGTCGCATGGGACCCGCACCAAGGCGAACTTGCCACCTCGATCGGTGCCGCAGACATGCTTGAATCCTAGGAAGTCCTGCATTACGTTCTTGATCTTTGGTTCGAGAAGAAGGTCAGACCGGCATGTCAGGGAGAGGCGTACTTGACGAGGTTTGCTGACGATTTCGTGGTGAACTTCCAATACCGGCGCGATGCGGAAGAGTTCCAAAAGAACCTGACGGATCGATTCGGGAAGTTCGGACTGGAATTGGCGGAGGAAAAGACGCGGGTGATGCGCTTCGGACGCTATGTCCGGGCGGACCTAGGGAAGACCGGAGAGAAACCGGAAACGCATGTTTGGCGGTTCACATCCGCGCCGGCCTTTTGATGCGTTTCTGTGAGCTAGCCGTTTTCGACTCGCACCTTTATATCCGAGTACGCTGTGTCGATCAGGCTGGTTAGCGCCGCGGCGTCTGTGGCCGTTCCCGGTCTCAGCTTCACATGGCGCATGAACTTGCCGGTGCCTTGCAACAAGTGAGCGGGATCCGGCAGCGCTGCACCGCGAAAGAACCCCACGTTTACGTGCGAATGGAATACATTGACGTAGCCGAAGGGCGCATCTCCCAAACAGGCGACCGGGCAGCCGTCATGCAAAAGCTCCTGGACTTCATCCCCGCATTTTCGCATCACCTGAAACCACTGATGCGCGATGGCTCCCAATTCACCTGCGTGCTCCTTCATCCACGCATCGATGGCGGGATCCCGCTCGACAGCGCCGTTGAATCGCAGCAATTCCGTTCTCATCGTCGCTCCACTTTTTTCGAAATCTACGGTCACGTAACACCTTACACGAGAAGACCACTGGCTTGTCGTGCCCGGAGGAGCGAAAGGGATATTTCCTGGGTAGCGCCGGAGCGTTTACGGATAGCGATCGGCTCGCCGGCTAACCTTAGCTTGGGAGTACTTCCCGCTTGCCCGTGATGCGCCAGCAATGCTAGCGCTGCGACCCACAGTTACACCCTAGTTAGCTGCGCTCGGCTCGTTATCCCTTCCATGCGGTTCCTCGGTCAGGACGCAGTATGCAATGGTCAGTGGCACTGCGAGCAACAGGATCGCCGCACCTACGAAGCCCGCCTCTGAGAACAAGGCTGGCGGCGTGCTTCCAAACCAGCTAGCCCAGTTTCGCACCAGGAAATTGTGAAGAACTATAACTGCAAAGAGGGCCTGCACGAGAATCAACGCGCTGGCGCTTCTCCTTTGCCGCGGATCGTCGAGGCGGCGATGGCCGGCCGCTAGGAGCAGGAATCCGACGACGAAATAGATGAGGGTAACCGCGAGCCATACTTCCAGGAGCCTGACCTGTGCGATTGGCCGATACATCGGAAACTTGTTAAGAAACAGCAGTGGGGTGACTCCGGCGACATCTTGTATCAAGCGTACGGGCGCCGCCGAAAGCACCACCGGCCAAGGCTTGGCCAAAGCGGACGGCGTGTAGATAAGAGCGATCACGGAGGCCGCGATCGGAATTCCAAAAAGCACCACAGGTACGATTCCCAGCACGCATCGCAACCGCCGCGAAAGCCAGGGTCGTGGGAAACTAGCAAAAAACATCAGCCAAACGACGGCTGCCAATATGCCGGAGGCCGTGGTCAGGCCGATAGGAATGGCAAGCACGGCAGGTAAGTGATAAAGCGCGGCTGCCCATCCAGCGCTGGGATACCCCTCGGCGACAGCTCCGATGCCAAACATCAGTGCGGCAAGACGAGCGCTGAGCTGTTGGGGGCGACTAAAACCGACAAGAATCGCCAACAATAGCAGAACCGAGCGGGCAACCTGCAGCGCGACTGCGGCGAGGAACTGCGAACCATTCCAAGTCCGCCAGACCGGTTCAGCGATCGCCAGCGTCAACGCAAGGTGTTGTTCCCCGCGCCGCACCTGCAGCTCGATCGGGCGGTTCCGTTCAAAGTGCGCCCGCGCCAAAAACCAGTTGCTTGCCCCATTGAGAGGGTACCCATCTACTGCTTCCAGGACATCGCCCGGGTGTATACCAGCCTTGTCCATCGGCCCGCCCGGGAGCACGCTGGCGACCTTGAACAAACTGGACTCAGGGATCCACCCTCCGCTCGCAGGCCCCCAGAACTCCTGGCGCGCATTGAACAAGAAAGTGAGTATGAATACGACCGCTACTACATACATCCACGACGGAGCGCCCGATTTTGGCATACGGTTACTCTCGCCTGTTCGGTTGCGCGGATTATAACGCGGGTGTTGTGGGCTAAGGTGCCGAAGATGAAGGAGAAAATTCCAAGCGTATTCGGCAAACCGGAAGTAATCCAGCAACACAAGCCCTCGTCGACAGTGAACTTGAGCGGCTGTAAGCTTTGACTCGCACAGTCCGGTGATGTATAACCCCTCGGCTTCCCGAACGAGGAATCGTTTGCAAACGGAGGAGGTAAGAAAATGACGGTTGCTTCCTGTTCTGTGGCGTTTCTGCTTTTTCTCGGATACACCGCGAATACCTCTGGCACCGACGCAAGAATCGATCCACCCAAGGCCCAAATCACCGTCCTCTATGACGCCTTCGGCCAGGCTTCGGTGATGCAGAAGGACTGGGGCTATGCCGCTCTTGTCGAATATGGCGGCAAACGCATTCTGTTCGATACAGGAAACAATCCAGACATTCTCGCCCAGAACGCCAAAGCGAAAGACATCGACCTCTCGAAACTGGACTTCGTCGTTATGTCCCACCGGCACGGCGATCACATGGGTGGACTGGCCTACGTCTTGAAGCTGAACCCCAAAGTGACGATCTACGCGCCGAAGGAAGGTTTCGGCGTCTATGGCGCGGATTTGCCGAGCGGGTTCTATCGCAAAGACTCGTCTCTCCCAGCGGAGCAGCGCTACTACAACGGCGCACCGCCAGATGTCATGCGGTTTGGCTCGGCTTGGCCTGGCGCTAATTTTCAGCTCGTCGACAAGAACACAGAGATCGCACCTAACATCCATCTAATTACACTCGTCTCCGATAAGCCGGGCACGCTCGAACTGCGCGAGCTGTCCCTAGCCTTCAGCACGCCCGAAGGCATGGTCATTGTGGTTGGCTGTTCGCACCCCGGTATCGACAGAATCGTCGAATCTGCCAACGCGATCAACCCACGCATCCACTTCATCGCTGGCGGCTTTCACCTCGTGGTGGCTAGCGACCCGGACATCGACAAGATCGTAACCGCGCTACATGATCGATTCAAAGTCGAGTACGTCGCCCCTGGCCACTGCACCGGCGAGCCCGCCTTCACGGCGCTGAAAAAAGCTTTCGGCGATCACTATCTTTACGCTGGGCTGGGCACAACGTTAACGCTGAATACCGCAGCGCCACAGCCTGCCCAGATACAATAGGGCCGCCCTTATTGCGACGACTGGCGCCCACGATACTCCGGGCGTATCGTCGGCCACCGTTCCTTGTACCAGATTATGGAAGAGTTGCCCGTTTGAACGGGCCAATGCCGAGAGGCGCCAACTGCGAACATTCAGAGGCCAACTCGCGTGACTTTGCCCTACCCAGGGGTGCTTACTCCCTTCTTGAGCATTTCAATGGCTTTCTCCAATCTCTTCCATCGTGTTTCCTCCTTCTTGGCGTCCGTGATCCAGCGGCAATACTCCTTGCGGTGGGTGTAACTCAGTTTTTCGAAAACTGGAAGCAGTCCCTCTTTTTTCATCAAGTTCTCAAATTGAGCAGGCACTTCGAGGGTCCTGACTTCTTCGTCTTTCCAAACAACGACTTCAACGGTGTCGCCCGGAGCTTTCCCAGTTTGCTCGCGTATAGCCTTCGGCACACCTAGCACGTGAAGGGGACGGCCGTACTTAATAAGTGAACCGGCATGAGGCACACCTTCGAAAGCCGCTTTTACAGGCACCTTCCCTTTGGTGGCGAATTCCCTCTCGGTATCGTACGGAAAAAGCACATAAGCCCCTCCGCCATTGCCTGCTTCAATTCTCGCCTTGAATTTGTATTTCTTCATTGCCTTCCCAGCTTTCTCGCCGCGCGGACCTCGAGCACCCGGAATTAAACCATTTTCACTTATAGCTGGTTTATCGGCGATGCGGAAGTGCTCCGAGAATAGTGCGCTACGCGATAGGGAGGACGCTGGACGTAAGTGAAGGTGGCCGATACACTTGGTAGTTTATGCTGCGCTTCTATACCGCGGGGGAGTCGCACGGACAGGCGCTACTGGCGTTTGTATCCGGCTTGCCGGCGGGATTGCCGGTTGATCTTGAAGCGATCAATCATGAACTGCACCGGCGGCAGTTGGGGTACGGGCGTGGAGGCCGGCAGAAAATCGAGAGCGACCGCGCGGACATTTTCGCGGGTGTGCGGCACGGACAGACGATCGGCGCGCCCATTGCGCTGAGGATTGAGAACCGCGACTGGGCGAATTGGGAGAGGATTCTGCCGGTGGAAGCATCGAATGCGCCGGAAGCGGCTTCGAAGAAACTGGTGGCTCCCCGGCCGGGACACGCCGATCTGGCGGGTTCGCAGAAATTCAATTTTCACGATGCGAGATACGTGCTGGAACGGGCGTCGGCGCGCGAGACGGCCGCGCGCGTGGCGGCAGGTGGCTTCGCCAGGCAATTGCTGAAACAATTTGGGGTGCAGATCGCAAGCCATACCATCCAAGTCGGGCACGTGCACCTAGACAGGGCGGCGAAGTGGGAAGAGATTCAGGCGGCGTGCGAGGACCTGGAATCGCCACTACGCTGCGTGGACACGCAAATTCAGGAAAAGATGAAAGCGCAGGTGGACGCCGCGCTGAAGGCGGGAGACACCGTCGGCGGCGTGTTCGAAATCGTGGCGCACGACGTGCCGGTGGGACTGGGCTCGCACGCGCAATGGGACGAAAAGCTGGACGGCCGGCTGGCGCAGGCGCTGATGAGCGTTCAGGCGGTGAAGGCAGTGGAAATCGGCGCGGGCGTTCTGGCCGCGGGATCGTATGGAAGCGAAGTGCAGGACGAGATCTCCTACGATCAAAAGGCGCGGAGATTTCGGAGAGGCAGTAATCGGGCGGGGGGACTGGAAGGCGGCATTACGAACGGCGAAGATGTGGTGATTCGCGGGTACCTGAAGCCAATTTCGACGCTGCGAAAACCGCTGGGCACGGCCGACATGGTGACCAAGCAAGCGGTGCAGGCGGCGTACGAGCGATCCGACTGGTGCGTTGTGCCCGCCGGGGGTGTGGCCGGAGAAGCAATGGTAGCCCTTGTGCTCGCGGATGCTTTTCTGCAAAAATTTGGAGGAGATTCGCTCGCCGAGACGCGGCGGAATTTCGAGGGCTATGGCCGACAAATCGACGAGTTCTAAACCCATCACGGCGGGGAAGCCGGCGGGGGCCGAGGCCGCGGTCCTGGCGCGCAAGATCTATGCCATTGTGAAGTACGGCAACCCGGTGCTGGAGACGCCGGGCGCAACCATCAAGAATTTCGACGCGGAACTGGAGAAACTTGCCGAAGATATGTTTGCGTCGATGTACGCCGCTCAGGGCGTGGGACTCGCGGCCCACCAGATCGGGAAAAGTATCCGGCTGGCGGTCGTCGATGTATCGATTGGAAAGAACCCGGAAGCGAAAATCGTACTGGTTAATCCGGAGATCATTCACGCGGAAGGCGAAGTTCGCGAGGAAGAAGGCTGCCTTTCGGTTCCCGGATTCCGCGGGTATGTGGTGCGTCCGCAGTTTGTGACGGTGCGGGCGCAGAATCTGAAGGGCGAGGCTTTTGACATTCGCGGGGAAAATTTGCTGGCGCGCGCGTTCTGCCATGAAATCGATCACTTGAACGGGGTTCTGTTTCTGCAGCACCTGAGCATGCTGAAGCGCGACCTGATCAAGAGAAAAATCAAAAAGCTGCGGAAAGAAGGCGAGTGGTAGATTTGGCGAGTGCGCGGGTGGTAAAGCCGTGAGCCGCCTGCGGATGGTGTTTTGCGGCACGCCGCAATTTGCAGTTCCCTCCCTTAAGAAACTTCACTCCCAAGCTGAATTTGAGATCGTTGGAGTGCTTACGCAGCCCGACCGCCCACGGGGTCGAGGCCAGGAAGTGTTCTTTTCACCGGTGAAAGAGGCGGCGCTTGCAGCCGCAATCCCGGTTTACCAGCCGGAGAAGATCCGGTCAGCGGAGGCCGAGGAGCAACTGCGCACGCTGGCGCCGGAAGTGATTGTCATCATCGCTTATGGCCAAATCATCCCCGCGCGCCTGCTGCAAATTCCCCGCTTGGGGTGGATCAATCTGCACGCTTCCCTGCTGCCGAAATATCGCGGGGCGGCACCGGTTCATTGGGCGATTGCGAATGGTGAAACGGTCACTGGTAATACAACGATGAGGATTGATGCGGGGATGGACACGGGAGAAATCCTGCTGCAACAGGAATTGACTATCGGGGCGGATGAAACCGCGCCGGAGCTTGCTGAACGGCTGGCCGTCGGCGGCGCAGAACTCATGACGGAGACATTGCGTGGCTTGCAGGCAGGGAAACTAAACGCGCGGCAGCAAGATCGCGCGGCGGCGAGCAGCGCACCGATTCTAAAGCGCGAAGATGGAAGGATCGATTGGACTCGTCCCGCCAGGGAAATTTACAATCGCATGCGAGGGTTTGCACCGTGGCCGGGAGCGTACACGGAATTCCGGGGGCAAATTTGCCACCTGTGGGGCCATCCCTTCGGGGCTCAAGGTGAACCGGTGTCCAAGGGAATAACCGCGGAGTTGCCGGGAACGTTGTTAGAGCAGCGGGGAAACCTGCAAGTGGTTTGCGGAGCAGCAACAGTAATGGAGCTGACGCACGTCAAACTGGAGGGACGCAAACAGATTTCCGCAGGCGAATTTGCAAATGGCGCGCATTTGCAGGCAGGTGAACGATTTGCAAGAAGCTAATTTGCACAACATTGCAAGCTCAGTCATACTCGGAAATTGAGCCAGTGGAATCGCAGGGCGCGGTGGGAGTGAGGGCCAAATTTTCATGAAATTCAAGCGGCAAGGGCAATCCGGGCTTGGAGTTTCTCCACAGCTTCCGTCCCGGCTGCGGCCCGTGGTTTCTTTGCTGGTTGCTGCGCAACTTGCCTGCTTTCCGATAGCGGCGGCTCCGGCGACAAGAGACAAGGATGCCTCGAGAAGTGGGGCGGCAACGGACATAGTTCTAAAGACAATGCAGGCAGAATTGAACCGCGCGAAGGACGATCTGGCCAAGAGTGATCCTGCGCCTTACTTTCTGAGCTACACGGTGTACGACCAGGACCGAATACTGATCGCAGCGTCGTACGGCGGACTACTGTCCAACTCGACAGAGAAGCGGCGTTCGGCAGACGTAACCATGAGGGTCGGCACGCCGCAACTGGACAATACCCACGGGCAGAGCCGGATGAGCGGGATGACTTCCGGATCGCTTCCGCTGAACGATGACGCGGACGCGGAAGCGCGCGTGTTGTGGGAACTGACCGACCGCGCCTACAAGCGCGCGGCGCCATCCTACCTCAACGTGAAGACGAATAACGCGGTGCAAGCCGAGGAGGAGGACAAATCCCCGGATTTTTCGAGAGATACGCCGCAAGTTCACATTGACGGCAAAATGAAGGAGCCACCGTTCGATCGCAGCGCCTGGGAAGGCGAACTCCGGCGTCTTTCGGGGGCTTTCCGCAAGTTCGCCCACGTTTACTTTTCAACGGTGGTACTGCAGGTTTCATCCGCAAATTCGCGCATCGTTTCGAGTGAAGGCGCGGCCATCGCCACGCCCAGCGCTTCGGCTCGCTTGGTGATGGAAGCGCAGACGCGCGCCGAAGATGGAATGGACCTTTTGCGGGTGGAAACATTTCAGGCGCCTGAAGCAGGTGGACTGCCACCTGAAACAGAACTGATGGGCAAGATTGAAAAAATGGCCGAGGACCTGAAGGCGCTGCGCAGCGCTCCGGTGGCGGAACCGTACGACGGGCCGGCGCTGCTGAGCGGGCGGGCAGCGGCGGTGTTCTTCCATGAGGTTTTAGGGCACCGCCTGGAGGGACACCGGCAACGCGACGAAGAAGAAGGACAAACATTCACAAAGAAAGTGGGCCAGGAAGTGTTGCCGAAATTCCTGAGTGTCGCGGATGACCCCACAATAAGAGAACTCAACGGCGTGAAGCTTTCAGGAACATATTCTTTTGACAGCGAGGGAATGCCGGCGCAGCGCGTTGAGGTGATTCAGAACGGGGTACTGAAGAACTTTCTGATGTCGCGGATGCCAATCAAGAACTTCGACAAATCGAACGGGCATGGGCGCAATGAGCCAGGAAGAATGCCCACGGGGCGGCAAGGAAACCTGATTGTGTCTTCGAGCCAGGCGGTACCAGAGGCGCAGTTGCGGCAAGAATTGATTGATGAGGTGAAGAAGGAAGGAAAACCTTACGGACTGTACTTCGACGATATCCAGGGAGGGTTCACGCTGACGACGCGATCGTTGCCACAAGCCTTCCAGGTTCTTCCGGTGATCGTATACAAGGTGTACCCGGACGGGCGTCCCGACGAATTGGTGCGCGGCGTGGATATCGTGGGAACGCCGCTGGCGGCATTGACGCGCATCGTTGCCACAGGGGACAAGCAGCGCGTGTTCAACGGCATGTGCGGAGCGGAAAGCGGGAGCGTGCCGGTCTCCGCGGCTGCGCCCGCGATGCTGTTCAGTGAAATGGAAGTGCAAAAACGGGCGCATGGACACGAACGTCCGCCGATATTACCGGCACCGGGGCTTGAAAACACGGTACCGGAGAAGGATGGGGTCAAGAAGGCGGAGGTGAAGCCGTGAAGAACGGTGCGATCCCTGCGCGATTGGCTTTGAGTGTGCTGTTGATGGCGGGGAGTGCAGGGGCAGTTCCGCCCTCTGGAAAGCCGGGCGCCGCATCCGATGCCGCGACGACGGCAGCGGCCCATGAGGCGGCCAAAGGGGATGCGCTGCTGGAAGCGCTTCTGACCGAATTGGACCGATCCAAGGCGCAATTGAAGATGGATCAGGTTCAGGCGCCCTATTACATCGAATACCGGGTCAATGACGTGGATAACTTTGACGCAGAGGCAGCCTTTGGAGCCGTGCGGCAGAGCGAACGGTCACACGTGCGGTTTTTGCGAGTGGTGGTGCGCATCGGAGATTACAAGCAGGACAGTTTTTACGGCCAAGGAATAGGAAGCGCAACGATTCTTCCGCTGGATAGCGATCCGATCGCGTTGCGGCGGCAGATCTGGCTGCTCACAGATGAGGCCTACAAGAGCGCCGCCGACGCCTATGCCGAAAAACTTTCGGCCCTGAAACAGTTCAGCGTGGACCCGAATCCAGTTGACGATTTCGCGCGCGCGCCGGTGGTATCCATGGTTGGGGAAACGGCACACCTCAAATTTGACGAAGGCGACTGGAACAAAACACTTCAGGAAGTGACGGATCTGTACCGGCAGTATCCGGAAGTGCAGTCGGTAATCGCGGCGGCGCGGTTCACATCAGTGAATGAATACCTGGTGAATTCGGAAGGCAGCATCGTGAGGCAGGGGCACACGGCGGCCCGGGTGGCGATGTCCAGCTCGACGCAAGCCGAGGACGGGATGAGATTGGGGCGAGATCCGGCCTGGGCTGAGCAGCGGCCCGAAGATTTGCCGCCGCGAGAGGAGCTGCTGAAGGAATCGAGGAAGATGCTGGAGACATTGCGGGCGCTGCGAGAGGCGCCCATGGTCGAGGAATCCTACCGTGGACCGGTGCTGTTCTCTCCGGATGCGGCGGATGATGTCGTGGGAGGACTTATCGGCGGCAACGTGCTGGGACGAAAGCCTCAGCCGGGAAGGCCGAACCGGACCACCGGAGCGTTTGCGACCAGTTACAAGACGCGGGTATTGCCGAAGTTTGTCAGTGTGGTTGATGACCCGACGATGAAAAAGTTCGCGGGGAAAAACCTAATCGGAAGTTACGAAGTGGACAGCGAAGGCGTGAAGGCGGAGAAAGTTACGGTGGTTAACGATGGCATGCTGGAAAATTACCTGTTGGGGCGCCAGCCGCTGCGGGACTTGCCGTCGTCCAACGGGCACGGGCGAGCGACACCCGGAGGCCCGCCCCAACCGAGTCTTGGCGTGCTGCTGGTGAAAAGTTCCGAGCCGGAGTCAACGAAGGCATTAAACGACAAATTGAAGGAGATGGCCGCGGTGCAAAACAAAGCCTACGGCTACCGCGTAGAGACGCTTGGTCCCGGATATTCCCCGCGGCTGCTGTACCGCGTTTATGTGAACGACGGCCACGAGGAATTAGTTCGCGGAGCGGTATTCAACGAACTGGACGTGCGTGCATTGCGCAACGACGTGTCCGCGCTGGGCGATGATCCACTGGTCAGCAATCGCATCGGGGGATTGCCGCAGACCATCATCTGCCCTTCGTTGCTGTTTGACGAATTGGAAGTGAAGCGCGCGGATACGACGAAGGAAAAACTGCCCGAATATCCCGCGCCGGGATTGAAGAAGTAATGCGGCATTGCTGTAGCGATGGAATTCATGAGCGTGAGCCGCGAAACAAGAAGCGGAAGACAAAAAGAGGATTGACCCCAAGCAACGAAGTTCGAGAGTGAAGGGTATGACGCTACGTGAGCGAGTCGAGTGGGCGAGCCGGATTGCGTTTCTGGTGTTCATCCTGGCGTCGGCTGCGTTTTTGAGCGCGATTACCGCCATGCGCATCGCCATCCACGGACGCGAAGTGACGATGCCCAACCTGGTGGGGAAAGACGTGGGCGAGGCAAGCAAGGCTTTGCGCACGAAAGGATTGATCCTGCGCGTGGCAGATCGTGTGTACAGCGACGTGCCCATCAATCAGGTGGTGCGGCAGGCTCCTCCTCCGGGAATGCTAATGAAAGTGTCGCAGCAAGCGCACGTGGTGCTGAGCCTGGGGCAGCGTGAACTGCAGATTCCCTCGCTCGAGGGGAACACGCTGCGCGTTTCGCGTATTGAGTTGCTGAGAGGCGGCTTGCAGGTTGGCGAGGTTTCCACTTTGAACCTGCCGGACAGCCCGGTGGACACGGTGCTGTTGCAAAATCCAAGGCCCGGGCGAGGAGCGGCGACGCCGAGAGTGGATGTGCTTGTTTCGGGGGGACCAAAGGAGCAGGCCTACGTGATGCCCTACTTTATTGGGCTGAACGAAAGCGAAGCGACGCGCAGATTAGACATGGGCAACTTGCCCCGCAAGATGAACTTCATTAAGGCGCCGCAGTGGCCACATGGCGCGGTGATCGACCAGTCTCCGCTTGCCGGAACGCGAATCGGCGCGGGCACGGAAGTGCAGTTGACGATTGCCAATTGAATTGTGCGTTTCTGAACCTGCATCCTCGCCAGCGCATGAAGCCCCGCCGACCTCGAAGCTCGGGACAAGCAGGGCGGGCGGAATGACGAGGGCGGGATTGGGGAAAAGGAATAAGCAAACCCAAGAACCGACCTAAAGGTCGGCCACTACAAACCCAGGAGAAAAGCCGCAGGGCTCGAAGACTCGCCCTGCGCTACAGGTCCGTTCGGAATGACGGATTTGGGGCGGGGGTGGCAAGAGTTCTGAAGCGCTCACTTTCGAGCACGTCAATAGCGGGAAAGACAGGATTGAACAACTATGGCTGATGAGTTACTATTATCAATTGAGAAGATGATTTATGGGGGCGAAGGCTTGGCCCACGCCGACGGCAACACGGTATTTGTGCCGTACGTGCTCCCCAGCGAGCAGGTACGTGCGTCCGTGCGCACGCGGAAGAAAAAACTGATTCACGCCAATCTTGTGGAAGTGGAGAAGGCTTCGGCATTGCGGATTGAACCCAGCTGCCCGCATTTTCGCGTCTGTGGCGGGTGCCATTATCAGCATATCGAGATTGCCGAACAAGTGCGGCTAAAGAAAGAGATTTTGCGGGAGACTCTGTCGCGGCTCGGCGGCGTGCAATGGACTGGAGCGATCCAGGAACATACCGCGCAACCCTATGGCTACCGCAACCGCGCGCAGTGGGCGTTCCGCGACGCCATGCCCCGGGCGTTCGGCTATTTTCTGCCGGAGAGCGTGCACATTCTTCCCATAGACGAGTGCCCAGTGTTATCGCCGCGCCTGGCGGAAACGTTTGGACATCTGCAGGAACTAGCGCGGAACAATTCCATTTCACCGGGAGTTCTGGAAATCGAGGCGTTTGTCGACGGGGCGGATGAGAAGGTTGCGCTCAATATTGCGTTTGAGCGATTCCCGAAGCCCGCGAAGGCCTTGGTGGCGGAGTTCAAGGCCACGCTTCCCGCGCTGGAGAGCCTGCTGATGCTGGATCGGAGCAAGAACCGGTTTGAGCTGGAGGGTCCCGGCTATCTGATGCAGAAGGCGGGCGGTTTCGCGTTCAAAGTGAACCATCTGTCCTTCTACCAAGTGAATCGATTCTTGACTGAAGACCTGGTGCGTACCGTGGTGGGAGAGGCGAAGGGCGGTTATGCCCTCGATTTGTACGCCGGCGTGGGCTTCTTTTCCTTGCCGCTAACGAAAACATTTTCGAAAGTGGTGAGCGTGGATGCCAATCTCTCCGCCATCCGCGACTTGCGGCAAAATGCCGAAACCGCGGGCGCACAGATCGTTTCGGAAAACGAGCACACCGAGGAATTCCTCAAAAAGGAACAGGAGAAGCCTGACTTCGTCATCTTGGATCCACCGCGCGCAGGTCTCGGCGCGGAGGCCGCCGCGCTGCTGGCCAACCTTGGCGCAGCGGACATAGCTTACTTATCCTGCGATCCTGCGACGTTGGCGCGCGACCTTTCCGTTCTGGTTGATTCCGAACGCAAGCCCGAAACGGCGGTTTCAGTGAAAATCAAATACGAGATAGCGGAAGTGCATCTGTTCGATTTGTTCCCGCAGACTTTCCATATCGAGACATTGGTGAGGTTGCGAAGAGTGTCATGAAACTGCCTGCTGTTGCGATTGCCGCTGCGTTTGCGGGCGGCATATTGCTCGGCCTGGGGCACTTTTTTGGTTTGCGCGCGGGGACGAATTTCTTTTCGCTGACGACAGCGGCAGCCGTTTGCATCCTGTTGGCACTGGGCTGTGTATTTGCCTGGCGCAATTTCCAGTGGCTGGCCGCGACCACTTCCCTGGGGGCTTGGATTGGCTTGGGCATTTTGGCGGCTTGCCTGGCGGGGCAACCTCTTCCCCCCGAACATGTTCTCACGCGCCTCTCGACAAACCAGATTCCGCAGAGGACGCCATTGCGCTGGCACGGAATTCTACGGAGCGAGCCGTCGCGGCTTCCCTGGGGCTATGGCATGGAGATGAACCTCACCGGCGTGGAAATGATTGAAGGCTACCTGCCCGTCGCCGGGGGATGCGCGTGGGATTCACGCCGAGAGAAGGCGATGAGGGCTTGCCGGAATTGCACGCGGGGGACGAAATTACGGTGCTGGTCGAGGCGCGCCTGCCCCTGGTCTACAAAGATGCAGGCGCATTCGACCGCCGGGAGTTTCTTGCCCGGCAGAACATCCACGTATTGGCAACGCTGCGCGGGAGCGCACTACTGGAGAGGACGGGCACAACTCAGACTACGCTGCAGTTTCGAATCGCGCGCTGGCGCAGCCGTCTTCGCGATCACCTGGACGCGATGTTCCCGTCCTCACCTGAAACCGCGGGAATTCTCCGGGCCATGTTGCTGGGCGACCGGAGTTTTGTGGACCGCGCGGAATCCGTCGATTTTCAAAAAACGGGAGTGTTCCATGTTCTGGTGGTGGCGGGATTACACGTCGGGGCATTGGCATACTTTTTGTTCTGACTGGCGCGGAAGTTGCGACTGCCACAAACGGCGAAAGCCTTATTCGTGCTTGCGGCACTTTTCG
>JBAVHY010000362.1:0-20060 GCA_049686315.1 Candidatus Acidiferrum sp. | reverse complement strand
GGCGAGTAACTCGTAGAGCGTAACCCCGACGGCCCAGATATCGGAACGAGAGTCCGCGCGTTCTCCCTCGTACAACTGGGGTGACATGTACGGCCGCGATCCGATCATCAGATTCGCTTGTTCCCGGGGAGTGCCGGTAAGTCGGGCGATTCCGAAGTCCACTACTTTCACCGCCCCGTCTTTCGTCACCATGATGTTGCCCGGCTTGACGTCCCCGTGAACGACCCCGTGGCAATGCGCATGATCAAGTGCTTCGCAAGCCCGCACGATGTACCCTAGTTTCAAGAAGAGAGGAAGGACGGGGCGACTCGCGACGATCGCCTCTAGGTTCTCTCCCTCAAGGTATTCCATGGCGATGAACGGGATGCCATCAGCCTCGCCAAACTCGTAGATGGTAACGATGTTCGGATGCTGAAGGGAGCCTGCGGAGCGTGCTTCCTGATAAAAGCGTTCGAGTAGCCCGGACTTCTCTTTCAAGCCACTCGTGATGGTCTTCAAGGCAACCAAACGCCCAATGAGAGGGTCGCGCGCCTTGTAGACAACACCCATCGCGCTGCGGCCCAGTTCAGACAGTAGCTCGTACTCTCCGAATGCTCTCACCTAGGTTCTCCAAATCGTCCTCGTCCGTCTGCTCGTGTGGACGCGCCCCCGCGCTGGCAATGGTACTAAGCAGAATCAAGCGTGCCAACATAAGGTGCGAAAAGAGTAAAGAGGGCGGAGTCTTGCCCGCCCGCAAACCTCAGCATGACCCCTCCTTGAAACTGCCCAAATTAGCTATCCCGGCGTCGCTTCGACACTTGGGAATTGGGCCTCTCATACGGAATAGTGACGGGTGATGATCACTGGTAACACAGAAGGTCCAAGGTCCAATTCCTAATTTAGTACTAGGACTTTTATGTAATCCCGTAGCGCCAGAATTAGGGTATTATTCTGGCTTCTCGCTTGCTCTACCCGGCCAGGCAGCAGAGATGGAAAACATAGGTAAGTACAGAATAGAAGCGAAAATAGGTCAGGGAGCCATGGGTTTTGTCTACAAAGCCTGGCATCCCGGCTTCAACGATTATGTTGCGCTCAAAACGATTCAGGATTCCCGCCTTGAAGGCCATGAACTGCTCGAAAGATTTAGGGTTGAAGGGCAGGCTCTCGCGAAGTTAAAGCATCAAAACATCGTTCAGATCTACGATGCGGATCAAGCCGAGGGAATTCACTTCATTGTCATGGAGTACATGAATGGGCCCGGCCTCGATCAACTCATCGAACGGCGTGAAGACATTTCGCTGGCGAGAAAGGTCGGCTACATTGTGCCCGTCTGTCAGGCCTTGGACTACGCGCACAAAAGAAGACTTTTCCATCGCGATATTAAGCCCGCCAACATCATGCTGCAACATGATGGCAATGAAGAGTTCGTGAAGGTCGTGGATTTCGGAATCGCCCGCCTGCTCGATTTCTCGAAAACCAGCACGAACCTTTTCATTGGCGCTCCCGCGTACATGGCCCCAGAGTTATTGACAGCCGTCGAAAAGGCAAACGATAAAACGGATATTTGGGCGCTCGGCGTTACGTTCTACGAACTGATCGCCTATCGCCGGCCGTTCGAGGGGACGAGTCTCGAGGACCTTAAATCGAAGATTGTCAACTGCGCACCACAACCCATTTCACAATTCAACTCCGACTGCCCTCAGGATCTTGAAATGGTAATCCTGAGGATGTTGGAAAAGGATCCGTGTTCGCGGTATCAGATGATCGAGGACCTGCTTCTTGATCTCGAGCCCATCGCCAAGCGGTTGGGATCGGAGGCGGCGGTAACCTTGGTGCGGCGTGCCGAGGAACTCTATGAGATCGGCGAACTCGAGACCGCCAGGAGCACCCTCGGAGAAGCGCGAAAATATGATCCCACGAACACTAACATCAAAAACCTATTGCAAAAAATACAGGACGACCTCCACAGGAAGGAGCTCAGCCCGCGCCTGCAGGGGCACTTGAAACGGGGGCGCGAATTGCTGCAAGCAGCTTCATTCCGTGAAGCGCGGGGTGAAGCGGAAGCGGCCATCGGGCTCGATTCGCGCTTTGAGCCCGCCCACAAGTTATTGCAGGAGGTGGAACAAGCTGTTGCTCGAGTGCAATTGTTGGAACAAAAGATCCGGCTGACGAAGCGGCGATTGAGCGAGGGCGCGTTGACTCAGGCTGAGGAAGTTTTGCATGAAGCGGAACAATTGGATATCGGCAATCCCCAATTGAGGGAATTGAAACGGCAGATTGAAGAGGAACATCTGCGACGGGAGAAACGAAAAAGGGTAAACCAGGTCCTGAATCATGCGCGAGCGCTTCTCGCGGGATTGGATTACGAAGAATGTCTGGCGGAGATTGCGGAAGGTCTTAAAGAGTTTCCCGGTGACACAGACCTTAGAAAACTCCAGGAAAATGCGCGGGCAGAATTGGCTGAACTCGAGAAGCAACGGGCGAAGCAGCGGGCAATCGGAGAAAGCCGCGCGCTGATTGGGCAGGAAGACTTTGCGGGAGCCCTCTCAAAAATAGAGCAACTTTCGAGACAGTACCCTCAGGACGTTGGCATCAAGAAACTAGAATCTCTTGCCTTGGATGGCGCGCGGCAGCAGAAAAGACGAAAGCGATTGGCAGCCGGCTGGAAAGAGCTTCACGATCTTCTTGCAACTGGCAGCTACAGAGAGGCAGCTATCAGAGGTCAATTACTTCTCCGGGATTATCCGCAAGAAAATGAGCTTCGCGATCTCGTCAATTATGCGATTGCAGAAACAAACCAGGGAGAACCCGGGCAACAACAGGCGGGAGGAGAAAACAACATCCCGGAGCCGTTGAAAGCGAATGAATGCAGCGCGGCTGAGATGGCCGCCCAGGTCCCTTACTCAACCGGTGCGGAGGGCGGGACGGCGACTGTGATGGTCCCTGAAAAGCCGGAGGCCGAGCGATCTCCCCTGCCTGTCGCATACACCTACCGGGAAGACGCGCTCGGCGCGGTAGAAAAGCATTTGGCCAATCTCATCGGCCCAATCGCGAGCATTATCGTCAAGCGGGCAGCTTCCCAAACGAAAGATCCAAAACAGCTGCTGGCAGTCCTTGCCTCAAAACTTCCCACGGAAACGGACCGCAAGCAATTTCTTGGCCGAGAGCATGAGCTCCTGGGGATTCTCGAGAATAAGGAATCGATGGGGAAATCTCCACCTGCGGGTACGGAGACGGAGACGTTAATCGATGCGTCTTCGGTGGTGCTCACTGCGACCGACATCAAGCAGGGATCCGATTTGTTGGCGCGCCGAGTTGGCCCCATTTCCCGTGTGCTGGCTGCACGGGCGACAAAGCGCGCCGATACTTTGCGTTCATTCTATTTGATCCTTGCAGAGCACATAGAAGACAGGAATGAACGCGCAATATTTCTCGCGGAAGCCGGTTTCCCGGAGTCTTGAACGCAAGAACTTTAGAGTTGGTCAGATCTGCCAGGGCAACGCACGCAATAAGCCGAAATATCTGTTCCACTGTCGTGAATTAGACTAGGACTTGAGCATTTTCATCGCTTCAGCCAGGCTCTTTTTCATGCGAGTAAAGGACTGCGACAGCTCCTCAATTTCATCTTTGCTGAAAATCTGAAAGTCCTCAGCCTCCAGGTTTCCCAAACTCACTTCACTGGCGAACTTGGACAACCGGTTGACTGGGCGAATGACAAGGAAGATCAGTAAGCCATTGATTGCCAGAATGAGCACTCCAAAGACCGCCGCCAGGGAGCTTAGGAACGTGACGAAGACGTCGTGCGCCCTCTGCTGCGGCAGCCTCATCGGGATGGACACAATTTGAGCGCCAACGATTTGGTTTAGTTTCCAGCCGAACCCATTGGCGCCACCGTATTTGGCGAGGACCGTGGGCGGCGCCCCTTCGGGTGTGTCGTGGCAGCTCAAACAGCCAGGCAGGGTCACTTTCAATGGGCGGGCCATATAAAGAGACTTACCGTTTGGGGTTTCACGCTCCCCCACGATCTCGGTTTTGTCGGGCGACTGGCGAAACTCGTTGACGATGTCGGCTTCCCAATCGACCGCGCGATCGGCTGGATTCGAAGGATTCAGAGTAGCCTCTTTGTAAGCGTATTCGGGAAACTTCTTGTGCAATTGCTCGAAATACCGGTTCGCGGAGTAGGCGGAAACCATTTGTGGCAAGAAGTTGTATTTAATCTGCGTTTCCAATAAGGGCTTAATCTCTGTGGCCGTGTAGCCACGGACGGCGAGTGCGGACTCCATCATGATTCGCGCGTTCTCAACAACTTCGGCCCTTGCATTTTGCCGCTGAAGACGATTGCAATAATATACGGTAGCCACGAAGCCGATACCGAACACGAGAATCAGCACAAGATTGAATTTGACGAGAAGCTTCATTTTAGTTCCTCAGCTGGGGTGATCGGAATTCTGGGCCGGTACCGGCGGAGTCTCCGGCCGGTACTTTTCAGGGTGCAAAATCTTGTCCCATTCGAAGTGTTCTGCCAGGTTAGCTTCAATTTGAGCGTGGAACTCCCGGTCGCTCAAGCGCGGCCGAAAACGAGGAACGAATCCCCTGCGCCACGCCTCAGGCATCGTGAGCCAGGAGTGAACGTCGTTGTAGGAAACCAGGGTTCCCGGCTTCATCTCGATTTTCTTGGCCTTAAATTTATCGATTATCGGCGGCAGTGTATCTTTGAAAGCACGCGGCATCGAATCGACGAATCCCGGACTCCAATGGGAAGAGATGGTCAGGCTCTTGCTGGCACGGCGTGAAAAAAAATCTCCTGTCTTGCCCGCTTGAGGTTGATGCAAGTTCCCCTCGCGCGAAATTTCGCCAACCATCGCGGGACCGGATTCGATGTAAATATCGCAGTCATCGTGGGTAACATGCAAAACAAACGTTCCGTTTCCTGTCGTCCCTCCGAGCAAGGGGGCGTCATAGCGGTAGGTACCGGCCGCCGAATTTGGCTCGGCCTTCAGCCACCCACTTAGCAGAACGAAATGTGCAGCTTTGGTTTTGGCCGTAGCAGGAGCAAATTGAAGGATGTATAGCCGCGTGGAAGGCCCCAAGGCCACGATCGGGCCACCTGGAAATTCCAGTTGAGCAAAACCCGCCTCCGAACTCTCAAGGATGTCTCCCTGCTCTAGAGGAATGCCTACGCTACCAGAATAGAGGGATACGCCGCGGATGAGACGCAGCGAACCTTCAAGCACAGTGAGCTTGCCAATTTCCTGAGCCTCTGCCGCGAGCGCAAGGAAGGACAATAACAGAAACAATCTGCGGGCAAATTTCATCTTGGTCCCACAACAACGGGAGGTAAGCTCGGGTCCGCGTGGTGACCCAAGGGTCAAAAGCTGCCTCATCCTAGAAAATGCCCGTTGCATAGTCAAGGGACAAATGGCCGTTGCACTCAGGATGATAGAGTGATTGCCCAATTATTGCATTCGCGAAGGGCACCCGTTGGCAGTGAACTTGTAAAGGTTCCGGTTTCTCCTCGGCCATGTCCTTTCGCCGGATGTACGTCGACGAGAAGCGCATTTGCCAGGCGTATTAGTCTATAATCTCTTGCTGTCACCCTATGGCCGCACCACAGAAAGCACTCGCGCCTGCTTGGTCCATCCGGCTTGCCTTTGAGCTAAGCGCAAATGATCAGACCGCGCAAGCGCTGGCTGCAGGACTCACCGATGAACAGCTCAATTGGCAATCGGCGCCGGGCTCGTGGAGCGTTGGACAGTGCCTTGAACATCTTTGCCTCACGAACGAAGCCTATCTAACGTCGATATCCGCTGCGCTCAAAGAGAAGCCGGATTCTCCGGTGGAGCAGATCACTCCCGGTTGGTTGGGGGGCTGGTTTATCCGCAGCTTTGTCGAGCCCTCGCCGAACAGCAAACGTGTTCCCGCGCCACGCAAGATCAGGCCCGCAGCTCGTGCCGACCTTGCTGTTCTCGATCGATTCCTGTCCGGCAACAAGTCGTGCCGCGAACTCATCGTCCGAACGCGCGGCAAGGACGTAAACCGCATTCGGTTTTGGAATCCTCTTGTCCCGGGAATTCGATTCGCGGTCGGGACTGGACTCGAGATCATTGTCAGCCACGAACGTCGTCATCTGCTGCAGGCGGAACGAGTCCGGGACTCGGTGAACTTCCCGCACTAATTGAGTTCGTGATTAGCGCGCTCGGCCGCTTCCCATTCCCGGAAGGTCGGAACTCCTGAAACTACCTTTCACACCCAAGCCTATGGCTTCTGGAGTAGATAAACTCTTCGCGGGACGGAGGAGGAAATTCCAGTTCTAGTACCTTTGCTTATTGTTTCCGCTCCGTCGTGGCATGCAACTGCTTTACGGCACAATGGTTAGCTGGCTCCGACCTTTTCCACCTGGCCTCCAACTTGCTATGGAACACGTGGGCGTCCGTCTCGAACCGTTGAAAACGAAAACTCCTGTACGAGAACCCCAGCTGCTCTCCGGCGCCAAGTCGTTTTGTACTGAAACTTTCGTGAAGCTTGGAATCTAAGCGGGGAGGACTGCAATGGAACCCTATGAGGAACAGAACATGAATGAGCATGAGAGGTCCAACGAACGTCCCAGATCAAACCAGTGGCTAATGATTGCAGTCATCGCGCTGCTGGTAATTGTCGGGTTCTCCATGATCTATGGCATGCGTGAGCGCGGCTTGGCTAACGAACTGAAGGAACAAGCGGTGGCTACGAACACCTCGATGAGTCAATTGCAGGGGCAAGTCAATACTCTGGAGGCCAAGCTGAGTGAGATGACCGCCGCTCAAACTGCCGCAACTCCCGCGGGACCTGCCAGTTCCAGCACCCCGGTTACGGAGGAAGCCACGCAACCGGCCAGAACCTCTCATGCAGTTGTGGCTTCCGCCAAGCCGGCTCCTGCGAAGCACTCCACGGCTAAGCGGCGCGCCCCCGGGGACAAGACCTATGCCCAATTGAAGACCCAATTGGAAGAGCAGCAAAAGCAACTGAAGGAGGCGCAGGACGCCATAGCGAAGAACCGCGCGGATCTGGAAGGATCCCTTAGCTCCACGCGAGACGAACTGAACGGTTCAATCGCCAAGACCCACGAAGAGCTCGTGGCGCTGGAAAAGCGCGGCGAGCGAAGCTATTTCGAGTTTGATCTTTCGAAGTCGAAACAGTTCCAGCGTTTTGGGCCGCTGACGCTTTCCTTGCGTAAAGCGGACACCAAGCACAAGAATTACGACCTGTCCATGATTGTGGACGACAACGAACTGAGCAAGAAGAAGGTCAATTTGTACGAGCCTATCTGGATTCACACCGAGAGCGGGGGGCAGCCGGTGCAGGTAGTGGTAAACAAGATCGAGAAGAACGTGGTGCACGGCTATGTGAGCTCGCCCAGGTACAAGCAATCGGAACTGACCGCGCTGAGTTCGTCCTCTGCGTCGCCCACTGCATCTTCCCAAACATCTTCGACCACCCCTTCCGATTCTGGCAACGCGCAGCAAACGCAACCACCTCAGCAATAACATGCCTTCATCGGTGCACAAGCAGGGCGCGTCCCCGGCGCGCCCGGCTTTTTTTTGCGTTCACAGGAAACCCGAAGTCAAGAGGGATTCCTGACTGCTCGGACTCCGTTCGGAATGACGGGTTTGTGTGGTCCTTGATGCGAGAAAATGCAGCTTCGGCGAAGATGCATCTGTCACGACAGCAGAGAAAGCAGATTCCTCGCTTCACTCGGAATAACACTTTTGATTATTCAATGCGTGTACAACTCGGAATACTTGGTCATTTCCGTGCTGACCCGTGTCTTCGATTTCGGCGGCTGCAATGTTACGCTCATTGCCTCGTTACGGAGGGTGCGCGGCAATGCCGGAACACGTCGCAAGGCCACAAGAAGAAAAGGAAACGGGCCGACTGGAGGCGTTCAGCGACGGGGTGTTTGCTATCGCGATCACGCTGCTCGTCCTGGAACTAAAGGTTCCCGACCTAAACGTAGCGGGGGGATCTCCCGCGGCCCTCGGAAAGGCATTGCTGCGGCAATGGCCGAGTTACGTCGGATTGGTCACCAGCTTTTTCACCATCCTGATCATGTGGGTGCATCATCACGCCATTTTGCGCGTCGTGCGCCGCACGGATGCTTGGCTTCATTTTGCGAATGGCTGCCTGCTGCTTGGAATTACCTTTGTTCCCTACCCTACCTCCATCCTCTCGTCCTATTTGCGGACTCCCGCGGCAAAGATGGCGGCAGGGTTCTATGCAGGCACGTTCGTCTTCATCGCGATATGCTTTTACTTGTTTATTCGCGCGGCGTTTCGCAAGCCCCTGCTTTCCCCGAGTGCTTCAGCGGAATTTGTGGCCAAGACGTGCCATAGCTACATGTTTGGGCCACCGTTGTACCTGTTGGCGACTTTGGCGGCGGTGTTGGACGAGCGCCTTTCACTGGGAATTTGCACGGCTCTTTGGATTTTCTGGGCTACGACGATTACCAGGAACACGCGCGTTTAGAAGGAACGGGCTTCACTTGTAGGTGGCGACGAGTTCGCCATTTTCAATGTGCAGATCGGAAACATCCGCGGGCAGCTTGAGCTTGTCGCGATTTTCCGGCGAATCCATCAATCGCTGCACGGCGGTTTCGAGGGTGGACTGTGGAATGGGCAGCGAGCCAATCTGTCCGCTGACCGGTTCAAACTTCAGGTAGCCGTCATTGCTGCCAAGCCGGCCCACCAGTTCGAGGGTCATGTCCTTGCCGTGAACATCGAAGACCACATACGCTTTCACGCGGTCGCCTTCCATCTGCACTTTAACGTCGCGAACATTTGAGCGCATTTGCTCGACATCACCCGCGGAAGGGGCATCATTGCCGCCCGAAGCCGGGGGAGAAGAGGAAACATTTGGGCTTTGCGCTTTGGCGAGGCGCGAAGTCAGGAGCGAGTTGAGTTCCGTTTCGTCCAAACGGAGCGCGGCAGGCTCGCCCCTCGAAGCCGATTGCTCAACTTGTTCCAGCTTTTCCTCAGCGCGCGCGGCCGCTTGTGGCGAAGATTGAACAGAGGGAGGCGGAGTCTTGTGTAGGAGCAGGATCAAGGTGATTAATGCCGCGAGATAAGTGGACCACCGGAGGCAGCGAAACGCCCAGACCCAGGCGCTGACGGGCTTTTCGGAAGCGGGAACCGGGTTGGGAGCGTTTGCGATAGTCATGGAGATGCCGCGCAGTGAGCGGCTAAGGCATGGCCTAGCCATTCTTTTTTAACCCTAGCTGCCCGCGAATGTTGCGGCAATGGGCGGGGCGGGTGAAGCGGCCAAATCGGCACCTGTACGCTCTGACAGCGTGTGGGATACTGCTTCGGGCAGGAATTGGGGAACAACCGTGGAAACGGAAGCACAGATCAAAGCGGGCGAGGCAACGATAGAGAGAGTGGGACCTCGCGTGCTGCCGGCATATTTGGCGTTAGTTGCGGGGATCGTGTGCATCGCATGGTCTGCCATCTTTGTGCGTTGGACGGATATCCCCGGACCGGCGTCGGCGTTTTATCGCATGTTGATCCCGGCAGTGGTGTTATTGCCCACGTTCCTGTTTAACCGTGGAAGTACGCGGCTAAACGGGCGAATGCTTTCGATCATCGCACTCGGCGGACTGTTTTTCGCGCTGGATTTGGCGCTCTACAACACCTCCATACTGAAAACGACCGCGGCGAACGCGACGCTGCTCGGCAATAACACGCCGATTGTGGTGGGTCTGTTGAGTTGGCTAGTCTTCGGAAAGCGCCCGCAGGCGGCTTTCTGGCTCGGCCTGCTCATGGCCATTGCCGGTACACTGGTAATTCTTTGGGCTGATCTCGGCAGACACGTTCAATTTGGAGTGGGAGATTTAATGGCGTTGGGGGCCGCGGCATGCTTTGCGGTGTACCTGTTGGCCACGGAACGTGTGAGGACCTCCACCAGCACGCTGGCCTTTCTGCGCCTGGCGATGATTTCGAGCACGGTGGCGCTTTTCCTGATCAACCTTCTGCTGGGGATTTCGCTGCGAGTGCCGCACGGTCGAACGCTTTGGGCCATTCTGGGTTTGGGATTGATCTCCCAGCTTGGCGGCTACCTAGCGCTGACTTATGCGTTAGGCCACTTGCCAGCTACGATTACCTCCATCAGCTTGCTGACACAGGGGCCCTTGACGGCGCTCATGGCGGCAGCGCTCCTCGGGGAGTCGCTCACCCTGGCGCAAATTGTGGGAGGAGTGCTGGTGCTTTCCGGCGTAGGACTTGCGCACCGGCAGCGACATCCCGAAGAGGAAGCAAACGTCTAGCAGAATCTCCCTGCAGGGGACGCAAAGCGCTGGCATGAAAGCCAGCGCTGCACCGCAGAACGCATTAGAGAGCAATCCGATTGACGCGAATCCGACCCAAAATCCTTGTCAGCTAGTGCCCGGTAGAGGAAACTGAATCGAATTTCGGACCGCCCCCGAAATCTCCAAGGAATTCTCCATGCATCTGCGAACATTCGTTCCGTCTTTGCTATTCCTGGTCTCATTTTCCTGTTTTGCGCAGGGCCTTCCCGCGCCTCCACCCACGGACTCGCAGTCCGCCGCGGAAACCAAGCCTGCGCGCAAAGCTCGGCCGTCCATTGGGGTCGCTCTCGAGGGTGGCGGCGCCCTGGGTGAAGCGCACATCGGCGTGCTGAAGTGGTTCGAAGAGCACCACATCCCTGTGGACTATCTGGCGGGAACCAGCATGGGCGGATTGGTGGGAGGGTTCTACGCCACCGGCAGGTCCGCGGATGAACTGGAGCAAATTGTGAAGTCAGCGGATTGGACCTTGCTGCTCGCCAGCGGAACGCCTTACCAGGATTTATCCTTTCGTCGCAAGGAAGATGCGCGAGACGTGCCCAACACCCTCCAGATCGGATTGAAAAACGGCGCCTCGCTGCCTCCCGGGCTCAACAGCGGTCACCAGGTCAATCTGCTGACAGACCGGGAGACTCTGCCGTACTCCAGCATTCCTTCGTTCGATGATTTGCCGATTCCCTTTCGCTGCGTTTCCACGGAGTTGGTGTCCGGCGAGGCATACGTTTTTCGCGATGGATCGCTGTCCGACGCCATGCGCGCCACGATGGCCATTCCCGGCTTCTTTGCCCCCGTGCGCCGGGGAGAGCAGATTTTCGTGGATGGCGGGCTGGTGGATAACCTGCCCAGCGACGTGGTGCGCAAAATGGGTGCGGACGTCGTGATTGGTGTGCACTTGCAAATCTCCAAGGCAACAGCGAAAGAGATTCAATCTGCGTTCAGCATACTCGGCAGGTCAGTGGCCCTGGTGATTGCCGAGACCGAGTTGAAGGGGATGGAGGGCACGGATCTGGTGGTGAAAGTCAACGTGGAGGCGTACAGCGCCACGGACTACCAAAAGACCGACGCGCTGATCAAGGTTGGCTACGAGGCTGCGGCGGCGAAAGCACCGTTTCTGAAGCCTTACGAATTGGACGACGACGCCTGGGCGGAATATATCCGGCAGAAACAATCGCGCATGCTCACGAGTTTCGGCACACCACAGTTCCTGAAAATTGAAGGCGTGGCCGAAAGAGGAGCCCAGGAAAACATCCAGAAGCTTCTGAATCCCCTGGTGGGAAAGCCATTGAATATTCCGAAACTGGATCAACTACTGACGCGCCTGACGGGCGTCGGGCGCTATGACAGCGCCACCTATCAATTGGTCCAGGAAGGCGGTCGAACGGGGTTGGTGGTGCGCGTGCACGAAAAAAGCTACGCGCCGCCTGTCATCCAGCCGTCCTTCTCGGTTGATGGGACGCAGACAGACGATGTGACGTACACGCTCGGCGGCCGGCTGACGTTCATGGATGTGGCGGGCTACCGCTCGGAGTGGCGCACCGACGTGCAGGTCGGCCAGACGTACGGCATCGCCAGCGAGCTTTACACTCCGTTCTATTCCCTCAGCAAATGGTTTTTCGATCCATTTGTGAAGACAAGTCAAACCACCTTCCTCATTTACGGGAAGAGCGATCCGAAAGCTGATTATCGGCTGGACCGCGTGTCGGCGGGGATAGATCTAGGCTATGGATTCAACCGCTTCAGCGAATTGCGCGCCGGATACGGCATCGGGTATTACAATGCCACGCTTCGCCTCGGCACTCCGGAATTCGCCTCAAAAGGCGGCCGCACCGGCGCGCTCCATGTGCGTTACGTCCTGGATCGCACCAACGAGGCCGTCATCCCGACTCACGGTTTCTACACCCAATCGAATTTCTACTTCTATGATTCTTTTCCCGGGGCCACGGAAGCCTTTCCCTCGCTGGTGATGACGGCGCAATACTTCCAGCCCGTCTTCCATCGCCGCGATTCGATCTTCGTCATTGCGGAAGGCGGTTCCACCTTCGGTTTCCGCAACACGGGAGTTCCACAATTTTTCCTCGGCGGTGTAGGCCGGCTCAGCGCCTATGGATTGAATGAACTCCTTGGCAATCAATATTTCACTGGCAGAATAGGCTACCTGCGAAAGATCTTCACGCTGCCACGGTTCGTGGGGAAACAGGTGTATCTCAGCGGGTTCGGCGAAGTTGGCAAAATGTACGGCGATCCGTTCCCTGCTCCCCGGCTGTCCGGGGACGTCGCTGCCGGTTTGCTTGCCGAGACCGCGTTCGGACCAGTGTTTGTCGGCGGCAGCGTCGGCGACACCGGGCACCAAAAGTGGTTCTTTCAGCTAGGGCGCGTTTTCTAGGCGTTCATCCGCGGTTAACAATTCGCAACTATAAGAGTGGCTTCGAACCCGTTCCTCCCTGGGAACTTGTCGAGTCTCGTTCCTGAAAGGATTGCCATGGCCACTGCCACCACGTCTCCGTCTTCCCATGTAATCGCAGAGAAACTCAGCCGCGGCCCAGGCCGCGTGGGCATGTTGGTTTTTGGTTTGGTGCTGATTGCAGGACTGATTTTTATTGGGGCCAGCATTTCCCGAGACCTTGGGGACGTAACCCTCGGTTCGTCATGGCCCTATGTCCTGTTGGGAATTGCGTTGCTTGTGGCACTGGGTTTCGAGTTTGTGAACGGGTTCCACGATACCGCGAACGCGGTGGCCACGGTCATTTACACGCACTCGTTGGACCCGAACATCGCCGTGGTATGGTCGTATGGTCGGGTTTCTGGAATTTCTTTGGCGTAGTGACTTCCACAGGAGCTGTGGCGTTTGGCATCGTGTCTCTGCTGCCCGTGGAACTCATCCTGCAGGTGGGAAGCAGCGCGGGTTTCGCCATGGTGTTTGCGCTGTTGATCGCGGCCATTCTTTGGAACCTGGGAACCTGGTGGTTTGGGCTGCCCGCTTCCAGTTCACACACCTTGATTGGGTCCATCATCGGCGTCGGCATTGCCAATCAGTTGATGAGCGTAAAGAGCGGCACAAGCGGCGTGGACTGGGCGCAGGCCGCCAACATCGGAAAGTCCTTGCTGCTCTCGCCGATTTTTGGGTTTGTCCTAGCCGTTGTCTTGTTTCTCACCATGAAAGCCGTGATCAGGGATAAAAGGCTCTACGAAGCGCCAAAAGGCACGGAGCCGCCTCCCTTCTGGATTCGCGGCATGCTGATTCTGACGTGCACAGGCGTGAGCTTCTTCCATGGCTCAAACGATGGACAGAAGGGCATGGGGCTGATCATGCTTATTTTGATCGGCACCGTGCCCACAACCTACGCGCTGAATCACGCGGTGACCGCTCGGCAATCGCAGGATTTTGTGGCCGTGTCGCGGGAGGCGGCGGACACCGTGGGGAAATATGTGGAGGCTTCCGCGGTGGTCGGCGATCCGCGCGATGACGTGACGGATTACGTTCGCACGAAAGAGTTCAAACCCGCCACCATGCTCGCGCTACGCGTGTTGATCAACGACATCGGCACGGAAATGGCGCAGTTCAAGGAACTGGCGCAGGTGCCTCACCAGCATGTGCGCAACTTCCGCAACGATATGTACCTCGTCAGCGAAGCGTTGCGCCTGATGCAGAAATCCGGGAAACCTGCGATTGCCGCCGCCGATGTAGCGGTCTTGAAGAATTATAAGGGCCATATCGACAAAGCCACGCGCTTTATCCCCATGTGGGTGAAGGTTGCGGTCGCGCTGGCTCTGGGCCTCGGCACCATGGTTGGCTGGAAGCGCATCGTCGTCACCGTGGGCGAAAAAATAGGCAAGAGCCATCTGACCTACGCGCAAGGAGCCGCCGCGGAAATCACCGCGATGGCCACCATTGGTGCGGCGGACGGCCTGGGATTGCCGGTCAGCACTACGCACGTGCTCTCCTCCGGCGTGGCCGGCACCATGCTCGCCAATTCGTCGGGGCTGCAGATGAGCACGGTGCGCAACCTTTTGCTCGCCTGGGTTCTGACGCTGCCCGCCGCCATGATGCTTTCGGGCCTGCTGTTCTATACCTTGCGGACAGTGTTCTTCAAGGGCTAGGCGCCTTAGAAGAGGCATCTTCCTTCAGCCTGTGCCAGGCTACGCCCTGTTGCTGCAGCAATGCGATTGCGTAGTGAATTGGCACCGCGGCGGCCACTCCGCTCGATGCTCGCTTTGTGGCTGCTGCCATCGCGGCCGCGTTCAGACGCAGCCAGCGCCCCTCGACCAGTCCCACCACGGTTTGAGAATCAGCGGAAACCACCGGCGCGCCACTATCGCCCAGCAAAACATCGTGGCTGAAAAGAAGCAATTCGGTGTCTTCACTGCCTTTGTCGAGTTGCGAAAATTCGTAGGCAAGCACTTGCCCAGTAGGACGGTCTTCGACAAATGCGTCGAACGTGTGTGGATCCTTCAATCGCGAAGGGCGCAACGCCGCGGCTAGAACGGCTTGCTCGCGCGCGGGTCTGTCGACCGCCAGCGGCAGGAATCGCACTTGATATTTGCCTTCGAATGGATTTGGCGTGGCTCGCAAAAGCGCCACATCGTGATCCCGGTCGACGGCTACCAGCATGGCCTTCAGCAAACGGGGCGGCGCCATCGGCAAGCGCATCACGATGTACGGCTGCGCGTCGCTTAACTGGCTGAGGACGTGCGCGGCCGTCAGCAAATAGCCGTCTTTGTTGATGAAAAATCCGTTGCCATAAAACGTGTAATGATAGCCGCGTTCCGAAGGAGATTGATCCAAGGGATAAACGATCGGGCAAATGGCCAAGGAGAGCGCCGCATCGTCGGCAGGCGTATGGGCCGGAGTCTGCGCCAGCGCAATCGTACAAAACCCGCAAGCAATTGTCAGGGTCGCCAGCAAGCCCGCAACCGCGTTGCGAAGGGATTCCATCCTGCCGCTAGGATAGCGCCTCCACAACCCCGCGCAATGGACCTTTCGGACAGCCTTCGGATCGTTACGATCGAACCCGCCACGCGCCACTTCCTGATTCTGAAGATCAACGCATCGCTCATAGTTTGGGGTGAGCGGCAAAAAAGTTCCAAAGGATCTCAGCGGTGGTTATGCCCGTTGTGGAATTGAAATCCGGGTTGAAGGGGATTTGGCCCGCGACGTCCATGGGGCTCGTGTACCAGGTGTGAACTCCTCCGACGAGCTTATAGAACTTTACCTCCGTCTTCGCGCTGCAATTGCTAGCATCTTTCTCCACAAGCGACGTGATGTTTCCTTGGCTGTCGCACAACAGTGCCGTGGTGTCAAAGGTCGAGCAATTGTCCGCCGAAGCTCCCGTCCAATAGCCGAACGTTTGGTCTTGAGACGCAATACTTGTGCTGCCACAGCACGGGATGGTTGTATCCTGATCGCCGTGAAGGATCAAAACGGAGGCCGGCGCGAGCGCGGGTGGAACGGGCGACGAATTAACGGACACATTGTAGAATAGCGCGCCTTCGACCACGCCAATCCCAGCTATCAGATCGGAGAGCTGCACGCCGAGGCGGTGGGACATCAACGCTCCGGCGGAAAGGCCAGTCACGTAGATTTTCTTGGGATCGGGCTGAACGCTGGACTGCAACACGCCGATGAGTTGGCGAAAAAAACCTACGTCGTCGGTGAAATCATTGAAGAAAAAGGCCCAGTTCGTTTGTCCGCCGTTCGACTCGAACAAGCCGTCCGGATAGACAACTGCAAACCCTTCCTTGTCGGCGAGACTGCTGAATCCGGTCCCGATTTCCATTCCCAACCCATTGCCACCCGATCCGTGCAGAACGATAACGAGGGCGCCGGAGTTTTTCTGGAAATTGGAAGGAACATGGAGCAAGTACGTGCGGCTGGTGCCGTTTACGCTCAAGAACTGACAGATAGTTCCTTGCTGTGCGTTGCAGCCCTGGCCGAATCCGTTGCCGCTCGGGCTGCCCCCACCACAGGAGCACACCGCAATGGAAATTGAGGCAACCAGCACTCTGGAAACGATTTTCTTCATTGAAGTCTTCGGGGGGTTACCAATTGCGGTGAATCTGGTGATAACCTGAAAGCCATTCCTTTCAACAGCAAATGGTACCTTACTTTAGCCGCGCAACACGATGTCGAACCAAGGCCGCAGTGATGGTGTCAAAGCGAACATTGCGTGCGGCTAACGCGTAGAGACAGAAAGCAGTTCGAGTGGAGGGAACAGGCAATGACCGAGACGAAGACTCATCCTTTGCGCTTGCCTCGTTCGCTGAAAAAAGCAGTGGAACAGCAGAGCAGAGAAGATGGGACGAGCATCAACCAGTTCGTTGCCATGGCAGTGGCGGAAAAGCTCTCCGCGATGCAAACGGCGGAGTTCTTCGGTAGCCGCAAAGCCCGTGCTGATTTCAAGGCTTTTGACAAGCTCATGAGGCGCCGCGGCGGCAAGCGACCCCGTGCCGGCGATGAACTGCCAGCCCGAACTAAGGGCGAGGAGGACCATCAAAGATGACGTCAACGAAGGAAACGGCCTTGTGCGCTGTGTTCTGTGGGGTCATGCTTGCAGTTGGGACAAAATCACAAACGCTAGACAACGGTACGACGCAAGCAACAAAAACCTATGCTGACTCACGGGCCGGCATCGAAGAACAATTTGCGGACATACTCCAGGTTGTGCGCACGAGTGACGAACCCTCAATTCACAAAGCCCTGGATACGCTGAGCATACCCGACGCGAATGGATGGATCTCGGCGCATTTTGTTGCCGATGACGCGGTGCAAGAGCAACAAGCCTATCAGCAAGCACTTGAGAAATTTAAATCTCATGTCTGGTGGGTAACAGGGAACTTCGGCAAGTATCCCGAGTTTGCCTTGAAAGTGGAGGAGTCGCAGAATGCACCGCCGCTTTCGGACGTCGGATTCGAAGGGCTCGTGCCGCGGCCAAAAGATGCCGTGAGAGTAGAGAACTACCGGTTCCTCTCAACAGTAAATGATCCGAAACTCGGCAATCCCTCATGGGTGAGCTCGTTTATTTATCTTGTTGGACGATTTCGGATGATTGGCGGAACGTATCCATTCTGGGCAGAAGGGCTAAACGCGACCCGAGGACCGATGTCGCTTCCGCCGAAGGTCATACGTGGACGAACGGTTCAAGCTCAAGCCTTTCGGAATGATACGAAAGGGCCGGGAATTGACGCGATTGTGCATATCAAGATTGAAGTCGGGCACGATGGAAAAGTGAAGAAGATGAAAGTGCTCTCAGGGGACGGCGAGTTCATTCCCGATGCCCAACAGTATCTGAAGGAGGCTGAGTTCCCGAAGCTGCCAGATGACCCGCGCCTCGCCAATATGAAAGCCGTTTGGGATATGGAAGTGGTGTTCTTTACGCCAAAGAGTTCATCGTCCCTCAACCCTTAAAGGAAATTGACGCAAAGCTCTTGACTTTCGCTTTTTGTTCGCCTATAGTTGCCTCTGGTAGAGGAAACGGGAAACGGGTGGCTTCGGCTCCATTGCCTTCGGGCTCTCCCGAGCCGGATGCCACCCGTCAAAACTACTCCAGGTTCCCCTTCCCTGCCAGGAGCTGCCATGGACGCCTGTGTCGAAAACGTAGCCCCCACGATGAGCGGACCGCCTCTGAAGGCGGTCCCTACAGGAAAACCCAAGAGCGCGGTGATTGAGGACAGGAGTCCTGAGGGGCTGAAGCCCAATGGTCTCGAATCTCCTATGTCGGAGCTGAAGCTCCGACCCCCTAAAAAAGAAGAGCATTTTGCCCCGCAGGAAACTTCCGCGCCAGAAGAGCGCTCCTGGTTTCCCACGAACTGGCTGGGGCTGGGCAAAGCGCGCGCGGCCCTTCGAAGCTCAGGGCAAGCGGAGAAAACGCCGCACATCGTGCACGTGGACGTGGACGCGTTCTTCGCTTCGGTCGAGCAGGTGCTGAATCCCAAGCTGCGCGGCAAGCCCGTGCTGGTGGGCCGCGGCGTGGTGGCTTCGGCCAGCTACGAAGCGAAATTCCGCGGCGTGAAGACGGCCATGAGCTTTCGCGACGCGCTGCGCATCTGCCCGAAGGCGATTGTCGTGCCCGGGCAATACGAGCACTACGCGGATTTTGCCGAACGCGCGCGGCGCATCCTGGAAACCTACACGCCGGCGGTGGAAACAGCGGCGCTGGACGATTTCTACTTGGATTTTGCGGGCACGGAGCGGTTGTATCCCGATTACGAGGCGGCGCTTCGGCGGCTGCAAGCGGAAATTCTGGGCCGCACGGGCTTAGGCGTGTCTGTGGGCGCGGCACGCACGAAAGTGGTGGCGTCGATTGCTTCGCGGCTGCAGCGTCCGCGCGGATTCCGCATCATCGAGCCGGGCACGGAGGAAGTGTTTTTGGCGCCGCTGCCGGTCGAGAAGCTGCACGGCATCGGGCACACGCACGCCGGAGCGCTGGCGGAGCGCGGTGTCACCACAATTGGGCAATTGCGCTTGATTCCGAAGCCGGTGCTGATGGCGGCGTTTGGTGAGGCCATTGGCCAGCAAATCTGGGAACGCGCGCGCGGGCTGGATGGACGCGAGGTGCTACTGCTGTCCACGCCCAAATCGATTTCGCGTGAAACCACTATTGAAGGCGGCACGATTGACACGGAATTCATCGGCGGCTTGCTGGAATATTTGAGCGAGCGGATCGGCAGGACGCTGCGGGAGCACGGCAACCAGGCGCGCACGATGGGCCTGCGGTTGCGCTATGTGGACCACTTTTCCGCGCACCAGACCCTGCGCCTGGCGCGCGCAACCAATGACGAGCGCGAATTGCTCGCCACGGCGAAGGATTTGTTTGTGAAATTGTTTACGCGGCGCGTGGCCATCCGCCTGGTTGGCGTAAGCGTAACCAATCTAGACGCCGACCGCCGCCAGAACGAGCTGTTCGATACCGATGCGAACCGCCGCTGGTACTTGAACCGCGAAGTGGACCGCGTGCGCGGGCGCTACGGCTGGAACGCCGTGTTTTACGGCAAAGGCCTGGAGCTGCGCGAGCACTACGCCACCAAGGAGAACGGCCTGGTGCTGTCCACCCCGTGCCTTTCGCGGTGAACGATTGACCGGTCTAAAGACCGGCCACTACAAAAATGAAAACCCTCAGGCGGAAGCCTGAGCTACAGATTTTACGAATTCGGACTTCCCTTCCCTCTACTGGTTGCACTTTCGACGTCTCCGATCGTCTTCCCGCCGGTCGCTGCTCGTTGCCACAGGTCGCTTTCATGTTCGTGCATTTGCGTTGTCACAGCCACTACTCGTTCCTGCGGGGCCTAAATCCCCCGGAAGAGATCATTGCCGCTGCGGCGGAGCAGAAGATGCCTGCGGTGGCGCTGACCGACACGAACGGAATGTATGCGGCGGTGCCGTTTTACCAGAAGGCGCAAGAAGCGGGCTTGAAGCCGATTGTCGGCGTCGTGCTTGATGTGGAAACAGGCGGCGAGCGGCGAGTGACGAATGGCGGGTTGCGAAGAGCGAAAAACGAAACGCGAAATTCGCCGAGCGTATCGATCGTTCTGCTGGCCGCGGATGCGGCAGGATACAGCAATTTGTGCCGGTTGACCACGCTGCGGCATTTGGGCGCGTTGCAATTGGGCCAGGAAACATTTGTGGAAGGCGATGGCCGGCCGGTCACGCTTGAGGAATTGGCGGCGCATAGCGCCGGTGTTGTTGCGTTGTGGCCAGCGTCAGCGCTTCTACGGATGGATCTTGCTCGTAGGGGCGCAGCATGCTGCGCCCCTA
>JBAVHY010000361.1:0-1653 GCA_049686315.1 Candidatus Acidiferrum sp. | reverse complement strand
GGACGACGCCCTTTCTCTAGCATCGACAAATAAGCCTGGGTCACATCAAGTGCAAGGGCAGCTTGCTCTTGTGTCCATTTTTTCTTCCGGCGCGCTTCTTTCAGTGCATTCCCGTCCATATCAATTCCTTCTGTCCCCCTCTGTCCAGTCGGATTTCATAATATAACAGAAATGGTTATATTGTTGAATGGTCCTGGATGCATCTGCGGCAGACTGCTCCGATATCTACGCCGGCAAGCTTCACCCCGGGATTGCCGCGGGACTGGCTCCTCTAATGCAACCTGGAGCTAGGGGATTCGAAAAAACGGAGTTCGAGAAGCGCTTTGGAAACTCGAACAGCTGATGAGCGAGGGAATTATGGAGAACCGAAAGGGATGTGCCGCCGGAAGAAAATGCGAGAAAAGGGCTGCACCCCGGCCAGACAGCCGCGCGATCGAGCAAACGGACTTGGAGCAGCGCTTCGCGAAGGTACAGCAACAGATGGAGCGGAGATCATGGCTTAAGCCATAATCAGCCTCCGGATGGACCCGGGATACTGCGCGACCTGAGGATCGATGGTAAGCAGCGTGACACCCTCAACGGTCGCCTGTGCCACCAACACGCGATCGAACGGATCCTTGTGAAGTGTCGGCAAGCTCTCGATGGCGACAACGTGATCGCTGACAATCGGCAACTCGCTATAGCCATTGTCGAGCAGGCCGCGACGCAGCAGCCGGGCGTCCGCCCTAAAATCACGCCGGCCGAGCCCCCGCTTAATCCCCACCTCCCACAAACTTGCCGCACTGAACAGAACCTCATTCTCGGGATTGTCGATCAAGGAGCGTGCTTCCGCGGACAGTCGATCTGGTTCGCCCGCAGCCCAAAGCAGAAGATGCGTATCGAGCAGCAGCTTCATACCCCGTCACCGAAGATCCGCTCAATCTCCTCGCGGCCCATTTGGTCGAAATCGTCCGGCACGGAAATCTGTCCCGCCATGAAGCCGAGTCGGCGGACCTCAGCACCGGTTGGAGAGCTGAGGGCCGTAACCTTTACAATGGGTTTCCCTGCTTTCGCGATAATGAAGGACTCACCCTTCGACGCCTGTTCCACGAGTTTTGAGAGCTGCGTTTTGGCTTCGTGAATGTTGACCGTCTTCATGTTTAGTCCTTTAGACTAAGTTCGATTAGTCTAGTTTAACACGAAAAGCTGACATATCAAGGTTTAGACGTTCTTGAAACCGTATGGCATTGACGCGGGCGGATAGGCTTCGGCTAAACGCTGTGTGCTACAATTATGTTGATATTGTGCTACAGAGAATTGTGATGCAGAGTGTTTTCGGAGGGGGTGAGTCGTGAAGCGTGGCGTCCAATCCAGTTCCTCACGAAGAAGGAAACATGTATTGATGCAGGGGGGGGGCGCCCGCTCCAGTAAGTTGCGCGATGTAATGGTCATCGCCGAGAAGGAGGGACTACTGCGTGGCGAGCGCACCCAGGTGGTTCGGGGAAGAATGCCAGAAGCGCTCGTGACGAGAGCAAAAAGGCGCACCGGAATTGATTCGGACACGGACCTGATTGAGGTGGCGCTGGCCAACATTGCGGTTGCCGACGACTATGTGGACTGGCTGCTCTCCCAAAGCGGCGCGGTGGCTGGCGAGGCTGATCTTGAGTTCTGAAT
>JBAVHY010000360.1:0-13114 GCA_049686315.1 Candidatus Acidiferrum sp. | reverse complement strand
GGTTAAGGGTTTAGGGTCGTTTAGAAGTTGAACCTGACTCCCAGGCGCATGGTCCGCGCACTCTGGAGCAGGATCGGCAGCCCGTAGTGGCTGCTGAGGATCATATTCCCCTGGGCAGTCGCTTCCGCCGCCACGTCGTATCCCGTCAGGAACTTACTGACATTCGCTCCTGCGGGGTTCGTCGGGTCAGCAAACTTCAGATATTGGTTAGTGCCATGGAAGGGATCGGGACTCACAGAGAGAACCGCGTGCTGGTTCAGGAGGTTGTAGGCGTCGAATTCAAAGGTCAGCCTCATGGCTTCATTGGTCTTGCTCACCTTGAAGCCATGAGCAAGGCTCAAGTCGGTCTGTGTGTACAAAGGCATACGCGCCCCGTGCTCCACACTGGTGAGGTTAAAGACGCCCGTGGTGGGATCCTGGGCAAAGTTGGCCCAAGTTCCACGCTGGTCGTAGAACTGGCAAGAAGAAGCGCTATCCACAACCGGAACGCAAGTGGACTTGGGACTTCCCTGAGCGACCGTCTGAATGAGGCCAACCGTGGTTAGCATCCCCAACCACTTGATTGGGTAGTATCCGCTCATGTTCAGAACGTTCGGCCGATCCGTTGCCAGCGGGCCGTCGACGACTTTTCCGGTGGTTGTGTATTGCATTTCCGGAAGGTCGAAACTGCGGTTGTTGTTGGCGTTGTGCCGGCCGCCGTTGCCATCGGTGATGTCCGTATCGGTCAGCCCTGAGTAGTTACCATTGAGCTTGCTGTAGGTGTAACTGACCAGTGCGACGAGCTTGGAACTGCGGTACGTGAAGCGCGACTCCAGCCCGTCGTATTTACGGGTGGCTTGGGGTGCATTCGGGCATGTCGGGCAGATCGGAGTGACGAATCCGGCGGCCGGCAGAGCCCGATGCAGCAGGTTTGAGTAGGTGTTTGGGCCAGGGTTGCCAATGTAATAGACCCCATCGTCTATGGACTGGTCGTCAATGGCATTGTCCAGACGCTTTCGCGAGTAGCGGACCGCCAGGCCCATTTTGGAACTGATGGCCCAGTCCGCGCCCATCAAGTACTCGTGCTGGGACATGGGCTTCAAATTGGGGTCCACGCCAGGGTCCGTGGTGCTGCCCGCGGGCGCACGCCAGTTGTAATTCTCAATGAACGTGCCCACGGTGACGCCGGCGGAGGGGCCGCTGTCCGGCCCGCAGGAGTGGCCGCCAGGGCTGCTCGGTGTGATCGTGTTGTAATTGACCACGTTCATGGCATAGATGCAATCATGCCAGTAGTCGCCACCGAAGGAACCGCGGGGCAAAGAGTACTTCATGATGTCGAAAAACTTGCCGTAGCTGGCATAGATTTTCACTTTTCCGTTGTGGAGGAGGTCATAGGCCCCGCCGATGCGCGGACCCACCTTTTGGGTGAAGCCGAAGTTGATCGAAGGATTGCCTGGGCTGTAAGGCGGCAGGAATTCCTTGTCAAAGCGGATGCCGAAATTCAGCGTCAACCCATGACCGACGGACCAGGAATCCTGGCCGTAGATGCCGTGGTTGTAGCTGGAGGCAATACCGTTGGTCTCGACGCCATCGGAGATGGTGAAATAGCCGGCGGTTCCTGCGCAGACTCCGTTGACCGCAATGATGGCTGCGCAGTTTGTAGTACCCTGACTAGAGACAGGCGTGTAGACCTGCCCCCAGAACAGATTGACCACTGCGGTATTGAAATTCTGAAAGATGTTGTTGTACAGCCTGTTGAAGCCATAACCCACCTTGAAGTTATGCTGGCCCCACTTGCTGACGGAATAAGAAGCATCCGTGGCCAAAGTCTTGCGAGAGAAGATGTCGTTCTTGGTGGACAAGTTCGAGGCCATATTGGCGAACCCAGTCGGTTGAGCAAAGTTGGAGCCGGCCGGAACCAGAATGCTGCTGTCGACTGGCGATTTCGTGACCCCGCCGGTGAGGTCGTTCTGGTAAACGTAGCGGATCCCAGAGGGCAGGCCGCGGTCTTCCATGTTGTAGTAGAAGTAGCCGTACTTCACGGAGATCACGGTGCGGGAATTGGGAGTCCAGTCGCCGCCGAAGTTAAAGATGTTGCTGGGGTTGACCGAGCCGCGATCAGAACGGAACTGGGACGGATCGCTCCCGCCGATCGGATTGGCCTGTCCCGCGGCTGAATCCGGATAGGTGGGAAGCTGGCCTTTAATTCTGGAGTAACCGTACTGCCAGCCGCTAAAGAGATGCAGCTTACTGAAGGGCTGGTAGTCTAAGCGATTCAACATATTGTGGGCCGTATAGCTCCGCGTAAAGGCGCGGGGGCCGACATTGCCGACTGTGGTGAAGTTTATGGTGCGGGTGAGGCGGTCAATGGTGGGAATGTAGCTGGAGAACATCCACAGCTTGTCCTTCCAGATGGGGCCGCCGATCTGATAGCCGGCCTCGACCGTGCTGCTGGGGTCCTTTTTCTGGATGTAGTAATTGGTTGCCTGGTCGTGCACTGGCCCATTAAGAGGATTGCCATTGGACGAAGTAGAAGGATCATACCGCTGACCGCAGTTGATTTGCTGTCCGGCAGGAGTCTGTGCCGAGCTGGGCTGAGGAGTCGTGGTGCACTGGTCGTTGGCATCTAACTTCTCGTTGCGGAAATGGGCCAAAAAGCCGCCGTGCCATTCGTTGCTGCCGCGCTTCTGGATGACGTTGACAACGCCGCCCATCGCGCCGCCGTATTCGGCTTCGGTTCCAGCGGTCTTGACCTGAACTTCTTGGACGAACTCGAAGATGACGCCCTGCTTGATGCCGCCCTGTTCGACGTTACTGGTATCCATGCCCTCGACGAGATAGGTGTTTTCGCTGTCGCTGGAGCCATCAATCTGGAATCCGTTCTGGCGATTCCGGTCGGTGCGCGAGCTCTGGAGAGGCTCTTGCCGAGCGCCCGGTGCCAAGGCGATCACGGTCTGGTACGACCGCCCCTTGGGGAGATTGTCAATATCGGTTTCGGTGATGGCCACGGCCACCTTGCTGGTGGTCACATCGACGATCGGGGCCCTTCCAGTAACTTCAATCACCTCAGACAACGAACCGATTTCCATGTTGATATCGATGGTCGGAAGTGCACCGACCGTGAGTGGAATTTCTGTTTGCTTAAAGGTGCGGAAACCAGGTGCGGTGACGGTCACCGTGTAACTTCCTGGCGGAAGCAGAGAGAAATAGAAGTAACCCGCGTTGTCAGCCTCTGCCTTTTTGGGAACTAGCAAGGCCGAACTCGTCAGTTCCACTTCTGCTTTGGGAACGGACGCGCCGGATTTGTCTTTAATATAGCCCTTTACGCCGCCGGTGGTTTCCTGAGCGAAAGCTGGCGGCAACATTGTGAGAACCAGTACACACACCAAAAGAACGGCCAACACACTACCCAACCACGTCAAACGCTTACGCATAAATCACCCTCCTAGGGACCAACCCACAACCAAATCGCCAAAAGGATCTGGACCGCGTAAAGTGAATAAAATGTGCAAAATCCTGGCAACCGCTCAAAGGAGAAAAGCTTGTCTAAGTTGTTTGCAAGTGAATAGCCGCGAGGGTTGTGTCAACGTAAACCCTTTGTCAACAACAAGAATATACAAAATAGTTACAATTGAAATGAGGGGCGCTTCGGAAAGATGGAGCTATATACAAATTCTCATAGATATCGTACCCTAACCCACTCTAGGCGGTACCCGTCGCGGAAACTTGTGCCTCGTGCCCGAGGACTGCGCTAGACTCGCCAATTGCTTGCTTTTTGCTCAAGTCTTGACGCCCACTTGAAAGGCTGGCAGCTACTCCGAGCGGTGGCAAAGGGAGACGTCATGTGTTCTGGCAAGGTTTTGTCAGCGATTTTTTTCGGGCCAGCCTGCCTGCTGCCGCTGGCGATGGCGTCCCCTTCGGCCACCCGCGCTCCGTCACAGCAGGTAACTTCCGTCCAATTGATCGTCCGAGTTTACATCGACGGGTACCGAAATCCCGCTGGTGCTAACCTCATCGTCCAGCTTCTCGACGACTCAGGCTCGCTCGAGAAGGAAGCCCATACGGACAACGGGGGCGCGGTGCAATTCCAAACCAAGGTCATCTCAACTATTATCCAACAAAGCAGAAAGCGACTTCGCATTTACGGTCCTGGCATCCAGGAATTCAACGAGGCGCTGGAGATTGAATCCGTGGAGGTGCACAAGACCGTCAATGTGGTCGTGAGCTCCGACCCCTCGGGAGTCGCGGCGAGCGCCAACTCGTCCGACTTGGGATCGATCGCCGCCAACCGGCTAAGGGTACCCAACAAAGCGGAAAAGGAATTTCAGAAAGGTAAGGATGCGGGGGATCAGAAAGATTGGCTAGGGGCGAGGAAGCACTTCGAGGCGGCTATCGCCATCTATCCGGACTACGACCTCGCGTACAATGGTTTGGGTCAGGCGCTCGCGAGTAGTGGAGATGCCGCAGCTGCCCGTTCGGCGTTCGAAAAGGCCATCAAGATCAACGACAATTTCGCGGCCGCCTATCGCAACCTTGCGAAACTCTCGCTCAGCGAACGCAAATTTGACGAGGTGGATGATCTGCTAACCCGCTCGCTTTCCGCCGATCCTCTGAACGCGTGGGCCCTAGCCTACGCTGCCTATGCGGAGCTGCAACTACACAAGTTTGATGATGCGATCGCCCATGCGCGCAAGGCACACTCGGGCACGCATGACGGTCTTGCCAGCGTTCATATCGTTGCTGCCCTTGCCCTGGAAGAGAAGCAGCAGCCGGCCGAAGCCCTGGAAGAATACCGACTCTATCTTCAAGAAGATGCCAACGGCCGTGACGCGGAGCGGGCCCGCAAAGCGATCACACGCTTGAGCGGCAAGGCGTCGAACTAGCCTCGACGCCATTCAACCTCGGTGTCAACCGAATGGCTTCTCCAACGAGACCTGGAAGCCGGGAGTGAGAAGCTGGGCGGGGCCGTCGGCGGTAATGACCATGTCATCTTCGCAGCGCAGGCCGAATTCGCCGGGGATGTAGATACCAGGCTCGTTGGAGAAGGTCATGCCGGATTCAAGCACGGTTTTGCTGCCGCGAACGAGATAAGGATGCTCGTGACCATCGAGGCCGATGCCGTGGCCCAGGCGATGGGTGAAGAATTTGTAGTCAGGGCCGAAGCCGGCGGAAGTGATGACCGCACGTGCGGCGTCATCGACGGAGCCGGAGAAGTGGCCAGCTCGTGCGGCGGCAAGAGCGACATCCTGCGCCTTGCGTACAGCTTCGTAAGCGTGCTGGATCTTTTCCGAAGGTTTTCCCCCGTAGATGCAGGTGCGGGTGACGTCGGACTCGTAGCCCTCGACCAGGCAGCCGCCGTCAATCAGAACAACGTCGCCTTCCTTTAATTTTTGGGGCTGCTTGGTGCCATGCGGTAGAGCGGCCGAAGCGCCGAGCAGAACGAGTGCGCCACCGCGAAGATTCATCTTGGCAAAGCCGGCAGAGACGAGGCGGCCAATCTCATCCTCCAACATCCCTTCCTTCAGAGAGAGAAACACCTGGCGGTAGACGTCACAGGTGGCCTCGCAAGCGAGGCGCATGAGTTCGAGTTCGTGGGTGGATTTGTGCGCCCGGCAGGCAATCGTGACGGGATCGGCGGAGACACACTCGAAACTGGGAGCAACGGCGCGGAAATGATCGTAAAAAGTGAACGGAAGAGCTTCTTCGATGCCGACGATCCCGGAACGGAGATTACGTTCGGCGAGAAAAGAGGCAACAAGCCTGGTTGGGCTTTCGTCCTCCTGCCAGACGCGGACCTCGATGGGATAACGCATCAGCTCGCGCATGCGCCCTTCTTCAAAGGCGGGAGAAATGAGTAGTGGCTGGCCGGAGTGAGGGATGACGAGGGCGAGGAGGCGTTCGCTGAGGCCCCAGCGAATGCCGGTGAAGTAGTAGAGAGAAGTGCCGGGGCCAAGGAGAAGGGCGTCAAATTTAGGGTCGAGCTGGATCATAAGCTCCTGAGCGCGAATAAGGCGGGAGTGGAATTCGTCAGGAGTGATGGGATGGACGCGATCGCCAAGCGGCTTGAGGGCAGAGAAAGAAGGTGGCAGCTGTGGAGATTGCTCCCAAGTTCGAGAGGCGATTACCAAAGCAGAGGCGCCCGCGGAAGATTGCAGGAAGCGACGACGGGAAAAGGGCAGATCTTGCCTTGTCATGGAATAAGAGGATGGGATGCAGGCAAGACGTGTGTCAAGAAGGTTTGCGATTGGGAGCATGTAGTTAGGTGGGAATGGGGATATCAGATAAGAGAAGAAGGGCCCGCCCTTCGGAAAAAGACGCGATGAGGGGGGCACCCTTCGATCTCAGATTAAACCCTCAAGTTGATGAAAAAGGCAGCGTCACATCACAGAGTTCTTCAAACTTAGGGATGCGTGGGCTGATCCGCAGGAGGAGTTTGATCGGCATCAGCCGGCGGGACGCGAGAAACCTTCTTGGGTGGAATATAGGTAACGGCGACGGGGGCATGGAGGGTGAAATCGAGGCGCGTCTCCGCAGGAATGCGAACCTTTTCCCCCTTTGTCATGGCCTGGACGGCGGTACCTCCGCCCGCGCCAACGCCAGCGCCGATTGCGGCGCCTTTTCCTCCGCCCGCAAGTCCACCGATCAGTGCGCCGAGCGCAGCACCACCGCCAATCACAGCAGCGGAGCGCTTGCCGCGCGAACCACCCTTTTGCTGAACGTCGGTGCTCATGAGCGCGTAGGTCTTGCCTTGATAGGTGATGCTTTCGAGGGACACAGTGAGTTCGCTGCGACCCTTGAATTTGCCGGCAGAACTGGCTTCGACGAGTTTGAGCTTCACATTCAGGCCCTTGGGAAGAACTACTTGATCCCCAACGACGATGGGAGCATCGAGAGAGCCACGAAAAAACTGTCCCGTGGAGCTGGAAGTGGAATCGATGGAATCGATGGTGCGTATAGTGACGATGCTGCTTTCCGGAATCGTGACGGTGACTGGCTGCGGCGGGGGTGGGGGAGGAGGAGGCGCGGGGGCGGCAGGTGCAGGTGGGGGTGTTAGTGGCTCGGGCGCTGCGGCCGAAGTGGCTTCCGCAGTGGGAGCAGCAGCAGGAGAAGGAGCGGATTCAGGCTCCCGGGCAGCCTGCTTCCTGCGGGCTGAAGACTTTGGGGGAGTAGGAGCGGTCTTGGGCGAAGGTGGGGGCAGAGTTTCCGCGACTACAGGTGCGGGAGTAGCCATTGTTGTGGAGTCAATGATCTGTTTCACGCCGTTAGTCTGGGAAGCTATGCGCTCAGCGGCAAGACGGGCAGTGTCATCCGGCACCACTCCGGTGAGCGTTACGACGCCATTCTTACTGGCGACGTTAACGGAAGCGGATTTCAGCGAGGGCTCGGAAAACATTTTGGCTTTGATTTCAGTAGTGATGGTGTCATCGCCTGGCTTGTTGCACGCATTCGCAAAAAGCAGGGCAAGCGAAAGAATGGAAAGATAGAACCTGTATTTGTGCATGAGCCCTCCCGAATCGTGGGACGCGAGACCGGCAGAAATGGTTGCGCGGAGAGGTGAAGGCCACTGGAATGTGAGGCGGGCCAGATCCTTGTGACCGACAACCGAGTCTCTAGAAGAATTTAGCGCGAACAGGCCGGGAACAGCAAATCAACGAAAAGAAATTCAGTTGGGGAAGAGGTAGAGCGGCCCAGCCATAACTCTTGCAGGGGAGCTCGAAGTTGGGCTCCCCCTTTTCGTTTTTGTGAGAGAACTCGGAAGGTGCTAGAGTGCCGCGCGGAGGGAATTAGAAATGAGTGGTGAAGCGAGCTTTGGGGAATTCTGGCCTGAGTATGTACGCGCGCACAGCGACGCGGCGACCCGGGCGATGCATTGCGCGGGGACACTGCTTGGGTGGGCGATCCTGGCAGGGGCGATTGTGACGCGGCACTGGTGGTGGATCGTGCTGGCATTCGTGGTTCCGTATGCGCTGGCTTGGATTTCGCACTTTTTCATCGAGCACAATCGCCCGGCGACATTTGAGCACCCGTTGTGGTCGTGGTGGGCGGACCAGAAGATGTTGGCGATGATGTTGGCGAGAAGGATGGGTGAGGAAGTGAGAAAAGCGAAGAATGCGAAGTAAGGAGTAAGAAGCGAGGAAAACGAGCGAGAAAAATTGCACCTACGGTAAGCGAGCGCGGAGAAAAGAGCTCATCACAGAGATAGCAGAGTGGTCACAGAGGAAACGGAGACAGTGGGGAGGAAATTATTCGCTGCGGATGGCCAGGATCTGTTTGCCTTGAATTTTGATTTCCACACCGAACGGCGGGCGAATGTCGCTGCCTTGCACGATGGCGCCGCGAATCCAGACGTTGCCAGGGAGGCTGGAAGTTTTTAGTGGGTCGTAAAGGGTGTGGCTGCAAGGATTGCCCACGAGCGGATGATTAGCGTGATGATAGTCGTAGTCCGTGCGGAGCTTGTCGAGATCGCTGACATATTCTAACTGGCAGTCGCCGTAGGGCGCCTTGCGAGAGAACGCCCAATAGCCGGCGGGGGCGGTAGGAGAGCTTGCTGGGAGACGGATGATGATGGCCGGGAGGTTTTCGCCGGTAAGTTTGTTGCGAACGAAGAAGCTGGCAGAGGTCCAGGGCTTGGATAGGTCGGCCACTTCGGCGATGACCGGGTGCGACTCGTCGGCATGGGGGAGGGCAGCCAACGGGTCAGGGGGTGGAGGGGGAACTTCGATTTGGGGAGCGGGCTCCATGCGGGCCTGTTCCGCAGGCCGGGAATGAGAAAACCAGCGGACCGCTACGAGAAGGACTATGCCGAGAACGGCGACGCCCAAGATCAGAGGGAGAAGCGGATTGAACCGGGGGGAGCGAGGCTTAGGGAAGACACCCGGGATTTGAGGCATATCTGCCTTGAAACGGGAAGATGGAGAATTTTCCGTCATGAGAAGCCCTGAGTCAGTGAAGAAAGCCTGCGTCACCCAGAAAGGGAGAGCGAGTGACAAGATGGGCTCTGATCAGCTACCTGCATTGTACTGACGAGTCGGCAGGATGAGCAACACTAAAGAAGAGGGGAAGTGACGGGGAAGTTGCATTGCCAACATGGCTACAGAAGCGCGCAGAGGGCTTGTTTTTGGAGGGGAGAGCGGCCTAGTGTAGAGTGAAGGTAAGTCTGAGGAAATCCGCGGAAGATGGCCGGAGATACACGACAGACGGCGCGCTCGTTCGTTCACAGTCTGAACATTCTGCTGAAGTTTGCGCGCCTGTATGAATTTGGGCACGTACGCACGATGGCGCAATTTGAAACCGCGTGGAAAGAACTGCGCGTGGCGCTGGACCAGAGCGGAGAAACAGGGCTTCTGCTGGGAGCCTCCGGCAATCAAATCGTGTTAGACGGCGTGCCGCTGGGCGCGGCGGCGGCAGAGAAGAGCTTCGCGCAACTTCTGACTACTTCAGGTATCGCCAGCATTCACTTTTCACAGAACTGCAATCAAGGTAGTTTTGCGCGATTCGTGCGCGCTTTTCCTACCAGCAACGCTTCCAAGCCGAGCTCCCTGGCCGAACAATTGAAGGTGGCGCTTGCGGGCGATAGCACGATCAGGATCAACGAAATTCGTTATGTGGCAGAGGACGGATCGATCGCGGGGATCAAAGTTGCGGCGCAATTGACAGCCAAGATGCTTGGCGGTCAAGGAGATAAGTTCCGCGACATTTTTGAGGATCCCCAAAAAATGCTCCAACTGATATTGGCGGCTGAAAGCAGCCGAGCAGGCGGTGGCGGTGGCGGCAGCGGGCCGGGTACAGGTGGGTCGGGAAGTGGCACCGGTGGTGGGACAGGAACGAGCTGGAGCGGTGGAACAGATAGCAGCGGTAGCCTTTGGGAAGCCGGAAAGGCCGCGGGAGGCGGCGGAGGTGTCGGTGGCGGTATCGGCGGTGCTGGTGCCGGCACTGGCGGCGGTGGAACTGGTCCAGGGAGTGGCGGGAGTGGCTCTGGGAGCGGCGCCGGTTCAGGCACTGGAGGCAGTGGAACGGGTGGAGGCTTGGGTTCCGGAGGCGGAGGTGGTGGAGGTACAGGTGCAGGCGGAGGCGGAACTGGTCGAGGGGGTGGGGGCACGGGCACAGGAGGGTCAGGTGGAAGTGGCAGCGAGCCCGGCAAGTGGCTGAGCGCATCGGCTATGCTCCGTGGAGCGGTGATTGGCGGCATGCCGGGAGGGGTTGGCGTCGGCGGTGGGGACGGCGGGAATTATTCCGTCGCGGAAGAAGAGGTCCGCTCGATGATCGGGCTGTTCGCGCAGTTGGGGAAATCGCGCAAGGACCCAGAGAACCGCATGGACCCGGCGACGTTCCAATCGCGATTGACCTCGCTTCCAGTAAGAGCACAGTACACGTTGCAACAGGCGTTGGCCGGACTGGCCGCGCAAGCGCCTATGGACAAGCCAGACAAGCCCATGCTGCTGAAGCTGGCGGAGCATGTGGCGATTCGCTTTGCCCTGGATAGTTACGAACGAGGTGAATTGCGCGTCAACGCGGTGAAGCAATTGCTTGATCGCATGAATGCAGAACTCGAAGCGCTGCGCAAGATTCTCGGCCAACAGGAAGAGACCATGGCGAGCGCGGGCATCCAGGTGCAGTCTTACACGGAACTTCTGGACCAGGAATTCTGGGTGCAGGTGCCGGAAGAAAATAAGAAGGAAGTGCTGACTTCGGATGAAGCCTGGTGCGTGCCGCCACGGAACGTGCGCGCATTCCTGGAAGAGATGCTGCGGCGAGGCGAACTGAAGACCGTCAATGAAATTCTGACGAAATATGCAGCCTGCGTGGCGCTGGAAGCACCCGAAGCAAGGCGCACAGCCGCGATCGGACTGGCGGATCTGGCGGAATTCTACGGCAGCGGTGACGGGAGCGCGTTGATCGACGTGATTCAGCGTCTCGGAAATCAGCTGGCGGTCGAACGCGAAGGGGACCTGCAGACCCTGGTCGGGGCGGCATTCGTGCGCATGAGCCAGGAGGCCGGGTCGAAACGCTTTTATCCCGCCATGCAGCAGGCGCTCGCCTCGCTGGACGGCGTGGAAGCGCTGCGCCCCGGATCGACCAGCAGCCTGCGCCAGAGAATTGGGGCGGAAGAGCGGCTGCCGGAATTCGTGGAAGACACCATGCGCACGGGGCAAATCCCCGATGGTCTGCTGGAAATTCTGACGTTGATGCCGAAGGCCACGCTGCATTACGTGACCACGCGGTTTGCGAATTGCGGATTTCGAGAGGATTGCGAGCTTCTGGGACGCATTGTGGGTGGATTAGGTGACGAGGCGATTCATCGGCTGGCCGATACGTTGCAAACCGCGCCCGCGAACGAAGCAACCGAAGTGGTCGGGATGTTGACGCAGCTTTCACCGGGAGAGGTGGAGCAGGTGCTGCCAACACGGCTGGCGCAGTGGCCTCGCGCCTCGCACGACCGCACGATTCGTCAGCTATCTTGCACCCCCGCAGAACAGAGAGCGCGGTTGTTGGTGGCCTTGTACGGCACCCTGGACCCGCTGATCCGGCCGTTGGCCATCGATGAGATGGGCATGAGTGGCCGGCCGGAGTGCATTACGACCATCGTGGATCTGGTGCAGGACGACAGCACTCCGGGGTTCACGCGCATCAAGGCCATCGAAGCTGCGGGCAGATTGCGAGCGACCGCGGCGAGCCCAATCCTGCAAAAGATTCTGGAAGCAAGGCAAGTGTGGCGCTGGGCCTATCACACGGAACTAAGAATCGCGGCGGCGCAAGCATTGCAGAAGATCGAGCCCGCACTGGCGATGGAAAAGTTCGCAGCCAGTGGGCTGGACCGCAGGGAACTGGTGCTCGAGCCGACCGATCCGGAGCCAAACGCGCCAGTGATCCGCCAGCGGCGGTATCCTCGACTGAAATTATCGAAGCATGTGCCGGCGGTGACCACGAATCTGCGCGAAAACATGAGGCTGTCGATCGCGGAACTGAATATGGGCGGAGGAATCGGAGCCGCCGACCGCCACCTGGCACCGGGGTCGCTGCTATCGCTAAAACTATCCCATGGCGTGCGCAATATCCGCGCCCAAGCGATCGTGCGGGGCGCGCGTCCGCAGGCCATGGCGTTCGAAATTGTGGACATGGATCTTGATGAGAGGTCGCGACTGAGGAAACTTCTGCTGGAACTGGGCGGATTGCCTCAGCCCTCAAATGTGACTAACCGTACCCGGAGACAGGGCCGCCTGGCTGTTTTGAAGTAATTCGCTCCGGACCAGCAAATCCGTTGAAACCGGCCTGTCCTGGTGGTGTAAAGCCGCCCGGAAGGGCAGGGTGGAGAACTGTCCGGCGGGCGAGATGTCGTGGGGGTCACATGGGACGACTGTACCATTGTGAGGGCACGGCAAGGGTCCTAACGTACTAGGAAGGGTCTTCTTCTGAGTCAAACCGTCGGGACTATCGACGGCGCGAAGAGACGGAGTGGAATGAAAACGGACCCAAAGTCGACATCTGCCCGCGCATTCGTTCGCAGCCTGAACATTCTTCTGAAGTTCGCGAAGCTATATGGGTTCAACCATGCGCGCACTGCCGAACAGTTGCAGATCGCCTGGAACGAACTGCGCACGGCTATACCGGAGGGCGCGGACACGGGGCTTCTGCTAGGGGCCACCGGCTCGCAATTGCTGCTCGACGGCGTGCCACTGGAAGGTACACCCGCGGAAAAACAATTTGGGCTGCTTTTAAGCGCTGCCGGATTGGCCAGCATTCAGTTTTATCCCTGTGTCACGGAGGAAGAACTTGCGAATTTTGTGCACGCTTTTCCGGCCGGAAAAGACAAGCCTGACAAGCTCGCCCAACAACTAAAGGAGGCCATCTCGGACGCGCGGGGAATCCACGTGAACGAGATTTGCTTTGTGGCCACGGATGCGCGACTGAAAGACGCCAGCGTGGCGGCACAGATTGCCGCGGCGTCCCTTGGCGAGGATCAGGATTCGTTCAAGAAAATGCTGAACGATCCGCAGAAGCTGTTGGAGCTGATTGCGGCGGCGGAAGGCTCGAAGTCGGAGGGAAGCGGCACTGCCAGGGGAACGGGCGGCGACGGAATGTGCGGTACGGGCGGTGAGGCGGGTGCAGCCGCGAGCGGCGGTGGGCCGGGCGGCGT
>JBAVHY010000359.1:0-2104 GCA_049686315.1 Candidatus Acidiferrum sp. | reverse complement strand
CACCGGCGACTCAGCAACAGCCGCGCCCCGCGATTCAACCGGGGCCATCTCCTGCTCTCCGTTAGGTTTCATTGCCATCCGGTTATAGCACATCCTCCCCAGCAGGGGAAAGCGTAAGCCCCGTCCGAACGTCCGGTAGTAACGCTGTTAATTGATTGGATAACGTCGTCGGCTCCCCTCGACCGAGTAGACTTGGCGAAGGTTGATCGACCGAGGCTCGGAGGAAAAGAGCCGTCCGGCGCCCGCCAATTTCCTCGTGCAACAAACTTCTCTCTTCTGATACCCTCCCACGCATGCGAATTCACATGACCCTCTTTTTTGTACTTGCCCTGGCCGGTTCTTTATCCGCCCAGGACATCAAACCACTTGCGGATCGACTCGCCGCGCAGAACGCCCTCTTCGACGAGCAGTACGAGTCCGACCTCCGCAACTTCCCGGAACGCGCGACGGCGTACGGCGACTATCGCTACAACGACAAGCTCGCCGACTATTCTCCCGCCGCCATTCTTCAGCGTAACGACACCAACCGCTCTTACTTCTCCCGCCTTCAAGCCATCCCCACCTCCGGCTTCTCCGACCAGGACCTGCTTTCCCACGACCTCCTTATTCGCGTCCTCCAGCAGCGCATTGCTGATTTCGACCTAAAGGAATACGAGATGCCGATCAATCAACAGAACGGCATCCACACCTCTCTCGCGGATCTTCCTTTGTCCGTCCCTCTCGATTCCGTGAAGCACTATGAAGACTACATCTCACGTCTTCGCCAGATTCCCCGCGTCCTCAGCCAGACTACCGAAGTTCTCCGCGCCGGCGTGAAGGACAACCTCATGCCAGTGCGTTTCCTCCTCGAGAAACTTCCCGTCCAGTGCCAGGGCATCATCGATGCCGATCCTTTCTTGACTCCCACGAAGAAGTATCCCGCCGACATCTCTCCAGAAGAGCAGAAGCGCCTAACGCAGCAAATCAGCGCCGCCATTGATACCGATGTCATCCCTTCCTACAAGACCTTTGCTGCTTTCCTTCGCGCCGAATATGCCCCCCACGGCCGCACCACGCTCGCTGTCACTTCTCTGCCAGACGGCGAGAAGCGCTATCAAAACGCCATTTACGCCCGCACCACCACGCACATGACGCCGGACGAGATTCATCAGCTCGGTCTCCGCGAAATCGAGCGCATCCAGGCGGAGATGACCACAATCGCAAAAAAGGTGGGTTTCGCCGACCTCGCCGCTTTTCGCGCGTCACTGAAAACCAATCCCAAATACGTACCCACATCCGCGGACCAAATCCTCGACGACTTTCGCCGGTACATTGCTCAGATGGAGCCCAAACTGCCCGAACTATTCACCCATCTCCCCAAATCTCCTGTGACTGTTGAAGCCATCCCGGCCTTCCAGTCCGCCGCTGCAACCCACTATGTCACCGGCACTCCGGATGGCAAGCGTCCCGGCCGCGTCGTCGTTGCCACCTCCAAATTCGCCGAGCGCTCACTGATCGACGACGAGGCCATCGCCTACCACGAAGGCGTCCCGGGGCATCACATGCAGCTCTCCGTGCAGCAGCAACTCACCGGCCTGCCCAAGTTCCGTCTCCATGGACTGGGTTTCAACGCCTACATCGAAGGCTGGGCTCTTTACGCCGAGCAACTGGGCAAAGAAGTTGGCTTCTATCAGGACCCCGTTTCGGATTACGGCCGGCTTTCCTCTGAACTTTTCCGCGCTGTCCGCCTGGTAGTCGACACCGGCATCCACTCCAAAGGCTGGACCCGCGATCAGGTTGTCGATTTCATGCGCAAGTCTGGCGCCGTCGACGAGCCCACCATTCAATCCGAAACTGATCGCTACATCTCCTGGCCCGCGCAAGCTCTCAGCTACAAGCTTGGCCAGCTCAAAATCCGCGAACTCCGCGACCGTGCCCAGAAAGAATTGGGAGCCAAGTTCGACATTCGCACTTTCCACGACGAAATGCTCGATGGCGGCACCTTGCCCCTCGACCTGCTCGATGCCCGCACCGACAAGTGGATAGCCCAACAAAAATCAAAATAACCCTGCGATCTTGAAACGGATTTGCTCGTGTAGGGGCGCAGCATCGCTGCGCCTCATGT
>JBAVHY010000358.1:0-30112 GCA_049686315.1 Candidatus Acidiferrum sp. | reverse complement strand
AACGGTTTAGCAAACCGCCGCCTTCAGCCTCTCGGCCACCTCTCCGGCGTTTACTTTCAACAGTTTATCACAAACATCTAATTCACCTGCTGAACAAATACTGGACACTGATTCAGCGCGTCCAAAGTTACTTCTAAAACTCAAGTAGGAATCCCGCGCAGCCTTTATCGCGGCCTTTCGTGCGCATTGGCAAAATTCAGGCGAGCCTCTGCGCCAGCGTCTCTCGATCCACTTCTTTTTCCCAGCGCGCGACAACCAGCGTGGCTACGCCGTTGCCAACCATGTTGATCAGTGCGCGAAACATGCTCATGAACCGGTCGATGCCCAGAATGAGCGCCATCCCTGCGACAGGAATTGTTGGGATTACCGTCAAGGTCGCCACCAGCGCGATAAACGAAGCTCCCTGGACACCGCTGGCTCCCTTAGAAGTGAGCACCGCGACAGCAAAAATGGTTAATTGTTGTCCCAAGGTCAAAGGCGTGTTGGTGGCCTGCGCAACAAAGAGCGCCGCCAGCGTCATGTAGATGCTTGTTCCGTCGGTGTTGAAAGTGTAACCCGTGGGCACCACTAAGCCAACCAGCGACTTCGAACACCCGAGTTCTTCCAGTTTGGCCATCAAGGTAGGAATCGCAGGCTCCGACGAACTGATGGCCAGCACCAGTAGAATCTCCTCCTTGATGTAGCGCAGAAATCTCAGCAAGCTGAATCCAGAAACACGCGCGATCAATCCAAGAATGACGAGGACGAACAAGATACAGGTGACATAGAAGGTAAGAATCAGCTTCAGCAGTGGTCCGAGAGCGGTAATGCCGTACTTCCCCACCGTGAAGGCCATCGCCCCAAACGCGCCGATGGGCGCGAACTTCATCAGAATATTGACAACGCCGAAGACGGCGTGTGTGAGCGCGTCGAAAACATCCATGAGAGGCTTGCAACGCGGCCCCACCATGGAAAGAGCAAACCCGAAGAGGATGGCGACCAGCAGAACTTGTAGAATGTCGCCTTTCGCAAAAGCGTCGACCACTGTTGTCGGAATGATGTGCATCAAAAATTCTGTCACACTTTGTGCCTTGGCCTGCCCGGCATATTCCGCCACCGCCTTGGGATCGAGCGTGGTTGCATCTACGTGGAATCCGCTCCCCGGCTTGACGACATTGCCCACCACCAAACCGATGAAGAGCGCCAAGGTGGAGACAAATTCGAAATAAAGGAGCGCCTTTCCGCCGACTCGCCCAACTTTCTTCATGTCTTGCATGCCGGCAATCCCGGTAACCACCGTGCAGAAAATGATTACGGTGATAATCATCGTGATCAGGCGGACGAAAGCATCACCGAGCGGCTTCATCGCAATGGCTTTTGCGGGGCTGAGATAGCCGACAGCGATGGCAAGTGCGATCGCCAGCAGCACTTGAAACGAAAGGCTCGCGTAGAACGGCTTTTTGGCTGGGTTGGAACCCGCGATGGCGCCAATCGACAGGTGAGCGGTTCCAGGAATTTCCATTTGCTGGCTTCCTTTCTTCAGTCCTCGGCTGTGGAATTTCCACGAAAGAAGCTCACTTCGAAGCGGCCAGACGATACGGAATCAAAATGTGGATTCGAAGAATGCCTGTGGATTGCTGGAGCTGCATCACGCCAGCCACTTGTTCGGCTCCGCGATCGCACTGGCTAGTTCTCCCAGAAACTCCGCGGCGCGCGCGCCGTCGATCACGCGGTGATCGCTGGACAGGGTAACTGTCATGATGGGCCGAACCACCGGCTTGCTGTCGACAGCGACAACACGCTCGGAGATTCCGCCGACGGCGAGAATCGCGGCTTGCGCGGGAGGAATGATGGCGGTAAACGCATCCACTTTATACATTCCAAGGTTGCTGATCGTAAAGGTTCCCCCAGTGATGTCTGCGGGGCGGAGCCGATTTGACCGCGCGAGTTCCGTGAGTTTTTGTCGTTGCACGCAAATGTCCGCGAGTTGAGTTGTGTGCGCGTTGTGAATCACGGCGCTGACGACTCCGTCTTTGACCGCCATGGCCACGCTGATGTTAACTTCTTTATTGGAATGAATCGTTCCATCTTTCCATAACGCATTAAGTCGCGGATGTTTTGCGAGGACGCGGGCGACTAAAGCCACAAGCAAATCCGTGATGGACAAACGGGCGCCGTATGTTTGTTCGATTGTCGTCGCCAGGCCCTTTTGCGCTTTCAACAATTCAGTGCAATCCACATCGCGAACTACAAAAAAGTGCGGCACCTGGGTCCAGCTCTGGGTGGTGCGCTCCGCCATCAATCGCGCGATGTGGCTCAGGGGTTCTCCACCGGCTGCGGCACCTACCACAATGGCCGGTCCGGCGGACTTTCCATCCGCGAAGGCCTGGACATCTTCCGCTGTAATCACACCATCGGGACCAGTGCCGCGAATTGTGCTGAAGTCAACCCCCAACTCTTTCGCCAGCCTTCGTGCCTTGGGTGAAATTTGCGGAGCAGCCTGGGTGACTTCCGCTAAGACAGAAGAAACGGCGGCGGCCAAGCGTGCGGGAGCAGTGGTAGCTCGGGCTGACGGAGATTTTGTTTCGCTGGCCACGGGCGGCTGTTCCCCGGGCTTGACCAACCAGGCAATCGTCTGCCCTACAGGAATCTCGTCACCGGCTTTTGCACGGATGCCCGCCAGAACGCCGTCTCCAGGCGCTTCGACCTCCACAACGGCCTTGTCTGTTTCGATTTCGAGGAGTGGCTCGCCTTTAGCAACCTGCTCTCCTTCGTTTTTCCGCCAGGCCAACAGCTTGCCCGTTTCCTGCGCCATCTCTAACGCAGGCATCACCACACTGATCGCCATAGTCGTTTTCCAGATCCGAAGCGCGCAGCCTCAGTCTGTGGCCCCCACCCCTTCTTTTTTCGCGCTTTCTTCGACCATCTCTACAACCCGCCGGCTGGGTGGCGCTTCATGTTCACGCGTTGTCGAGAGCGGCCCGTTCACCGTGAAGTAGTGGGCCCCGGCCACCAGCAATTGCTCGGCCGGGAAACGCGTAATTACCTCGTGGCCCGTTTCCGTGACGACGATCTCCTCTTCAATGCGCGCGGCGCTCCAGCCGTCTGTCGAAGGCCAAAAAGTTTCCAGCGCAAAGACCATTCCTGGCTTGATTTCGTGAGAATGCTCGAGCGAAACCATGCGACTGATGACCGGCTTTTCCCAAATCGCCAGACCGATCCCATGCCCAAACTGCAGTGCGAACGCCGCTTCTTCATCCGGGAAGCCAAATTCCTGAGCCTTGGGCCACACCGCGGCAATTTCCGCGGTGGTCCGGCCGGGGCGCACGAGCGAAATTGCGGCGTCCAGATACTCGCGGCAACGTTTGTAGGCATCGATCATTGCGTGCGACGCGTATCCGATCGAGAAGCACCGGTAGTAACACGTGCGGTAGCCCATGTAGGAATGCAGTACGTCGTAATAGACAGGATCGCCCGGACGCAGAACGCGGTCGGAAAATACGTGCGGGTGTGGATTGCAGCGCTCTCCTGAAATGGCGTTGACCGCTTCGACGTATTCGGAGCCGAGATCATAGAGGACCTTGCTGACCAGGCCAACAGCTTGATTTTCGCTCATGCCCGGCTTCATGGTCCGGTAGAGTTCGTCGTAAGCCGCATCCACCATCATGGCGGAATGATTCAGCAGCGAGATTTCATCCTGAGTCTTAATGACCCGCGCATCGGACATCAATTGCTGGCCATCCACGATTTTGATGCCTTCCTTCTGTAGGGCGAAAAGAATGGGCGGTTCAATGACGTCCACACCGAGAGGCTCGCGGAGCAATCCGCGCTTTTCAAGCTCCACGCGGATCTTCTTCGCAACGTTTTCCGCTCGGCCCATTTCCGGTGACATGGCTCCGCGGAGAAGAGGAATCCCGGGGCGCGACCGCTCGCCCAGCCACGGGCAATTCTGCTGATGATGGCGCGCGGCGGAGCCAAAATCCCACAGGATAGGCTCATCCTTCTGCGGGAGCAGCGTGAAGCGGCTGATCTTGTCCTGGGCCCACGCGCCGATGTGCGTCGAGGTGATGTACCGGACATTGTTCATGTCGAAACAGAGTAGAGCGCCTATCTCTGATTTCGCCAGCAAAGCTTTTATACGAGCCAGGCGTTCGCGCCGCAAGCGGTCGAAATCGATGCGGTTCTCCCAATCCACTGCCATGGCTCCATATGTTTTCATTGCCACGATTGTCCTCCTGTCTACGCAGTTCAGGATTTGCCGCAAAAAGCGCGGGCTGCTTGAAATACAGTTTGGCCCGTAGGCACAGTAGCATCTTCGAGGGGAGGAGAGAACGGGATGGGAACATGCATAGCGCCCATCCGCTTGACGGGCCCTTCCAGGTCGAAGAACGCGCCCTCGGTAATGACGGATGCGAGTTCTCCGGTAACGCCGTATCGCCCATATCCTTCGTCGATCACGATGGCCCTCGAGGTTTTCTTCGCGGATTCAATGAGGGTCTTTTCATCCAACGGCCAAGTTGTGCGCGGATCGATCACCTCCGCGCTAATGCCGATTGCCTCCAGGAGCGCCGCGGCCTCGAGCGCGACTTCCACCATGCTGCTGGTGGCGACAAGTGTAATGTGTTTGCCAACGCGCTTGACATCCGCCACGCCCAGCGGAATGGTGTATTCTTCCGCTGGCACGGCGCCCTTCTGCCGGTACATCATTTTGTCTTCAAAAAAGACGACCGGGTTCTCGTCGCGAATCGCGCTTTTCAGCAAACCCTTCGCGTCGTAAGGCGTCGAGGGCATGACTACTTTCAGGCCGGGCACGTGGCTGAGCCACGCATGCAGTGATTGCGAATGCTGTGCCGCCGACCTCCGTGTGGCCCCTAGAGTCGTGCGCAACACCATTGGGACTTTCCATTTCCCGCCGGACATATAGTGAACTTTTGCCGCCTGATTGACCATCTGATCCATCACCAGGGTGAGAAAATCGCCGAACATGATGTCGATGACCGGCCGCATACCAGTCATGGCGGCGCCGACACCCACTCCGGTGAATCCTGCCTCCGAAATGGGCGTATCAATGACGCGAGAGGTTCCGAATTCCTCCACCAAACCGGACAGGACCTTGAAAGGTGTTCCCGCCTCCGCGACATCTTCACCCAGGATGCAGACGCGCTGGTCGCGCCGCATTTCCTCAGCCAGCGCTTCGCGAACCGCCTGGGCAAACGTGATTTCCCGCACCGCAACTTCAGGCATAGACATCTTGGTCCGCCTCTTCAGGACTTGGATACGGGGCAGCAATCGCGAAGTCCACAGCGGCTTGTACTTCCAACCGGACTTCTGCTTCGATAGCTGCGAGAGTTGTCGTGTCCGTGAGTTTTTCGCCGGTAAGCCAATCCGTGAACAATTTGATGGGATCGCGCTTGGTCTTCCACTCCTGCTCTTCTTGCTTGGAACGGTAGTATTCCCGATTGACGTCGCCCACGTGATGGCCGGAATAGCGATAAGTATTACAAAGCAGGAACGATGGGCCTTCACCCTGCCGTGCGCCGTTCACAAGTTTGGTGGCTGCGGCGTGCACCGCGCGCACATCTTGTCCGTCCACCGCAACGGAAGGAACTCCAAAGGCCAACCCGCGTGCCAGAATTTCGCCCGCGGTCGTTTCCTTGAAGTGCGTATACTCCGTATACAAATTGTTTTCACAGACGTAGATGACAGGAAGCTTCCACAGCGCGGCAAGATTCATCACTTCGTACACCACGCCTTGTCCCAGAGCCCCCTCTCCAAAAAAACAGACCGCGACCTGGCCTTTGCCGGCATGCTTCGCGGAAAAGGCCGCTCCCGTGGCGATGCCCGCGCTTCCGGCAACGATGGCGTTCGCTCCCAGATTACCCGTCGCGGAGTCCGCAATGTGCATCGAGCCGCCTTTGCCTTTGCAGTATCCAGCTTTTTTCCCGAGTAATTCCGCGAACATGCGGTCGGGGGCGGCGCCTTTGGCGATACAGTGGCCGTGGCCGCGATGCGTGCTGGTGATGTAGTCGTCCACGTTCAAGGCTTCGCACACGCCCACCGCCACCGCTTCTTCGCCGATGTAGAGGTGAGCTAGGCCGGGCATCAGCGCCCGTGTGTAAAGCTCGTTCACTTGCTCTTCGAAAAGCCGTATGGTCTGCATGCGGCGGTACATGTGCACCCACTTTTCGAGAGCGGCTCCTAATGGGGCATTCAATTCGTCGGCCACTTTACTCATCGCTGGACCCCCGACATCTTCGCGAGCACATCGAACACAACGGCAAAATCCTTTTCAACCAATCCCATACCGCGCGCCGCGGTCAGAAACTCGTTGGTCACCGCGGTCGAAGGCATAGGCACATTCAGCTTGCGGCCGAGTTCGAGCGCAAGCAGCATGTCCTTCTGCATCATGTTGACGTTGAACCACGCCTCTTCTGGCAATGCCAGCACAAACGGTCCCCGGTACTTGATCATGGGAGAAGCAATCGCGCTGTTCGTCAAAACTTCTACTGCGACCGAGCGCGCAATCCCGCTCTTCTCTGCCAGGAGCACACCCTCCGAAAACGCAAGCATTTGGACCGCGAGGCTCAGGTTGGAAGCAATCTTCATCACCAAGGCCAGGCCATTGTCCCCAACGTGCGTCACTTTCGGGCCGATATCGAGGAACAGCGGCTTGAGTTTTTCGTAAGTTTCCTTTTTCCCACCGACCATGACCGACAACTTGCCCTCTTGCAGCGTGATTACGCTGCCGGACACCGGCGAATCCACCATGTCCGCGCCCCTCTCCCGTACCTTCTGTGCAACCGCGCGGCTGTATTCCGGGCTGACTGTGCTGATGTCGGCGTAAAGCTTTCCGGGCCCCAGTCCTTCCATGATGCCATCGGGCCCCTCGACAATAGCCTGTAACGCGGGGGAATTCGTCACCATCGAAAAGATCACGTCGGACGATGCCGCCACTTCGCGAGGCGAGTCCGCCCACTTCATCCCCTTTTTGATGAGCCATTCCGCTTTCCCTCGGGTACGATTGTAGCCCGTGACCGAATGCCCCTTGCTGAGCAGACGGTTCACCATTTCCCCGCCCATCACTCCCAGCCCTACGAATCCAAGCTTTGCCATCTCCTTAACTCTCCCCCTCGCGAAGTGTGGGCCCTTATTCGTTTTCCGCTGGCACGTTCTCGGAATCCTCTCGTACCTGCCGCAGATGCGCTCGCATGGCTGCTCGCGCGCCCGAGGAATCCCGGTTTTCAACCGCTTCCAGGATGCGTTTGTGATGATACTGCCCGCGTTCCGGACCGCCATCCACATTGAAAATACGCATTCTCTGCACGCGCAATACACCGACGATGGAATCGATAAGCGACAGAATGATGGGATTCGCGGCCGCTTCCGCCAGCGCCAAGTGAAAATCGAGATCCGCCTCGATGTAAACGTCCGGATCGTGGCGGGCTTTGTCCATGATGTTTACAGCGTTGCGCATTTCCTTAAGGCTTTCTTCGTCCGCACGCGCGGCTGCCAAGGCAGCGATCTCCGGTTCCAGGATTTCACGCACCTCAACCAAATTCAGCGTTCCTTCTGGATGCCCGTTCTTGAGCATGCGGTCCAGCGAAAGGCGGATAGTGTTGGAGGTGTCGCTGGTTATGAATGTGCCCCGGCCCGGGTGAGCTTCCACCAATCCCTTTTCATGGAGGGTCTTCACTGCTTCGCGCACCGCCGTCCGGCTCACGCCGAATTGCAAGGCAAGCTCCCTTTCTGCGGGCAATTGGTCTCCAGGTTTAAGACCCCCTTTGCGGATCGTCTCTTCAATCTGCTGGACAATCTGTTCGTAGAGCCGGGAAGTTTGAATTGCCTTATACATGGCCCTACTTCACCCACACCGTCTTTACATTCGCAAATTCCCGGATCCCATAAACGCTGAGTTCCCGCCCGTACCCAGACCTCTTCACGCCTCCAAAGGGCACGCGTGGATCGGAGGCCACCATCTGGTTGATGAACACCATCCCCGCTTCCAGTTCGTTAATGAAACGCTCCTGTTCGCTCGCATCGTTCGTCCAGGCGCTTGCTCCCAGGCCGAAGCGGCTGTCGTTCGCGATTCGAATGGCCTCGTCCAGGTTTTTAACGCGAAACAGTGAAGCCACTGGGCCAAACAACTCTTCGCGGTACGCGGGAGAATTCACCGGAATATTTGTAAGAGTAGTGGGCAAATAATAATTCCCCGGGAGGTCCGCGGGTTTCCCCCCCGACAACACTTTTGCTCCCGCCTGGATGGTCTTTTGCACATCGGCATGCAGGGACTTCACAGCATCCGCAGTCGCCAGGGGGCCCACGTCCGTCTTTTCATCGAACGGGTCGCCCAGTTTCAGCGCGTTCATTTTCTCCACGAAACCGCGCTCGAATTTGTCCGCGATTTCTTCCGCCACGATAAACCGCTTGGCGGCAATGCAGGATTGCCCGTTGTTCAGCGTTCTCGCTTTCACGCCCGTGGCAATCGCATCTTCCAGATTTGCGCTGGGCATCACGATGAACGGGTCGCTCCCGCCGAGTTCGAGCACTACTTTTTTGATCCGGCTTGCGGCACTCGCTCCCACCTTGACGCCTGCTTCTTCGCTGCCCGTCAGGGTAGCGGCCGCTATGCGGTTATCGGCTAGCAAGGCATCGACCCTGTCTGAACCGATCAGCAGAGTCTGAAATGCGCCGCGTGGAAATCCAGCGCGAAGTAGAATGTCCTCGACCTTCAGTGCGCACTGAGGAACGTTGGACGCGTGCTTCAACAAGCCTACATTTCCCGCCATCAACCCCGGGGCGATGAACCGGAACACCTGCCAGAACGGATAGTTCCACGGCATGATTACCAGAATGATTCCCATCGGCTGGTAACGCACGTAGCTTTTCTTCGCGGTGGTCTCTATGACCTCATCGGCCAGGAAACGCTCGGCATTTTCCGCATAAAACCGGCACGCCCAGGCGCATTTCACCGCTTCATCCACGGCGGAACGCAGCGTCTTGCCCATCTCGAGCGTCATCAGACGCGCGATCTCCTGCTTCTCCGACTCCAGAATATCCGCCGCTTTCCTCATCATCTTGCCGCGCTCGGCAAAGGAAAGTTTTCGAAACTCCGGAAATATCGCCTGCCCCAGACGGACCTTCTCTTCCAGTTGGCCGTCCGTGAGCGGCTCAAAACGCTTCAAAACTTCTCCCGTGGCTGGATTAATCGTTGCAATTGCCATGATCGTTGCTTCCTCGAGTCACTGGGTTGAAGGAGTCCCCACGAAAATCTCAAGCCAGCGGAAGGGCCGCCTGCTGCAACACGGCGAAGCGATGTGCAGAATTTGGCAGCAGGAGGAAACGTCCACTGGTATGACAACCATACCGTATTTCCTGATTCCTTGCATCACGAATATTTCTTGACACTCCGAATTATATGGTGGTAATACCATCAGACCATACTTCGTTTTCCGCCTACGGGCGACTGTGTTCTGGATCTCAGGGGGAGGGGTGGGCATGAAATTCCCATTGGGGAAGGTCGTTTGGGGGAACGCTTCTGCGTGGAGACCCCTCGTTCCTGTCATGCTTCTTATTCTGCATCTATGCCTGTTGTTACCTGCTTATTCCCAGACAACGACCGGCCGCATTCTAGGCAGCGTGCACGATTCGCAGGACGCTGCCATCGTCGGGGCGAAGGTCACCGTCACCGACTTGCTGAGGGGAACGACTCGCGTGGTGGCCTCGGATGAGAGCGGAGAGTACACGGCGGCGGACCTGCAGCCGAGCACTTATAAGGTGTTTATTGAGGCGAAGGGTTTTAACAGCTACGAAACAAAAGACCTGCTGCTGGAAGTGGGCAAGGACGTTCGCCTCGACGCAAAGTTAAAGACCGGTGATTCAAATCAGGTCATCACCATTGTCGAAGAAATTCCTTTGCTCGACACGACCACCTCCACACTTGGGGGAACATTGAGCAACAAGGAAATCAATGATCTCCCGCTCAATGGCCGCAATTACGAAAACCTCCTGCAATTGCGTCCCGGGGTGATGCGCTATCCTGGCGGAGGTTTTTCCACCACCAGCAGCAATGGCCTGCGCGCGGAAGATAACGCCTACTTGATCGACGGCCTGTTCAACAGTGAGCCTTTTTCCGGCCAGAGCATCATTAACGGAGCGGGCATTGCCGGTGACTCCGCGACCATTCTGCCCGTCGATTCCATCCAGGAATTCAACGTGGTGCAAAGTCCTCCTGCGGAATATGGATGGAAACCCGGGGCCAACGTTAACGTCGGTCTGAAATCCGGCACAAATACGTTGCATGGCACAGCCTATGGCTTCGCCCGTACGACGGCACTGGATGCCCGCAATTTCTACAACACGGTCGATTCCGGAAAGAAACAGCCCAGACATCTGGAGCAGTTCGGCACTTCCGTCGGCGGGCCGATCATCAAAGAAAAACTTTTCTTCTTCGGCGCATACGAGGGGCAGCGATATACGGTCAGCAATGTTGGGCAACTGACGACGCCTGCCACGGTCAGCCTGGCTACTCCAGTCGATAGTACCGGAGCACCTGCGCCGACCTGCACCTATATCATGGCAGGCGACTGCGCAAGCAGTATTGTGAACGCAATCCAGGACGTGCACGCGGCTCACGTGGCCGATCCGATTAACAATCCATTTGATGTTAGCGCCGTCAGCTTGAAGATCGCCGGCTGCACCGCCGACGCCACGTACGCGAACATTACTTGTAACGGCACGGGAATTCCGCTGAACGACGGAACCAACCCGGCAGGCCCCACAACTATTGATTACGGCTTACCGAACAGCGTAAGCGTGGACAACGCGCTGGGCAAGGTCGACTACCAGCTCAACACGCAAAACACAATCAGCGGTATGTATTTCTACGGTGATAACAATGGCACGGTGCAAGACGCCAGCCAGTTGCAGACCAAGTGGCTCACCCGCATTCACACGCGCGCGCAGGTATTTGGAGTGAATTGGGTTTGGGCGCCGACGCCGGAGCTGATCAACGAGGCGCGCTTTGGCTACAACCGCTTGTACCAGCCCACATTTCCCAACGACCTCAGTACTCCCGCAAGCGCTTATGGACTCAACACCGGTGTCACGAATCCGCTCTATGGAGGTCTGCCGCGCATCAACATCCTCGGCTTCTTCAGCTTTCCTCTCGGCGGAATTGGTGGATTTAACTGGCCCAAAGTGCAAGGCCCTGACACGCGATATCAATTCGTCGATCACATAACCAAGACCGAAGGCAGGCACAGTCTTAAGTTCGGCGGAGAGCTTCATCACGACGGTTTCACAGGAGCGGCTTATGGAGGAACCCGAGGCCGGTTTAAATTCCTAGGTGGTACGGCTTTCGCGGCCGGGGCTGGATCCACACCGCTCGAAGACTTCTTTGCAGGCGCGCCGTTGAACGGAAGCCTGCTGATTGGCGACCCGACGCGCCACATTCACAATTGGGGGATTGCTCTGTTTGCTCAGGATGACTGGCGGATCACCAGTCATCTCACTGTGAATTACGGCCTGCGCTATGAACTCAGCACGGTCATCAAGGACTCAAACAATCAACTGGCAAATTTTGACCCCAACGTAGGTTTGGTCCAGGTTGGCCACGGTATCAGCGGGCCGTACAACCGTGATGCTTACAATTTCGCTCCCCGCGCAGGCTTTGCCTGGGACATTAATGGCAATAACCGCACCGTAGTCCGCGGTGGCGCCGGAATCGTCTACGAAACCATCAACTGGGAAGCTTTTCTGGCGCTGAACAATAACATTGGCCTCAGCACCATACCGACAGCTGCTGCAACTGGCGTGACGCCAGGGACTGGCAACATCGCTACCGGCCTGGTCGTTTTCCCCGGCTCACAGCTCAATTGGAATGGCACCGGCGGCGGAACCGTTTTCCCCACCGGCACAATAGATTGCAGCGTGGCCACGGGAAGCCCATGCACGATCATGGGCATCACGCAGAATTTTAAGACGCCTGACGTCTACGAGTGGAACCTGAACATTCAACATGCTTTGACTCCGAAGGTCACATTGGAGGCCGCTTACGTTGGTAATCATGGGTCGAAACTGCTGGGCATTCGAGACATCAATCAGGTGGATCCACAGTCGCAGCCGGAAATTGACTGCGGCCATTGTGAGCAAGCGGGACGTCCCTTCAATGCAAAATTTCCCTTTCTCGGACAGATTTATCAGGTCGGAAACATCTACAAGTCCAATTACAACGGCTTACAGCTCACCTTGACAGGCCGCGACTATCACGGTTTCACTTTCCTGTTGGGTTACACCTATTCGCACGCGCTGGACAACGTCGGTGCCAACTGGGATTTTGGCGCTGGTTCCGGCCTCCCAATGGACAGCATGCATGCGACGAGGGATTACGCCAGCAGCGACTTCGATATGCGTCATCGCTTCACCCTCTCCCTCACCTACGCGATTCCCGCCGTCAAAACTTGGGGACAATTGTTGGAAGGTTGGCAATTTAATACCATCGTCGCGCTGTCTGGTGCCCAGCCTTGGGGACCCATTGATGCCGGAACTGACATCAGCTTGACGGGTGAACTTGTGGACCGCTGGAACTTCACCGGCAAACCGTCCGACTTCAAGACGACGATCTCCGACGGGGTTCCGTGGATCAGCAACACCTTCTTTGTCACGGATGCATCCGGCAACGTGACAGGCGTTGCTGCCGGTTCACCCGCGGCGGCGGCAAAGTGTCTCTCCTCAGCGGGCAGTCAGGCAGCAGCTAACTCGTTGGCCGCGTGGGGCTGCTACGCGATGGGGAATTCGGTTATGACTCCTCCGGCGGCGGGAAGCTTCGGCACCATGGGACGCAACCTCTTCCGCGACTCCGCCTTCAAGAATGTCGATTCCTCTGTGATGAAAAATTTCAGCTTTAGCGAACGCGCCAAAGTGCAGTTCCGCGTGGAATTCTTCAATCTATTTAACCACCCGAATTTCGCCAACCCTTTTGGCGGCCAAAACGGCTGGGGGCACAACGATCCGTCCGTGCCCGGTGCAGGCGGCTTCGGCTGCTCTTGCGCCACGCCAGACGTAGCCGCTTCGAATCCCGTAATTGGTTCAGGGGGCAGCCGTGCGGTACAGCTTGGCCTGAAGTTCACGTTCTGACAATCCGCCTCTCCAGGCCAGGATACCGGGGGCTGGGTTTCGACCCGGCCCTTGCTGCTTTTGGATCGCGAAATTTCATTCTTTCCCGGAGTGCTCGCTCATGAAACCGCTTTTTGTCCTCGTTCTTTTATTCTGCTCGCCAGCTGTTTTCCTGCTGCAAGGATCCCGCGCACGGACCATCTCTACACCTCCGGCCGTCCTCAGGGTGATGGGCCTGCCCGCGCAGCCACTCGCGATCACCGTGGCACTCGGTCAGGGGCTGTTTGCAAAATACGGCGTTGAAGTGCAAGCGCAAGTCGCTGCAAACTCCGAGGAATTGCGCAGCGCTTTGGCCGGAGGGACCACCGACCTTGCGCACGCCGCGGTGGACAACGCCGTCGCTCTCGTGGAAAAAGCGCGCGTGGATGTGGTCGTGGTGATGGGAGGCGAGGGCTCCACCAACGAATTGATCGTCCAACCCTCGATTCATTCCTTTGCAGACCTGCGCGGCCAGACAATGATCGTCGACGCCCCAACCACGGCCTACGCGCTGCAGCTCAAAAAAATTCTTCTCCTGGGCGGGTTGCAGGCGGACCGCGACTATCAGATCAAAGCCGTCGGCAGCACGCCTCTGCGGCTCGCCGCCATGCGCGAACACAAGGAATATGCGGCCTCCATCCTGGGCCCACCCGCTTCTTTAGTCGCCAAGCACGAAGGCTTCATTTCACTGGGCGCAACTCAGCAGTTTATCGGCCCCTATCAAGGAGCCGGTGCGTTTGCTCGCCGCCAGTGGGTAACCGAGAATCGCGAGCTGGTCACCAGTTACCTTGCAGCATTCATCGAAGCACAACGCTGGATACTCAATCCAGCCCACAAGGCGGAGGTAATCGCGCTACTCCAGAAGGAATTCAAACTCTCGAGCGCGCTGGCAGAGGAATCCTACGATGCCTGGGTCGTAGCTCCCGGTGGGATGGAAGCCGATGCGAAAATCAATTTGGAAGGCTTCACAAATGTTTTGCGATTGCGGGCGGAAATAGAGCACACCTGGAGCGGCGAAACGCCGAGACCGGAGAAATATTATGATCCCTCGTATTACGATGCGGCTCTATTGAAGTTGTCTCCCACGAATTGAAGATTAAGGTGATGTCTTGGGGGACTCCATTTCCAGTTTGCGTGCCAACCAGGGCACAATCACGGTGCGCAAGATCACCGGATCGGGATAGAGCTTCACCTGCCTTCCCAAATGCCCGCCTTTCGGATTGATCCAAGCCTCTTTCGGCACGTCGCCGTTGCTCAGCAAAAGATACGCATCCGCCACCGGCACCTGCGTATCCAGGGCTCCCGCGATGATCAACATCGGAGCCGTAGGCTTCCCGATTAACCCTTGCTTGACCAGAGAAAGCTTCGGAAACATCTCTGCCAGATCGTCGACGCTATGGGCATTGTCCAGAATGGACTCCATGGCCGAAGCCATGCCGAACAGATATTCGCGGTTTCCGCGGAGCTTGTTCAGCAGATAATCTTTCTCGAATGCCCCGTCCACCGGAGGCGATTGTGCGACCACGGCTTTCAACCGGTCATGCTCGACGATAGCGAGTTTCGTCGCCCAGTACCCACCAAAGCTCTGGCCCACGACGGCGATCCGCGTTTTATCCACCTCCGGTCGCGTCAACAGGTAGTCAATCGCGCGCGAAAACATCCGCTCGGAGCTTTCACCTGCTTTGATCGGAGCTTCTCCTGTTCCAGGTGAATCGATGGCTAGAAATCCGATGCCGTACTGCAGGATCGCACCATAGTTTGTGGCCATGTCTTCCTTGCGGCTATCCAATCCGCTGATGGCCAGCAGCACGGGCACCTGTCCCTTCGTATTTTTGGGCAAGCGCAAATACCCGATGATCTCTCTTCCTTCAAAGGGGATTCGAACAATCTCCAAGCGAGGATCCAGAAACTTCGCGGCTGCGCGGAAAGCTTCCAAGGCTTTTGCAAAAGCCAGCTTCTTTCCTTCGGAGGCGGGCACCGGCCAGCGCCCAAAGGAATACAATCGCCAGGCCCTCGTATACGCCGTGGCCGCTTTGGCGGGATCGGTAGCTTCGAGCGTCTTTCCCTCGGCCATGTAGCGATCCGCTACCTTAATAAAGGCCGCAGCCCACTCGTCGTTGTCCATCTTATGAACGGAATTGAACGCCTCGCGCACGTCGGCTGGATCCAGCCCAATCATCGGGTACATGCCGTTCTCAGCCCGCTTTATTGCTTCCTCTTTCACTTCGTCGAAGGTCCGTTCGCCGCGTTCTTGCGCCAGCGCGGGGCCGCCGGAGCCAAGTGCCAGAGCCGCCAGAAACGCGAAACCGCATACACAGCGTTTGAGGTCTAAAAGAGGTAACATGTTGATGCCTTGTCTATGGGTTTTCTCGGTTCAGGGGGTCATGACAGGAGAGATTCTAAAGGGAAGGGTTTGACAGGTCCAGTTAAATGGCGGTATTACCACCATACCGGACGAGACCTTCTAATTCTCTTTCTGACCCGCCTCTCTCTCTGAACAGCGTAAGCTCCTTTTGGAGGTCCTGCTATGCCTGCCAAGTTTTCACTCTTGATTAATGGGCAGTCCTTATCTGTCGACGCGGACTCCGGCACCAGCCTTCTTTCCGTCCTTCGGGAGCAACTGGATCTGACCGGATCCAAATATGGATGTGGCGAAGGCCAGTGCGGCGCGTGCACCGTGCTCATTGATGGGCGGGCACACCGGTCTTGCATTACGCCTGTTTCTACGGTTTCGGGTAAATCCGTCACCACCATTGAAGGTCTTGCGAAGGATGATCGCCTGCACCCGGTGCAGCAGGCCTTTCTGGACGAGGGCGCGATGCAGTGCGCTTACTGCACTTCCGGAATGATCATGTCCGCGGTCTCACTGCTGAATAACAAACACAATCCGTCGGATGCCGAAATCCTGCAATTCATGCAAGGCAACATCTGTCGCTGTGGAACGTATCCTCGGATCGTGGCAGCCATACGAAGGGCGAGCTCCACCGGAAAGGAGGCCCGTCCATGACGCGCAAAATCGGACAAACGGCCGGCCTGGAGCCAGAGCGTTACGAACTGCACTCGCCAGCATCCGTTATTTTCGAAGCTGATCGCCGCGAATTCTTCAAATTCCTTGGCGCCGGCATTTTCGTTGTTTGCGCGGCCTCCAAGGCAGGGGCCTTTCAAGAATCCGGTGGGGGCCGCCGAAGCGGAGAAGACAATCTCCCAAAAGAAATCGATGCGTGGCTACACATTGGGGAAAAAGGCGAGATCACTGCCTTCACCGGAAAGGTCGAGGTCGGCCAGAACATCCGCACTTCCCTCACCCAGGCCATCGCCGAAGAACTCCGCGTACCCCTTAAATCGATTCAGTTGGTCATGGGAGACACGCAACTCGTTCCTTTCGATATGGGCACATTCGGCAGCCGCACAACCCCAGTCATGAATCTGCAGTTGCGCCGGGTGTGCGCTGCCGCTCGTGACGATCTGATCGCTATCGCTGCCAAACAATGGGACGTTGATCCGGCTCATTTGACTGCCGACAACGGTAGAATCCTCGACCCTCGGTCCAATCGTTCGGCCACGTACTCCGAACTCGTCAAGGGCCAGCAGATCACGCAACTTCTTCCAGCCGAGGATCCGCTGATTCCGGCAGCGCAATGGAAGGTTGCAGGGCAGTCTGTCTCCAAGGTCGATGGCCGCGATTTTGTCACTGGAAAGCACCGCTACCCTTCCGACCACAAACTTCCCGATATGCTTTACGGCAAGGTGGTGCGGCCACCCTCCTTTGGCGCGACGCTACTTTCTGTCGACACTCGTGAAGCCGAAAAAATGCCGGGGGTCGTCATTGCACGCGACGGCAATTTCCTCGCTGTCGCCGCGCCAACGTCAGGGCTGGCAGAGAAAGCGGTCGCCTCCGTCCATGCTGAATGGAAGTCCGAGCCGCAACCATCCACAAGGGAACTGTTCGAATACCTGAAAAAGAACCAGCTTCCTCCCGAAGAGCACAATGACAATTCGCGTTATGAAACCGGAAACGTCGAGCCGGTCTTCTCCTCGTCTGAGCACCGGCTGAATTCCACATACAACATCCACTACATTGCGCACGCCCCGCTTGAGCCTCGCGCCGCCCTTGCACAATGGAATGGCGATCAACTCACCGTTTGGACCGGCACGCAGCGGCCCTTCGGGGTGCGCGGCGAACTTGCCACTGCCTTCCACATTCCAGAAGAAAAGGTGAGGGTGCTAATGCCGGACACCGGATCCGGCTACGGCGGAAAGCATACGGGCGACGCCGCGCTTGAAGCGGCTCGATTGGCACGCGCGGCCAAGCGCCCCGTCAAGGTGGTGTGGACCCGCGAAGAAGAGTTCACCTGGGCCTATTTCCGGCCCGCGGGTGTGATTGAAATCACCAGTGCAGTCCATCCCGACGGAAAAATCGCGGCGTGGGAATTTCATAATTACAATTCCGGAACCGCCGGGTTCCGAACCTACTACGACATTCCCAATCAGCGGATTGAGTTTCATCCGGTGAAGTCTCCGCTCCGCCAGGGCTCGTACCGGGGACTCGCCGCTACTGCGAATCACTTTGCGCGCGAAGTGCACATGGATGAAATCGCCGCATCTCTGAAGATGGACCCGCTGGAGTTCCGGCTGAAGAACCTGAAGGATGAACGGCTGCGGGCGGTGTTTGAAGAAGGCGGCAAACAATTCGGCTGGAACAAGCCGCGCGCAGCGAATCGTGGATTCGGCGTGGGCGGCGGATATGAAAAGCTTGGATACGTGGCCACATTTGTCGAAGTCGCCCTGACGCCGGCAACGGGCGATATCAAAATTGAACGCGTGCTGACGGCGTTTGATTGCGGCGCGATCGTCAACCCGGACGGACTACGCAATCAGCTCATCGGCGCCAACATCATGGGGCTGGGCGGTGCCATTTTTGAAGCCATCGAATTTGAGAATGGCCGCATTACAAATAACCTGTTCTCGAAGTACCGCGTGCCACGGTTCCGCGATATGCCACCGATCGAAGCGCTCTTGATCGACCGCAAGGATTTGCCATCCGTTGGGGCGGGCGAAGCCCCCATCGTTGGCATCGCACCGGCAATTGCGAACGCCGTCTTTGCCGTGAGCGGGATCCGTCTGCGTTCGCTACCCATGGCGCCGCTGCTGGTTTCTCAGGGCTATCAGCTCTCCTGAGCCCGACGCCGGACCAGCGCAGCTCCCTGCACCACTCTTCTTTTGTCAAATGCCGAAGGTGAGCACTTGCCGCGTCAGAAAGAGCTGCCGGTTTTCTGCGCGGGAGGCTCTTTCTTGGCGGATTCCTCGACGCGCTGCAGGATCTTCTGCAGATCCGCTTTTGGAAGATATCTTCCGTTGAGAATGACAGCGGCGACCTTCTGAGTGTTGCCGATGTCCACAAGCGGATTGGCATCGAGGAAAACCATGTCCGCGAATTTCCCCTTCTCAATCGTGCCGAACCGATCTTCCATGTGAAAAAAGCGCGCGGGATTTAGAGTGGCGGTCTCGAGGGCCTCCAGCGGAGTGAAACCGGCCGCAACAAACCGCTGCAATTCCTCGTGCAGACTGAAGCCGGGGAAAATATAAACCCCGGGAGGCGTGTCCGTGCCAGCAAGGAAAGGCACGCCGGCCTTGTGGAGGAGTTGCACGACTTCGAGTTCTTTTTCGACGAACTTCTTGCGGGTTTCGAGGTCGTCGGTATTAAAGTCCGTTTTCACCTGCTCCGTGAATTTCTTCCAGGTTTGTTCCTTCCAATACGCCGGAACGTATTTTGCCCTGGCGTCCTTGCTGAAATCGGTGACGTCGATCAGGTTGCCGCCGCGCTCCCAGACAAGCGTCGGACATTGCCAGGTTTGATTCTTGGCAAGCAGGGCGGCGAGAGCGGAGGCGCGCTCCGGTTCATAGCTGGTGAGAAATTTCGTTTCGGATTTGCCACCCTTGAGGAATTCGTCTTCGAGGGGCGAGCTGCCTTCAAAAATGCCAATAAGATGCTCGAAGCTGTGCATACCGGCGTCGGACATTTCACTGGCGCGGACGGAATCCGGGACGTGTCCCTCGAACGGAATTTCCTGCTTGCGAGCTTCTTCGGCAATAGCGAAGACGGCATCGCGTGGGATCAGCGACTGCAACTTGATGAAATCGGCGCCGTCATGTTTTAGCGTATCGACAGCGCGTCGGCCGTCCTCGGGGGTGGAGATGGCGATGGAACTGGGAAACCTCGGCTTAGCCCCGTCCAGCATGGGACCGGAGGTCATAATGCGCGGGCCGAGCAGGCGTCCACCCTCGATTTCATTTCGCCACGATTGGATGGTTTCCAGTTCGCTCCCCATGTCGCGTACGCCGGTGATGCCGTTGGCAACAAAGAGCGGAAGCGAAATCTGCTGCGCCAGGGGGAACCAGTCGCCGAAGACAAGGTGGACGTGCATATCCCAAAGGCCGGGGATGAGGAAAGCACCTCTGCCGTTCACTATGATGGGAGCGTTGCGCGGATAGTGTGTCATCTTCCGAGGGCCGGCGGCGGTGATGCGGTTTCTCTCGATGATCACGATCTGGTCCGGGCGAATCTCGCCGGTGCGGACGTCGACGATGTTGACATCGGTAATGACGGTGGTGTCTTGGAGCGACCAGCCTTGGGCCGCGAGTGGCTGGGGACGGAATGCTACGCAAAGGAAGGTGAGAGCAACGAGTAGAAGCAACCAGTGGCGAGGAGGCATAGAGTGAATTCTATTGTGGACACGGGCAGGTTTCAAACACGGATGGCGGCAACACCTCATCGGAGCTGAAGTTACGCTCAAGGATGAATGAGCGGTGTGGGCCCGAGGCGCGGATGAGGCGCCCGGGCACGCTGAAGTGCTAATGAATCATTTCTGGCGGGTTTGTTTGCCTTCCATTACCAGCGCCAGCGGCTCCGAACCCGCGCCCATCTCGAATTTGTAGGAAGAAACATCGTCCGAGATGCGCTTCAGTGTGAAACGGGAATGAACGGTCTGGCCATTCATTTTGCTTTCGCCCGTCCAGGTCCAGGTATCGCCATCAACAGAGCCCCGCGAATAGTTATTTTCGCCCATATTGTTGGTCTCAAAATAGACATAGGATTTTTCGCCAGGGTCGTAGCTCATGATGCTCATGCCCTTAACCGTAGTGCCAAACATCTTTCCTTCTGAGTTGCAAACGAGCGCGAAATTGCCTGAATACCATTCACATGTTTCCGTGAAAGTGAATTTGCCGCCGGGACCGTAGGGACTCGGCTTCATGTCGCCTTCGGAGATCCACTTGCCCGCAAAGTAGGAGAGTTTCGCGTGCTCCGGGCCGGGCTTCGGCGGAGTGCCGGAATCCTGCGCGCCGATGGTCACAACTACCCCCAAAATCAACAATATGACTAGCGGAAGGACCGCAAGTTTTTTCATGTAATCCTCCAGTCGAAAATTGGCCAGGAAATTAGGGAAGGCGTACGGGAAGGGAATCGTAACACGAAAAAGCCATGGCGAGTGTAACCAAACAGGGGCCAGTGCCGCCGTCATCTTGTATTTATGAAAGATCAATCAGGCAGCAACGCAAGGAAAGCACACCCCCAACAATGGTAATGTATTACATACTTGACAATAAGGTTACTATAGACGTAGGCTCATTACAGAATGGGACCAGAAGCTTCCCTCTCGTGGCTGGCGCTGACGTTGACTCCGGGCATAGCCGCCCGGCTGACTGGTCGCTTGCTGCGCGAATTTGGCACTCCAGAAGGCGTGTTTCACGCAAGCTTGACGGCACTTGAATCCTGCAACCTGCCCGCCCCGGCGGCCCAGGCGATCTATAAGAAGCAGACCTTCTGGCGCGCCGAAAAAGAGCTGGACGCTATCCGCCGGATCGGCTGCCGGATCCTGAACTGCGCTGAGCCTGAATATCCGCAATCGTTGTTGCAGATTTACGATCCTCCAGCCCTTTTGTACGTACGGGGCGACGCAAGCATCCTGAATGCGCCGAGCCTGAGCATCGTGGGGACCCGGCGGCCCACTGTCTACGGCACGCAGATGGCGGAACGCATGGGCAGAGACCTTGCAAAACGCGGGCTGGTGATCATCAGCGGATTGGCGCGCGGCGTAGACGCCATTTCGCACCGGGGGACCACCGAGGCGGGCGGACGCGCGATTGGCGTGCTCGGAACGGGCATTGATGTGTGCTACCCCAGGGAAAATAAGAAGCTGTTCGAGAAGGTGCTGGAGAAGGGCGCGATCATCAGCGAGTTGCCGACCGGTTCTCATCCCGCGCCGGGAAATTTCCCGGTGCGCAACCGCATAATCGCCGGAATGCCGCTAGGAGTGGTGATTGGGGAGGGCAAGCAGTACAGCGGATCACTGATCACAGCGCGCCTGGCGATGGAGTTTGGACGTGAGGTTTTCGGCGTGCCGGGGAATGTGACCCAGGAAATGAGCTTCGCGCCCAACCAGTGGATCAAGCAAGGGGCGAAACTGGTCACCTGTGCGGAAGACGTGATCGAGGAGCTGCCCACGCCCGTGAGGGCCGCGTTGGTACAAGCCGAAGCGCTTGGATCGGAGCAGCGAAATCTGCTTGCCGCCGACGGGCTAAGTCCAATAGAGAAAAAGATTTACGAGCTGTTAAGCGCGGAAGAGTCGCGGCCCATTGACGACCTGGTCGAAACGACTGGGTTGAATTCCAGCGAAGTTCTGGCTACGCTCTTTGATCTGGAGATGAAGGGCATCATCCGGCAATTGCCGGGGAAGCGCTTCACTAAGGTATTGTTGTAAGAGCGGAAGACGCACCGCCGAGACGCACGGCCGCTAAAGCCGAATGCATCGGAAGACAGCCAGCACGCATCAAGAACCAGTGCGTTAGCCGCGCGAAGGTACATCTATAAAGGTAGCGAGAAGGACACACAGCGCCCTGACGGCCCTTCCAGCGGCAGAATCTAAGGTTACAAAGGAACAGATGGCACGATCATTGGTAATCGTCGAGTCGCCGGCGAAGGCGAAGACGATCAATAAATACCTGGGCAAGAACTACACGGTCAAAGCGTCCATTGGCCACGTCATGGATTTGCCGACGAAGGTCATCGGAATCCGTCTGCCCATTGAAGCGGACGAAATCAACAGGAAAAAGAAGAAAAAGAGCAAGAAGGGCCAGAAGGCCGCCGCAGCGAAGCCGCCTCTTAAGCCCGTTTCCCTGGATGACCCAAAGATTTTTGAGCCGACTCTTCAGATCATCCCCGGCAAAGGCAAGGTCATCAATGACCTGAGGAAAGCCGCGAACACGGCGGAGGCCGTGTATCTGGCGGGCGACCCGGACCGTGAAGGCGAGGCGATCTCTGCGCACTTGGCCATGGTGCTATCGAAGCCGGCAAAGTATCTGGTTCCAGAAGACGAAGAGGAGGGAAAGAACGGGAAAAAGGACGCTGCCGCTGACGAAAAGGCCGCCGAATCCGCTGGGAAGAAGGGCGCAAAGGGCAAGCCTGCTAAAAAGGCTGAAAAAGACCGCATCGAGATTGAACCGATCGATCCGAAGAAGATCTTCCGGGTAACGTTTAACGAAATCACGCCCAAAGCGATTCGTGCGGCGTTTGAGCATCCTCGTCAAGTGGATGCGCAGCTCGTGGATGCGCAGCAAGCGCGGCGCGTCCTGGACCGCATTGTCGGCTACAAGATTTCACCACTGCTCTGGGACAAAGTGCGGCGGGGACTGAGCGCCGGGCGCGTCCAGACGGTCGCGCTGCGTTTGATCGTCGAACGCGAGCAGGAAATCCGCGCATTCGTGCCGCAGGAATACTGGACCATTCACGCGATGCTGGATGCGGGCGAACCGCCCATCTTCGAGGCGAAACTCTCGAAGAAAAATGGCGAGGATATCGAGGTCAAGAATCAGCAGACAGCGGACGAGATTGTTGCCGCGGTTAGCAAGGCGAAGTGGCAGGTGGCGAGCGTGACCCTGAAGGAAAAACGCCGCAATCCGCCTCCGCCGTTCACGACCTCGAAGCTGCAGCAAGCCGCTTACAACCGCTTGCGCTATACCGCGAAGCGCACCATGGCGCTGGCTCAACGACTGTATGAAGGCGTTGAGTTGGGCGAAGAGGGTTCCGTGGCGCTGATTACTTACATGCGCACGGATTCCGTGCAGGTATCGAACGATGCGCTGGCACAGGTGCGCGAATTAATCCCTGCGCGGTTCGGAAGCGATTACCTTCCAGAGAAGCCGAATTTCTACAAGTCGAAGAAGGATGCCCAGGGCGCGCACGAGGCTGTCCGGCCGACGGAGGTGGCTCGGGCGCCGGAGGAAGTGCGGAAATACCTGGATGACGACGTGTTCAAGCTATACCAGTTGATCTGGCAGCGATTCGTGGCTTCGCAGATGCTGCCCGCCGTATATGACCAGACCACGATCGACATTTCGGCGGGAGACTACACTTTTCGCGCGACCGGTTCGATCATGAAGTTTGATGGGTACCTGAAGGTCTACCAGATTCCGGCGGTGACCACGGACCGCGAAGACGATGAGAAGGATGACGAAGGCGAAGGGAAGGCGCTCCCGCGCGTGACCGAGGGGCAAATCCTGAGGCTGGATTCGATCCGTCCGGACCAACACTTTACTGAACCGCCCCCGCGCTACACGGAAGCGACACTGGTGAAGGAGCTGGAAGAGGATGGCATCGGCCGGCCATCGACGTACGCGTCGATTATTTCGACGATTGTCGAACGCGAATACGTGAAAAAGGACCAGGGGCGTTTCACGCCGACAATGCTGGGCGAGCGCGTCTGCGTGCTGCTGATTAAGAGTTTTGAAGACGTGTTTGACGTGAAATTCACCGCGCGCCTGGAAGAGGAACTCGACGAAATTGAAGAAGGCAAGATGCCGTGGCGGGAATCGGTCAAGGAGTTCTGGGAGAAGTTCGTCGTGGACCTGGAAAAGGCCGGCGATGAAATGGTCTCGTACAAGGCCGGAATCCCGACGGGCAAAAAATGCGAAAAATGCGGGCAGGGTGAACTGCTGGAACGCATCAGCCGCCACGGATTCTTCCTGGGCTGCTCGCGCTATCCCGATTGTGATTTCATCCAGGACCTCTCCGAGGAGATTCCCGAGGACGCGGAAAACAAGGTCGAATACTGCGAAAATTGCGGCAAGGAAATGGCTTTGAAGCGCGGGCGGTTTGGAGCTTTTCTGGCTTGCACGGGATATCCGGACTGCAAAACCACGCGGCGATTGGTAGCCGGAACGCGCATTGCGCATCAACCCGATGAACCGCTGGACGAAAAATGCCCCTTGGATGGCAACGGCCTCGTGAAGAAGCACGGCCGCTTTGGCGAGTTTATCGGCTGTTCGGGATATCCGAAATGCAAGTACACGCGGCCGATCACCATGGGGATAAAGTGCCCGAAATGCAACGAAGGCGAATTTGTGAAACGCGGCAGCATGGGCAAGGGTGGACGCGGAAGATTCCGCGTGTTCTACGGCTGCTCCCGGTATCCGGATTGTGATTTCACTTCCCCGAATATGCCCATCGCCGAGCCTTGTCCGAAGTGCGGCGCGCCATTCATCGTGGAAAAGAAGACCAAGATCGGCACGGTACACGCCTGCATCAAAGAAGGATGCGATTGGGAAAAGCTGGCGCCGGAAGAAAAGCCGGCGAACGCCCCGCAACCCGAAGAAGCGCCGGTGGCCGCCAAGCTGTAAGAGAATGTGCCAGCAGGCGAAGCAGACCTCTGCGAGTATCCGGACATTCCGAAGCGCACGTTGTGGCTGGAAGTGTGCCTATAATCAGGGAGTGAGGCTGGATGAAGGGGTCCATCACCAAATTCCTTGAGTACCTGCGGTCCGTGCGCAATGCCTCGCCGCACACGATTACGAATTACGGCAAGGATCTCGAACAGTTCGTGACGTTTTTGACTCCGCCCGGAACGGCGACACCCGGACTGACGAAGATCAATCACCAAATCATTCGCGAATTCGTTGGGTACCTGCATGAGGCCGGCCTGGAAAAGAGTTCCATTGCAAGGAAGCTTGCGGCGTTGCGCTCCTATTTCAAGTACTGCGTTCGAGAGGGCTTGTTAAAGGAGAACCCTGCGCGGCTGGTGCCAACTCCGAAATTGCCGAAACGAATCCCCAACGTGCTTTCCGCCGAGGAAATGAGCGGGTTCCTGGATCAATTGGCGGGCATTCAGAATCCTCGGGCGGGGCGAAGAGGCAACAGAAAGGGCCGGGAAATCGCAGTGTCGCTGCCGTCGACCGCGCTGATCAAACCCGAAGATGGCCTGCTCCTCCCCAGAGACCGCGCCATTCTGGAGTTACTCTACGCGGCCGGGCTGCGCGTCAGCGAATTGACCGGGCTGAATCTCGTGGATGTCGAGCAGAAAGAGCAAGTGGTGCGCGTGATCGGCAAGGGAAGAAAAGAGAGGATCGTGCCTTACGGCAGGAAGGCCGCGGATGCGTTGAATCTTTACTGGCCGCTGCGGGAAAAGCTGCTCCGAGAAAATGAGGGCAAACCGGATCGTGAAGCGGTTTTTCTGAATTACATGGGCACGCGCCTCACGCAACGGAGCGTGGGCCGGATCCTGAAGAAATACGTGAAGCTGGTGAACATCAATTGGGACTTGCACCCGCACTCGCTACGGCATGCGTTTGCCACCCATCTGCTCGCGGACGGAGCGGACTTGCGGGCAATTCAGGAATTGCTAGGTCATCAATCTCTCTCCACGACGCAGAAATATACGCATGCATCCATCCGGCAACTGATGGAAATTTACGATAAGGCGCACCCGCACGCATGAGTGACGATAGTTAGACGCCCGGTGCGGAAAAATCATGTAGACTTGGAGCTTTTTGGAGCCGTCTAAGAGCAGGACGTAGAGTCTCTGTGGAGAGAATAGAACTTGCCGAAGCGAATGAGGTTGATATGGATCGCGGCAACATTGGCTTTAACCGGCGCCTGGTTCGTAGGCGCCGCGCCCTCACGTGCGCAAGGTAACTACGAAATTCAGGTGTATTCATACGACCTAGTGGAAAAGGGCCGCACCATGGTGGAGTTGCACAGTAACTTCACCTTTCAGGGGTCCAAGTCCACCACCGACGGCACCTGGCCCACCAATCATCAGTTGCATGAAACCATCGAGATCACCCACGGCTTTACCGACTGGTTTGAGACAGGATTCTATATTTTCACCTCTTCGCAGAATAGACTGGGCATCGACTGGGTGGGTGACCATATCCGCCCGCGCTTCAGTGTGCCGAAGAAATGGAATTGGCCGGTCGGTGTGAGCCTTTCCCAGGAGATCGGCTACCAGCGGCGGCACTATTCCGCGGATACCTGGACCTACGAATTGCGGCCGATCATCGATAAGCAGGTCGGGAAATGGTATTTCGATTTAAATCCGTCATTCGATAGGTCAATCCACGGTCCGGCGGCAAGCCAGGGATTCGTGTTTTCGCCGAACGTGAAAGTGAGCTATGACTTCACAAAGAAAGTGACGGGCGGGATCGAATACTATGGCTCGCTAGGGCCAGCCACCGGGTTTGATCCGGTTGCGGAGCAGCAACACCAGATTTTCCCCGCGATCGACCTCAATTTGTCCCCAAAGTGGGAAATCAACTTTGGGGTGGGCGTCGGGGTAACGCGATCGACCGACCATCTGATCGCCAAGACGATTCTGGGCTACCGCTTCGATTTTTGACGTGGGATGGAAGGACACCATGCCTGACCTGGCTGTCTGCCATGAACGTGGCTCCGGCACTTGATTGCCAGGGCACCGAGATAGATCGCCGTGTGATTGCGGTCACAGGTGGATTCCGCCAGTCCGGCTATAACTGTGGCGATGCCAGTCATGAGGAGACTTATGCGCCTTCTGCTACGAGTTTGTTTTTGCCTCACGCTGTTCGCGTTTCCTGCGTTCTTGGAAGCCCAGACCAAGGGCGCCGACGAGTATCATGCACATTGTGCCCGTTGCCACGCCGACGATGGCTCCGGCAAAGGTCATGCCACAAGAATAAAGATGCAGGACCTGCGCTCGAAAGAGGTCCAGGCACTCACGGACCAGGAACTGTTTGAGACCATTGCGAGGGGCACCAAACACAAAGAATACCCCCACGCTTTCCTGTATACCGGGATGACCAAGGAGCAGATCGAGTCCGTCGTCGCCTTCATCCGCGGGCTAAAAGACAGTAGCAAGCAGGGGAAGACGCCGTGATGCAGCTAAATCTGTAAACATAGAGGCCGATGACCTGCTGCTGCACGCTGCGGGTTTCCGAAGCATCGGTAGTGTCCTAAATTTCGAAAACGCATTCTCCGATGGAACAGAGCTCCAAAGCGTGAGAGCATTCCGAAGGCGCTGACAATGAGTCCTTTGAGCGCCTCCCAAATTGATGAAGTTATTCTCTCAGTTACAGAAGCATCTTGGACGAAAGTTGCATTTGTGATTATCAAAGCCGCAGACACAATGGGCAGCGACCTACCGGAAGGTGATGCTGATACAATCTTGTGGCCAAACGTATCGAGTTTCTTGTCCGAGGTGGCCGCTTGTTGGCGCAAGGCGATATCAAGAAATGGCGGCTCAGCGAAGTAAGAAAGCCAAATTAGGACAATACCGGAAGCATCCATTCGTCCCTGCTTTCGTTGACAAACACTGGCCCCGGCCTCAGAATTATTCTTGCCTCGTTTGATTGCACTTGTGCCCAAGTGGCGGAACTGGCAGACGCGCTAGCTTCAGGAGCTAGTGGCCTCACGGTCGTGGAGGTTCGAGTCCTCTCTTGGGCACCATTCTTTCCTCGTTGAACTTCTTAACTTCTGAACTCTTGAACTTCCTTGCTTCGTTACCTCTTTACTTCGTTCCTTCTTCTCACTCCGCCGCGAGATACGCGTACCGCACGATGAACAGCACCGTCAGAATCCACAGCAGTACACTGATGTCGCGGTATTTCCCAGCAGCAATTTTCGCGACCGTGTAGGAAATCACGCCGAGGCTCAAGCCCGTGGCGATGCTAAACGTCAGCGGTGTGGCGATCAACGTGACGAATGCTGGGAAGGCCTCCGTGAATTCCCTCCAATTCACCTGCGCCACCGATTCGGTCATCAACGCTCCCACCAGAATGAGCGCCGGAGCCGTGGCGAACGAAGGAATCGCAGCCGCTACGGGCGAGAAAAACATGGCCACAAGAAACAAGGCCGCCACCATCACATTGCTGAGCCCCGTGCGCGCCCCGGCAGCCACGCCCGCCGCGCTCTCAATGTAGCTGGTCACCGAGGACGTTCCCGTCAGCGCGCCGAAAATGGTGCCGATGCCGTCGGCGAGCAACGCCCGGCCGACGCGCGGAATTTTCCCCTCTACGACAAAGCCACCCTGTTCGCAGACGCCAACCAGTGTCCCAACGTTGTCGAACAGGTCCACAAACAGAAAAATGAAAATGATTTCGACCAGCCCCAGGTGCAGCGCGCCCTTGATGTCCAGCTTCAAGAACGCAACAGAGGGATTGGGAAGGGCGACGAACGCGCTGGGCCAGTGCGCTAGGCCGCGGGCGACTCCGTAAAGCGTGGTGCCAAGAATGCCGAGCAGGATAGCGCCATGGACTCGCCGCACGATCAGCACCAGCGTCAGCACGATGCCAAGGCACGCTGCTTGCACCCCAGGGTCCGCGAAATTGCCCAGGCTGACGAACGTGGCGGGATTCGCAACCACCAATTTGGCGCTGCGCATGCCCACAAACGCGATGAACATGCCGATGCCGCCGGCGGTGGCGTGTTTCAATCCGTGCGGGATGCCGTTGACGATCTGTTCGCGCACACGGGTCACCGTCAGCAAAACGAACAGCACGCCCGAAAAAAACACCGCGCCGAGGGCCACCGGCCAGGGCACACGCATTCCCAAGCAAACCGTGTACGTGAAATACGCGTTCAGCGACATCCCCGGGGCCAGCGCGATCGGATAATTCGCGTACAATCCCATCACCAGCGTGGCCACGGCCGCGGAAAGACACGTGGCGAAAACCACTCCTTCCGCGGGGACGCCAGCCTGCGAAAGTATTTGCGGGTTCAACACGATGATGTACGCCATGGTGAGAAATGTGGTGAGTCCACCCAACATTTCCTGGCGCACGGTGGTTTGATTTTTGTCTAATTCAAAGAACCGATTGAGCAAATATATTCCCCGTGCTTTCCCCTTCGATTTACAGGACCGGAAACTGTACGGTTGCCGCGCGCTTCTGTCAATGACGAGAATCTCTGGCGAAGAAATTGAAACACGAAGGTCTTGACCACCTGCTGCGGCGACCCACTGGCCCCTCGTAAAGTTACGACGCCCCCCTTTCTTTCTTTGGCCACTTCCCTTAAAGAGTTGCCCAGCCACGGAAGCGAGTGGCATCAAGTAATCATTTTCCACGGTGTAATCCACTTTGTAGGAAGTACGGTCCTGGGCGTGGAAGTCCGCGCGGATGTGCGCGCGCGCTTCGAATCATCATTCCGGAACGGAGGGCACAATGAACAAATATTTGGGGGAGGCGATTGGCACATTTTTCCTGGTGCTGACCGTCGGCTGCACGGTGATCGACAAGGGCGCGGGCCCGCTCGCCCCTCTCGCCATCGGCGCGTCCTTGATGGTGATGATCTTCGCCGGAGGGCACATCTCCGGAGGACACTACAATCCCGCGGTCACCCTGGGCGTGTGGATGCGCGGCAAGTGCGACACCAAGGACGTTCTTCCCTATTGGGCCGCGCAAATCATCGGCGCCGCCGTCGCTGCAGGCATTGTCAGATTCTTCAAAACTGGTGCCGTCATTACTCCTGGAAATCTTCAAGTTCTTCCCGCGCTGCTCGCGGAATTCCTGTTCACCTTCGCGTTGGTCTACGTGCTGAACGTCGCCACCGCCAAGGGCACTTCCGGCAATTCGTTTTACGGCCTGGCGATTGGCATGACCATGATGACCGGCGCGTTCGCCGTGGGCAACATTTCTGGCGGCGCCTTCAATCCTGGAGTGGCGATTGGCATAACTCTTATGG
>JBAVHY010000357.1:0-3165 GCA_049686315.1 Candidatus Acidiferrum sp. | reverse complement strand
CAATTGATCTGATCCCTCTTAGTCCCCACTTCTGCCCACTCGCATTCTTGCTAAGTTCCTACCAATCAGAACGATAGTTTGTAGGGGCGGTGGGGATCGAAAACACTACCGATCGGAATTTCAAGGACTTAGAAGAAATGCTGGGGAACACTAAGGAATTGAAAAGGAACAATGGGGAATCCAAAGGAATCCTTATTGGCCCCTTAATGGCCCCTCGTTTTTCTCCACGTCCGAGATTCCCGCATTCTGTATTTCACTCACCTGTCCAAATCGCCAGTCGGCTTCGGGCTCAAATTTACGGCGCGGATGGCAAGCCGGCGTAGGATGAAGCATTGGACTGGCAGACTTATACAACGGCTTTCAAGCGTGCCCCGCATTGCATTGCATAGTTGCATGGCCTCTGGCGGCAAGTGTGCGAATGCCTAGCCTGTCTTGAAAAGTGTCACAGTTGCCTTTCGACGCCTTCGAATCTCCAACCTAGTTTTCTCGTGTTCCACGTCTAATTTTCCTCTCCGTGACCGCCCACGTTGGGGTTACGTGTCCCCCCTCCCCATGCCGAAGGCATGGCTCTTCGGGCGCTCGGGCGCTCGGGCGCTCCCTACGGGCAAAGGCGCAACCGATGGACATATTGCTGTCGCATCCTCTCGTCCTTTCCAAACAATAGGACGATCTGGATGTCATATCCACAAGGGAACGCTCTGGCCTCCGTTTGGAGTCGAGCCGAGACGACGTGTTCGCCCGGAGCCGCAGTGATGCTCAGACTCCTTCCATCATCCAAGACGACAGTTTGACTTGTTTCAGTATCTTCACGAAACTGTATCCCCTTAGACCCAAGAACGGAACGAACCACATCCAAGCTCATACCCGGGGGAACCGCCTGTTGGATCTCGCTCTCCTGCGTTGCCAACCGCTCCAGACCCCGCGGCCACAGTGGATTAAGCGCTGGCACGCAAGAAAGACCGACGAGGATTGCCACTGGTGCGACCGACTTGATTGTCGCCAGTCGCATAGTCTCCACAGTGGCTTTTCGACACGCCACGGAAAGCACGGCATAGGCAGCGCCCGAATATATGAGAGCATTCGCTGCGAGAACCGCAACAGGTGGGCCAAACTCCTGAGATCTCGACAGAAGAGCGGCGGGTATTGCGCCAGGAAGCAGCAGCGCGCTCAGGAGTTCTGGCAAGACTGGAACAGGCGCGTTCAGGAGTAAGACCAAGAGTGACGCGAACCCAGCCCCGACCAGCGCCGCTAAAAGAATCTTGTACTTCACAGCATTCCTCACCTCAGGGGATTCTGATTACCTCGCGTGTCTCTTCTGTTATGGCCCGTTCCGCCTCCAGTAACCGCACCTCAAGGAATCGGCGCGTCCATAATTCCGCATGAGAACATAATCCGCCTTGCAGCGTCGTTACTATTTTGGAAGGGAAAACTATATACGAGATGCTGGCCGTTTACGGCGTCGGCACCGCTCTTGACACAGTTTATGTTGAGCGGATTAGGACCTCCGCACGGCAGAGACCGCGTCCAGGTATTGGGTCCAGGTCGAACGCCGGGGCCCGACTTGATGACGAGCGTGGACCACCAAATACTTCCCGAAGGCGCGCCATCATAACTTGTATAAACGGAGCCGTTCTTCGCGGTTACCGTACAATGAGAGAATTCCTCGTGACCTTGGACACCTCGGCAGGAGACGGAAACAGCACAATCCGGTGCTGGGCAAGTCGCACCCGCTGACGATGTTGGGTTTGGCGATGGGCTCGGATGCTTCGTTCCTTGCAAACCAGTGGGATCGGAATCAGTAACCGAATCATTTCTCACATACCTATAGAAATTCTCATCGCCAGCGTCAAATCGAATTGGATCCTCGCCGAGGAAGCGTCCGATTGAGGAGTCATAGTATCTGGCGCGGTAGTAATACAGATTGGTTTCTGTGTCGAATTCACGGCCGGTGTAGAGGAAGGCATTCGTCAACGAGCCAGTTGAGTTGGTCAGCCTACCGAACGAATCGAAGGTGTATGTCTGCGCCAGCGCGCCCGCTGTGTTGCTCAGCGATGTAATGGAACCTAGACCGTCTGCAAGGTAGTAGCTCGTCACGCCGCTTCTTAGCATCGTTAGCGGCTCATCGATATTCAGCCCTTGCGCGTATCGCGCAACCGCTGTCCCTGCGGCGTTTGTCTCTTCAACCTGGCCTCCGTTGTCGCCGTCATAGGCGTAGATGCTTGTGCCGACACTGGAGGATTTGTAGATTCTGCGTCCCCAAGGGTCGTATTTGAAGCTGACCGTTCCGCCGCTGCCGGGCAACGTCACGCTGGCGAGGCGGTTTTCGTAGTCCCAGGCATAAGTTGTCGTACCGGTGGAGTCGGTTTTGGTGGAGGTATTGCCGTTCGCGTCGTAGGCGTAGCTCACCGAGGGCCGGGAGTTCAGTTCGTTCGAGGTGTTGTAGCCCCACGCCGCACTGCCCAGGCTCGTGAGGCGGTTGCCCACGGGATCATAAGTGTAACTCTCCGTGGTTGTGACGCCCTGCGTCGCATTCAGCAGCTCATAGATTGCGTCGTAGCCGTAGTTCGTGGTCACGCCCGCATACAAATCACTCTTCGCGGTGCGATTCCCGGAATTGTCCACTGTGTAGGTGGCGCCGTCCAGTGTCGCTCCGCCCTTCGCGTGCGTCACGCTCAGCAGGCGCGACAGATTGTCGTAGCCATAGCTCGTGTTCACCGTGTTCGGGCGTGTCAGGCTGGTGCGGCGGCTCAGCGCGTCGTAGCCAAGTCCGAACGATCCCGTGCCATAGGCAGTTGGGGGCGTAAGCGTCTGCAGCCGGTTCAACGTGTCGTAGACATAGGAACTGGAGCCGCTCTCCGGGTCAGTGAAGCTGATGCGATTTGACGCGGCGTCGTAGCCGTAACTGGTGGTGAAGTTGCGTCCTGCGAGGAACGCATATTGCGTCGTCGTTCCCGAGAGCCGCCCCATATTGTCGAGCGTGAACTGATAGGTCCCCGTGGCATCGGTAACCTGGGTCAGGCGCGAATCGTTATCGTACGTGTAATTCACCACGGTGGTATCAGGATACGACTTCTGAGTCAGCCGGTTCAACTGGTCGTAAGTGTAGGTAATAAGCTGGTTCTTGCGGTCCGTTTTGCTGGTCAGGTTCCCGACGTTGTCATAGCC
>JBAVHY010000356.1:0-1636 GCA_049686315.1 Candidatus Acidiferrum sp. | reverse complement strand
CTTCTATCCTGCCGGAGCTCCCGCAGCGCGTATCTGCTTTCGAGATTACGGCTCAACCACGGTGATGACCATTGAAGATCATTCGCGTCCAAATTAGGCGTTTGACAATATTCCAACATTAAAAACGTTGGGCATAGCCTGACTCTGAGCCTGGACACGCGTCTGCGATTCGGCCCCGGTCGAAGTAAGTGCTTCTCGCCATGTTGTCATCCTGCTGTCCGAGTTACTGAGTCATAGACCCCTTGGAAATCGAGGTTACTTGGTGTAATCGGTTGTCTGCTGTCCAACTCACACCTACCACGTGATTCCCAATTGTTGTGCATCGTCATGCACTCCAGCCAGAGCCGGCGGGGATTGAAAAGGATCATCCAGCCACACCCACAGATCGCGATAGAAGAAGAGTTGCTGCCGCAGCAGAGCGGCCAGTGTCGATAATGACCAGGAGAACGACGATTTCAACTGCAGGTACTTCAGCACCAGCATCGCGATCAACGCTGTCCACACTTGGGTCTTGACCGCATTGGCGCTGGTGCCGACAAAGGTCTTGATTTTGCACAACTGCTTGAGCCCCTTAAAAAATAATTCCACCTCCCAGCGGTCCTTGTAAATGGCTGCGATGGTCGTGGCGCCGAAGGCCAACAGGTTCGAGAGGAATACGATGGCCTCCTATTTCTCCTTGTCCCAAATCTCTACCCGCCGGAATAGCACTGGCTCCTCGCCCTCCACCGCCAGTCTGGGAAAATAGATGATCTGATCGCGCACCACATTGCTGCTTTGCGGAACTCGCACTTCCTCCTGCACCTCGTAGACTGCCTTCTCCTTCATCCGCGTCACGAAGTACACTTCCTCCTGCGTCAGTTCCCGAAACCACGCGTAATCGTTGTATCCACGGTCGATCGCCAGGATCGTGCCCGGCGCGAACCGCAGCGTGCGCGCCACCTTGATCTCGCTGGTCTTGCCCTCGGTCACCACCGCGAACGACGGCAGGTAGCCATCGTGGTCCAGCAGCAGGTGCAGCTTGATCGCACCCTTCGTCCGCCGAAATTTTGCCCAGTCGAACATGCTCACCGATAGGTCGATGATGCTCCCATCCAGGCTCATCAGCTTGTTCTTGAAGCGGAACTTCTTCCGCCCGCCTTGACTGCGCACCAGATCCTGGCATTTCAACAGGGTCTGCTCGAACACCGTCTGGTAAAGCTCCCATGGCCGATGCTCATTGGCGTAGGCCAAGGTGGACCTCTTGGGTGCCACCGGCACTCCCAAATGCTTCAATTGTCCTTCGCAACACGCGAGCCCTCCACATATCTCGCGCAAGGAATGCGCCCGTCCCACCTGGCAAAACAACATGGCGATGAACTGGCCCCAGCTGGTGAAGCCCCGCGCGTGCCGTTCGGCCTTGTGCTGCTTGACTGCCTTCTCGAACCCCCCGCGCGAAAACAACTTCAACACCTGCGAGAAAATGCTGCATACTTTCATTAGGCTGAGTCTCCTGTAGTTGAGTTGGTTTCTTGGCGAACCCAATCCAGCGTATCAGGGGGCTCAGTCTTTCTCACACGTGCCGATACCTTCCGCTCGGTCAGCAGTTAGCCCGCGAATTTGGACAGCAATGATCTGCCATAGTTACGTTCTTGAGTCT
>JBAVHY010000355.1:0-11749 GCA_049686315.1 Candidatus Acidiferrum sp. | reverse complement strand
CGCCAGCACCGCAGCCGCAGGCGGCCGAATAAGGGTGTGCACCGCCTGCCAAATCGAATCGACGTAGGGAACCTTGTCTGCCAGAAACTCGACCAGGTAAAGCCCTAGGGCCACTCCCAGAACAACGGGGTGGGAAAGTATCTGCAACTTGTCAGGCAAATGAATGACGCCAAACCGCTGCAGGAGTCCTAATGTTGCGACTGTGGCGTAAAGATTCAGGCCGGTGGAAAATCCGGCCCCCAGCACAAGACTGAGCGTTTCGATTGGGCTCATGGCCTCGCAAGCTCACCGGTTCCAGTTGCAAAAGCTATTTTAAAGTAGCACGAACGGCATGAGGGATGCGTTAGCCTTGGGCAAGAGCAAATCGGCACATAAAGCAAGCGCCCCGGCGATGGACCGGGGCGTTCGCGGATGTAAAGCTGCGTAACTGTTCTTATGGTTGGTTCGTCAGCAAAACTCGTGTCCAACCAGTGGTGTTGATATCGCGGAGAAGAGGTGTGCGCGGCGGTAGCAGCGCTGGTGTCAGGAAGTTAGTGTCAAAGTTATAGCCGCGATCGGGCGGGCTATACACTTGGTTGCAGCATTTGAAGAGACCGTTGGCTTGCCGGCTGTAAAACATGTTGATGATGGAGCCTTTATAGTTCAGCGTGTCGCCGCTCCAGTTTTCTATGTAGCGAAGGAAATTGTGCACACCGCCGTCGGTTCCGAAATCTTGACCGACGATGCCGCTGGGGTTCGAAAAGTAAGGCGTCGAACCGGCAATGACCGCGGTGCGATAAAAGGTGGTCACGGCATTACGATTTGTTTCCGCATAGGGAGTTGTGAATGAATTCACGTCGTTCCAGTTGTCGGAAAGAAGAGTGACCGCGTCAGCCGCCACGGAGGTTGCAATGGAGGGGTCGCTCCAGTTATTCCCGCCGGAATTAGCGTTGTAGTCGCCTTGAATGTACACAGGGTTTTCTGAAGCAATGGTCAAGCCGCAGGTCGTGCCGCCTGGGCAAGGTCCCACAGCAGTAAGCAGGCTGCTGTCCGTAAGCTTGACGGCGCGACGGAAGAACAGCGCGGGATTTTCCCGCGCGGCGTTCGTGTTCGCCGCGACCATCATGGGCCAGATGTTATCGGTCACGTAACCGGGAACGGTTGGGCAGACTGAGTTGGCGATGACACCGGTACCCGCCAAGCCCGCGAAGATGCCGATTTGGCTTTTGGCAAGCGGATTGCCCACTGTATCAGGCACTCCTGCCGCGTGAAGGTAACTCTGGTTGGCCCCATAGGTATAGAGCACGTTGGTTTTATCCGCGTCCTCTCCCTGTTCCAGGGAATTGGAGGGGCAGCCGGTCGTGGAGTTCACTGGGAAATTAACAATATCATTCCATCCGAACTCGCCCGTTTCGTTCTTGGTATAGGAAAGCGGAGGCCAGCCGCCGGTGAGGGATTGCGACTTCGAGTAGTTACCGCGGCGATCCGAGACATAGACGACAAAGTTGTTCGGCGCGACGGCAGGATCCTTTGTGCCTTGCCCGGAGGTAACCATTGTTCCGATTTTGCCGCCGAACCAGCTAGCCAGGTTGGCTCCGTCGATCTCGATATAGTGCATCGTGCCGTTTAGCGTAGGCAGGTTCGCGGCAGACATGGGGGAATCGCGAAGCGTACCTTCCCGCGTGTCAAACAGAGTATTGGGCCAGAAGTCATAGACCTGAGGGACCCAGGTACTTGCGGTACCCCAGACACCGCCGGTCGAAACGCCACTGCGTGTGAGGGGCAGTTTGCCAACGTTGGCCGGGTCGACGCCACACACTTCCGCGACCGTTGATTGGAAGGGCAGCCTCTGGCTGGGATTGCTAGCCTTGAATACAAGCGTGTTGAAATTAACGGACGATGGATTATCGCGGATGCGTTCCAGTCGAATGACCGCCCAAGGATGAATCTCAGGGCAGGACTTTGGTGTGTTCACTGTCGAAACAGAGGCCGCTGTAAAAGTCCCGGCTCCCAGAGTTGTGCTGGTATTTTGGAAGCCGAGCGCGGCAGTGGGAGGGATTGGGAGGTACGGCGCGTTGCCATTCTTCATGTCGAGTGGGACGAGGCCGCTGCTCCAATACTGCCACTGAGGATTCAAAGTTAAGTTATCAAGGGACTGAGGAACGGGATTGATATTGCGGCCAACATACCCGTAGCTGAGCACCTCGAGAGTCACGTCTTTCCAAGTGCCGCACGGACTCCCGTAGGCTATCTGTTCTTCGATCTTGATGTATCCCTTGATAATCGGCCAAGGCAGATTTGGGACTGTTTTGGGGCTCATTGCTGGCGTCCAGTAACCATCGTTGCCGAGGTAACCCCCGGTCCTTGCACCCGAAGCCGCCAGTGGCAGAGGTTGGACGCCGTTGGCGATCATCATGTTATAAAGCGTCAATGCACTCCCGGTCCAGTTCACGACGCCAGTTGCAGGGTTCTTGGGCTGCATCGCGAGCGAGCTCAGGTCAAACGGCTGAGTGCCGGCATCGATGCAAGGAAGATTCATGATGTCGCTCGTGTCGTCGGAGAGCAGAACCTTCAAGCTAGCTTGCGCAAAGTAGCGCTCGCCGGTGATGTTCGGGTCCTCCCCAGAGACGGGGCGGCGGAGCAAGTCGATGGGCTGCGTTGAACCGTTGGTGCCGAGCATGACGATGCCCATGTCCAGTTTCTTCGCGCCGGTGGAATATTGGGGAAAGGCGCTCCCCTGGCCGTTGATTAAGTTTCCATTATAGTCGGCTGGAGCATTGCCAGTGGATATAATGGGCCAGTTGGTATCTGCGGAAGAGCCGATCGTTCCCGTGAGACTCCCCTCGTTGGTTGCCAGAGCTCTGCAATTGGTGCAAGGGTTGCCACCGGGCGGCTGGGTCGTGATTTGAACCGTACCCGTGTAATTCGAACTCGTTGGCCAACCGTTCTCCAAATTGGTTCGGATCACATCTTTATAAACGTCGACCTTGTCTGAAAGCGAGAGTGTAGCTCCCGTGGCAAGGAACAGATTTCCATTGGTATGCGTCCGGCCACCAAAGTTGAAGTCCGGCCCAGGGAAAAAATCGAGGTCGCTATCGGAAAACATGCCGAACTGAAACATGGGGATACCAACCGTCTGAACGGTGCGCAGCAACTTCACTTCGCGGCCCGCGGGGGTGCGGCCATTTACGAGCAGCTTGTATTCCGTGAGCATGGCGGTCATGCCCGCATAAGTGCCGGACTTGATTGTGGAAATGACCGGAGCAGGATTGCCAAGGACGTCGGTCGCTGACGGAGTGATTGTGTAACCGTCGGACCCGTCCGCGTAGACATACTGCATGTACTTTCCTGGCGCTATTTGCAGGAGTGGTGGATTCGCTCCCACAGTCTGGATTTGGCTGGCGCTTGGCGAATAAGTCTTCGCGAAGAGATCGCCAAGACCCGCGGTCATTTGCTCCATCCCCGCTTCCGCGCCGTAAAAGGCGGTCACATCATCGTTGTTGGAGCTGGCCAGTTGCTGGTTGGACATCACCAGAACGGTGAAGCCAACAAGGAGGCTGGACATTAGGAAAAGCAAGAGCAGCGTGGTGATAAGAGCAATCCCCGACTCGCCGCAAAAACGCTTGGATTTCTTGAACGTATTCATGCTCATTGCCGGCTCCTCTTATTTGTAACGATTGACGTGGGCCAGGCTTCGGAAGCCCACCTGCGTGCTCAAATTGCTTCTGGCGTAAACCCTCTCGCCGCTTACCTGCACACCATGACTCGAGCGCGCGCCGAGGTAGACGTTCACCGACTTAATGTTCGACTCCGAGTTCCCCGCGGGCACGGAAGGTTGATTGGCGGGATTGGTGGCCCCATCGACGTAGTTGTAGGTGAACTGCAGATTTTCCAGGGTTTCTCCGACCGCGCTTGGCGTATTGAAGTTGACCTGGCGGATCAGCCTCGTGTATCCCGGACTGGTCAAGTTATCCAGATAATAGCTGATCATCCAAATGCGCGTGGCCAGCGTGGGTGGGAAGCAAGCGGTGCCCCCGCCGCAAGCAGCGCCACCGGTTTCCAGCTGCTGAATCGTGCCGCTGGTCTCGGTGCGGCCATTTAATTTGAACGGATCATTTGCGCTAAAGGTAAGTGCTTGACCTGAGACACTGGACACGTACAGCAGGGCGGTTCCGTTGGTGTTCGTTAGCATTATAAGGTCGCCTGGATTAATAGTGATCAACCCCGGGGCGGAATTAGTGAGGTTCACGCAATTGACATCGAAGGTGACCGTGGTAGTCGTGCCGCTCACTCTAATGCTGCCATTTGGACATCCCGCGTTTGCTGGTGGACCTGCCGTGGCGGGTTGATTTACGGGGCTCGCATCCAGGCCGATGGAGTTGTCCACGTACAGCATGGTAATTTCGTCCGTGATGCTGTTGGGATTGGCCGGCGTACCTGCCGTCGCGTCCGGAGCCGTGATCGCAGGCCCCATCATATTGCCCGGCTCGACGGAGGGTATCGTGGATTCACAGGTGAGGGCACCTGGATAGGGAAACGTGGTCGCTGGCTTGCCGGGCGGCACTGGCCGGTTGATGCCTGGGGTCTTGCCGCAGGGGGCGGAAAAGGGGATGGGAATACCGTTCGTAGGAATCCCCGCGCCCACTTGCTGAAGATCCAACTGGATCATATTCAACCCAGAGCGCAGGTTTTCACTCATGTCCGCCCCGTAGGTGACCGCCTGGTTACACTGCGATGCTTGGCGAAACGCGGCCACCGCGACGCCCATAATGGTTAGCGTGACGGCCATCGAGATCATCATTTCGATCATGGTAAAACCTGAGACATTTCTTTTTAGTTGAAATTTCATAGGCGGCCTCAGTCAAAGTTGGAAATAAAGCTGACGATCTGATACTGGGATGTTTGACCCATATAGGTCCAATTGACGGTTACAGTGACAGAATTCAGGTTGGGAGTATTGGCCACCGGAAGGATCGTAATCGTGCGCGTCATGAATGGATTCAGATTGAGCGTGACGTCATCGGCAGTCCCGAAAATCTTATCGGGCCCTGGACCGATTGCGATGGTGTCAGGATTGTTGGCATCGTCATCCGTTGTTCCGTACAGGCTGTCAGGTCCGGGCCCAAGCAGCGGCTGCGGACCAAGCGAGAAGATTCCGCTCTTGGTGCCCACATTGTTGATTTGATCCGAGGTGAGCAGCCGGGTATCTCGCGCGCTGTAGATGCTCTCCATCGCTTGTTGCGCTTTTTGTTGCGCAATAAACTGCATCTGGGCCTGATTGGTGTTCTTCAGTCCTTGAGCGAAAACGGAAGCCAGTGAGAGGATGCCAACGGTCATGATTACCGTGGCTACCAGGCATTCGATCAGCGTGAATCCCTTCTGTTTGCGAACTCCGGGACCTTTTTTCATTGCGATACTCCTTACTCAGTCCAATGGCCCGTGGTGGCGGAATCGAAAACATACGTATAAGGCCGAACGCGGCCCGTGCTTCCCATAATCGTGACGGCGCGTGCAGTGCCGGGTTGGCCCGGGAGGCCGACAAAGATGGTTCCGTTAAGGGGAACTGCCCCCGACTGATCCTGGCTGAACTGGCCGGTTGGCGAGAAATACATGGCGAAGTTCGGGTTACTGACGCCGCCTATGCAAACGGCCCCGCACGTCCCGAAATTCATGGGCGTGTCAGGCACATTGGCTTCCAAGATGAAGTTCGTCTGACGTGGCAGAGGCATGGTGTTGGCGGGTGTTACGCCACCGTTGTTGACCGCTGCCGCGCCGGTAAAGCCCGCCGTCGTCGTGAGGTAGCCAATGGTTGGAAGACCATGGTCGGTGGATACCGGGATTATCGTAACTTGAACAGGGCGGCGCTGACTGATGGCCACCTGACGCGCCACACGCAATTGGCCAGCGACTATGTCCATCGCAGAATTCGCTTCATTGGACTCGGTCGATCCAAAACTCCTGTACATGGCCAATCCGCCGAGAACCAGCATGATGGCGAGCGCCATCATAAGTTCGATCAGAGAGAAGCCTTGCTCTCTTCGATTTGTTTTTGTCATGGGCAACTCTCAATCCTTCAGAAAAATCCAAACTATTCTCATCGCTGAAGCCGCCAGTGCGCCTGAGCCTTGGCACCCTCGCGTCATCTGGGTTCTCAGTGCCAATTGCTGCCTAACGCGGCAGGTACACCCGCTCCACCGATACTCGGTCCTATCCCAGAGTTAACTCCTACTTATGTGTGTTCACAACTGGACGTAGGGACTGGTTCAGAGCAGTCGGGAAACGCCCGTCCTCAAGACCCAGTGGGACAGTTACGAAGGTTTAGGGAAATGGACGATGGAGGGAATCAAGATTACACCCTCTCGAGACAAGCTTAACTCTTTGTAATAGAACCAGATCTGGGCGATGAAGGCCTTGGAATTAGTCTTACTATCGGAACTGCCCCGGCGCTCTCCCTAAGGATACGGGCAAGTGAAGTCCTAGTCGCGATAGTACTTTCGGAGTTACCTCTCCTACACCAATTCTAAAGAAACGCTGCCACTCGGCCAGGAATTTGTGGGGTGCATGCCGCTAGTCCAGCGCGCTCCTGCTCGGGGGCGGCCCTGTAAACCAAGTATTGCACGCTTCTCCGAGTTACCTGATGTGTCAGCCGCGCTGACAGCCTTGTACTCAGCAAACTCCCTCTTGCGGCAACCATTCATTTCATTGCGCCACTCTTGGCCAACGCGTTTAACGATCGTCAAGCGTGGATTCTGGGGCGCAAGAGCTTCTTTCGAAACAACTGATGGTTTTGCGAGCCGAAGATCTTTTAAAATGAATTAGGCGCCCGTAGCTCAGTTGGATAGAGCGTCTGCCTTCTAAGTGGACGCAAGTCAAATCCAAATCGTTGCTTCGGTTGCGCTTACGAGTTCCGAGCCTTCCTTGTGCTGCTCCAACATTGTTCCAAAAGGTTAGGGATGACGATTATCGCCTATTAACTGGCCATCAATCTTTCCTCATTATTCTTCCGTTCGGATCATTTGCAGTTGTGCAGCGACAGCGAGTAGGCGTTTGTCGAGACGCTGCAATGTACGGCGGCTTTTCTCCTTGCCTAACTGACGGCGGTACACTTCCAGAAGATAGCGTGTCGCGTCCAGTGCCTGACCGATGGTGGGGAGACCGACGCTGGGGATGTCTTTAGGGAGCGCAAGCGTGGGCAGGCGATGCGGGATGGGCGGCATTCTGGCGAGCCTGATGGAATTCGCGCTGCAAATCCTACTGGGTGACTCTTCCACGTACCGCAAGGTCACGCGGATGTCTCTGTGACCAAGCAGCTGCAGAATTGCTCATTCAAAAGACTCGGCCGAGCCTCCCGACTAGCTTACCGCTTCTACTTTCGCTCCGCCTCGCCCTCGCGTGCCGCTCACCACTTCCTGTATCACTATCTTTCTTGAGAATATACCACCAGAGGTGGTACATTTATTACCGGAGGATAGCATGGCAGAACTCTTTACACTTGACGAAGCGGCGGCAATTGCCGAGATTGAGCCCGACACGGTTCGAACGGCACTCGAAAAAAGAGCGGTGACCCCGTCGCGCAAGGTCAAAACTGGCAAAGCGGTGCGCTACCGGTTCTCCGAGGGAGACGTTCTCTATCTTCTCGTTGTGACGGAATTCCCCTTCCCTCTCTCGAAGGACGAAAAAGACTCCCTCGCCAAGGTCCTGGCGCACGGAAGCAAGACCGCGAAACATTGGACGTCCGACGGGCCGGACCTTGTCTTTCGCTCGGGAGACATGAAGATATCGATTGAGTGCAAGCGTTTCCGCGAAACCGTGGAAAAGAACGTGTCCGCCTATCGTTGGGGCAAAGAACGAATCACCTCGTCTCCGGACGTCCTCAGCGGGGAGCCCGTCTTCCACGGCACGCGCATCCCGTTGGAGCATGTCGCCGCCTTGTTTCGCAAGAACGTTCCGGAGGAAGAGATCGCGGAGGACTTTCCCGCCCTCGACGCGAAGGACCTACAATACGCTCGGCTGGCCGCTCGATTCGGTGCTGCACCAGGGCGACCGAAAAGGCGATTGCGAATCGAAAGAGAGCGCGGTAACCGCCGTTGACTCGGTTATTGCTGGACGAACACATTTCGCCGGCATTGGTGCGCAAACTGGGTGAGAAGGGCTTGTACGCGGAGGCCGTTGCCCATGTTGGTTTGTCCGGGGAACCGGACGACCACATTTGGAACTACGCCTTAGAATACGACTTTACGGTCGTCACGACCAACGCACGCGACTTTATCCGTCTTCTGAACGTGGAAGTGCACCCGGGCCTCATCGTTCTGCGCGAGAGCGGCCTGACACGCGACGAACAATGGGTCCGCATTCAACCCATAATCGACCAAATATTGGAATCGAGTGATAACGACTTCTTGCTGAACAAGCTAGTGGAGATCTCGGCTGCAGGCGAGTGGGAAATTCGCGAGATTCCTAAACCCCGATCAACATCAGCTTTGATAACTTTACACAAGACTCAGGCTGAATATTTCTCGGCACGCCCGTCCGAAGCTTGGGAAGCTCGAAATAAAACTCTGAAAGCGATTGATCTGGCGGCGCTTCGGTTGCGCTTACGAGTTCCGCGCCTTCCTTGGCCTGCTCCAAAGCTGCACCAAAAGGGCAGCGTCGTTTGCTTCTGATCCAGCCTCTCGTCGTCAAGTTCAGATCGACATAGCGACATAGCCGCCGTCGGGTCGCATCGAGGCTCGTTTGGCAGTTTCGCTGACTTGTTTGGTCTGTTTCTCGCCTCCAACCTGCTTGGCCGCACACTTGTCCCGACTGGATCACTCGGAGCGTTCAATTTGGTTGTCTTTCCTGGTTGCGACCCGTCCGGCTGTGGCAGCGCCGCGATCCCTCGAAGCATGCTGACAAACCAAATCGAGTTTCTCAGTCAATAGGATTGATTGACGGACTGAGTCCGGACCAGCAGGCGCGCGAGGACGTTAGTCAGCCCATCAAGAGCAGTCGCGTCTGGCAGCGCGAAGGTCAGGCTGGGACGGCCGCGGTCGTCCGGTTCCACGAGATCGGCGAGGTTCTGTTTCAAAGTGGCTGCCAAAGCAGTCGTCGCCGCCTTCGATTCCGAGGAATCCGATGGCGCCGGCAACAGTTCACCAAGGAATTGAAACGCGGCGCTCAGCAGGTGACCACCGGTGGCGGCGAGTCTTTCGCGGCGGGCACTGCGTTCGGCGGCAGACCGGGCTACGGCGAGTTCACTCTCGCGGCGGAGACTCTGGTCAGATGGGGCTTCGGGACGTGCGCCGAGCAGAACTTCGAGACGTCGGCGGAGTTCTTCGATGCCGCCGGCGAGATCGACTTGATCCACGTCGCTCTCGGCATCCAGGGCGGCCAAAGCTAAATTGTGCTTCGCGGAAAGCGTGCCTAGCAGTTTTTCTTCGATGGTGTCCTCGGTGATCAAGACGAAAACCTGAACCGGCTGTTCCTGGCCCATGCGGTAAGCTCGCGCGATGCGCTGTTCGAGAACCGCAGGGTTCCAAGGGAGATCGACATTGATGACTGTGTTCGCCGCCTGCAGGTTCAGCCCGGTTGAGCCAGCGTTGGTCGTCAGGAACAAGCGGCAGCCGGGATCGCTTTGAAATTCGTGGACCAGCCCCTGCCGCAGTTTTTGCGGCACCGAACCGTCAAGGCGGACGAAGGGAAGGCCACGCTTCTCGAGGAGGGGCTCGATCAGGTCGAGCATCGTGGTCCATTCCGAGAAGAGAAGCACCTTACGGTTCTCTTCGGAAAACAGCCGATCGAACAAATCGTCAAGTTCTTGGAGTTTCGACGAGTACCCGGGCGCCTCCTTGTCCACGAGGAATGTGCTGTTAGCGGACATGCGGCACATGAGCAGGTGCTTCTGCAGCCTAAGCAGGTCCATCTCGGTGAGAAACTTCTTCCTTGTGATTCTGTTGACGAGCCGCATATGTGAACGGTGCAGGTCGATTTGTTCCTGGGTGGGCGTGATGCGGATGATTTCGTTCGTGCGCGGCGGTAGCTGCTGGCTTACGGACTGCCGCGTACGGCGGAGCAGCACAGGCTGGAGCTTTTCGCGTAGCTCGGCCAGATTCTTATAGCCGAGCACTTTGCCCTTTTCATCCACAACCCGGTGATGGTTGTAAAAACGAAACGCCGGGCCGAGTCGCCGGTCGTCGATGAACTGCACGACCGAATACAATTCGTCGAGCCGGTTTTCGAGCGGCGTGCCCGACAGCACGAGCGCGAACCGCGAACGAAGCCCCTTGACCACGCGGGTGGTCTTCGCTTCCCAGTTCTTGATGCGCTGGCCCTCGTCGAGAATGATGAGGTCCCAATTCACCCGTTCGATCGAGAGGATGTCATGCAGTACCTGTTCGTAGTTGCACACGGTAAAGAAGCAGTCGTTGGCGTACTGGGCGCCTCGAGATGCGATGCTGCCGACGATCAATTGGCAATCGCGGTCACAGAAGCGTCGGATTTCGTTCCGCCACTGCGATTTCACCGAAGCGGGACAGATGACGAGCACCTTCGATATGCCGGCCTCGCGCACGAGCAACTCCGACACTCCGATGGCTTGGATGGTTTTGCCAAGCCCCATGTCATCGGCAAGCACCGCGCGGCCGGCGCCGGCGGCGAACGCGATGCCGTCGAGCTGATACGGCAATAATTCGGCCTTGAGCAACTCGCGGCGCAGAGGGTGCGACTCCGGCTGGCGCCGGATCTCGGCGACTCGGCGCGCAATGCGGTCCTGCAGCAGCCGCCGTTGGATAAATTCTTCCGCGTCCGGGTAGAAGTTGATCGTGCGTCCGCGCTGCTCCAGATACTGAATCCGTTTGAGCAGGTCTGGTACGTCCTCGATGTCCCGATTACGTAGCTTTCCAAGTACCTCGTTGGCCTCCGGATCGAGTCTTTCGGGGAGAAGGAGCCGAAGGGTCGCGTGATCGCGGTACTGCACGTGAACGCCAATCGTCCGCCGGTGGTAAGGCCGCTTCAGCTCCGTTTCAGTGAATCTCCTTTTTAGCTTCGCAAGCACGTGCAGGATATGCTTGCAGGTCCCGAGCGTGTTCGTGCGGAAGTCAGGACACGAGCAATAGGAGTCGCCCGGTTCGCGCCCGCGTACCGCGACGCGGTACGTCTTGCCGGAGATCGTGTTGCTCACGGCGTAATCGGTCCACGGATGTTCCCGTTCCCCTGACTTGACGACCATTCGCTCCGTGCGCGCCCGCTCCCGCCGCTCCTCAATGGCCCGTTCGATAAGTTCCCGTTCACTCAGGCTCTCGACCGGCACGCGCTCGGGCGGGGGCGCCGCAAGGCCCAGCGCCATCTTTTCGTCGAGAATGAACGAGAAAGCCGCCCCCACATGCTCGCACAATGACTCGCACGCTGTGCAGTGCCACCGCAGCCGGCCGTTAGACGTATCCATAAGGCTGATCGTGACGACGGGCGGGGATTCAGTTTCGCCAGGCGCCCGAGGGAACTTAAGGCGGAACAAATCCTCGCTCAAGCGCACGTCTTCCTCGATGCGAAAATCCCAGCTATCCCCAGCCCGCAGCAACTTCGGCCCCTCGCTTCCCAGCAACTTGAGCGTCTGCTGGTACGACAGCCGTGAGAGCTTGTCGATGAGCGTTAGTTCTGTGCTCTTCTTCGCAGAGCTAGAATCAACTTGCGACATAGCAGATTCACCTTTCCTAAATACAGCGGGGCCTAATCAAACTGCGGCAGGGCCGCTGCGAATTTCATGCCCGCGATGCCAATCAGAGTCGCTTCTTTC
>JBAVHY010000354.1:0-1881 GCA_049686315.1 Candidatus Acidiferrum sp. | reverse complement strand
CCAAACTGCTGGCTTAGGGTAACGACGTAAACGAAAGGTTCGGCACTGGCAGAGGCGGCAAGCAAGCTGCACACAAAGATGACCACCATTGACAATCGAGCGAATGCGGCCACTGGACGACCACAACCTGCCCGTTGCACCAACCACAAGATTTTGGACTTCATAACTCCTCCTTATTGATTGCGCGATTAGCGCTAATCGGTTTTGGATTTCTGTACGCGTTTGAGCAGAGAGTTAAGGCAAATCACGTGCGTGCCATCTGGGGCCTGCGAATGGTGAATGGCCTCGCATTCGAGCCACTCCTGCACCTCTGATGGCGTCAGGTTCGAGATCACCCCGATGCCGTCGAAGGGAATGACGTCGCTCTCAGCGGCACACTCCGGACACCAGCCCCGCGGTGAAACTGTTCCACGCATTACCAGCAAGGAATCGGTTTCGATCGTGATCGTCGTCCGCTTTGCCATAGTCCCAGCTGTTGTGGCTCCCCATTAGCTCGCTTGTTCAATTGAACTTCCTGGGAACCTGCGGGCAGCTTGCGCCAAGGGAAGGAAAATAGTCCTTACAAAGCCCGTGATAGTTTCTAATAGTTTCTCGCATTGACATAACAGACAGAAAAAACAAGAGTTGTCCCCCTCGCTGAGGCAAGGACTACAACCTGAGTCAGCGGTGGACCGTGCTAGAATCTTCCTCCAAGCTCGTCTTTCCCCCTCAGTGCAGAGTGCTCACAATGGCCACTACTACAGAAAGAGTGAAACGACTCTTCGAGTTTGGTCCCTTTCGGGTTGATCCGGAGAAGGAGCTTCTGCTTCGTGGCGCTGAAACCGTCCCACTGACGCCAAAGACCTTTCAGATTCTTCTCGTACTGATCCGTCACAGCCAAGAGGTTGTCACCAAGGATGACCTCTTGAAGATGGTCTGGCCCGACACCTTCGTCGAAGAGGCCAACCTCAGCCGGAACATATTCCTGTTGCGCAAAGCCTTGGGTGAGAGTCCGCAAGACCACCAATACATCGTCACCGTTCCGGGACGTGGCTACCGGTTCGCAGAGGATGTGAAACTGGTACCGAGCTCTGAAACGAGCGTTGTCGCCGCGAGTCATACCAAGGTTCAGGTGCAGGTGGACGAGTCGAAACCCTGGGGCTGGATCGCGGCTGCAGTCATCCTGCTGGTCGCGGTAGCCGCGGGTAGCTATCGGCTGTTCTATCGTCCGTCCCCCGGGCTCAGCGCAAATGACACCCTCGTGGTCGCCGATTTCGCGAACTCGACAGGTGATCCAGTCTTCGATGGCACATTGCGGCAAGGCTTATCGGTGCAGCTTGAGCAATCGCCGTTCCTGCGTTTGGTTTCCGATGAACGCATTCACGAAACGCTCCGGCTGATGGGCCAACCGACCGATGCGCATTTGACCCCTGAAATGGCTCGGGAAGTTTGCGAGCGAACCGGAAGCGCCGCAGTGTTGAACGGTTCCATTGCAACCCTTGGAAGCCAGTACGTCTTGGGAGTGAAAGCTGTCAATTGTCACAGTGGCGAAGTTCTTGACGAGGAGCAAGTACAGGCAGTTCGTAAGGAAGACGTTTTGCATGCCCTGGACCAAGTCGCAAGGAGGTTCAGGAGCCGCGTTGGGGAGTCGCTCACAAGTGTGGGGCAACACGATACACCGCTAGCGCAGGCTACGACTCCATCTTTGGATGCGCTGAAAGCTTACAGCCGGGGCCGGCAGTTAGTAGATTCCAATCCTCCAGCTGCTATTCCGTTTCTCACACAGGCAGTGGAAATCGACCCCCAATTCGCCATGGCACATGCTGCACTGGGACTCATGTACGGTCACACAGGTGAATCCGCTCTTGCGTCCGCGCACACCGGCAAGGCGTACGAATTGCG
>JBAVHY010000353.1:0-3402 GCA_049686315.1 Candidatus Acidiferrum sp. | reverse complement strand
CCGGACTGACAGACATCCTGAGTTTTGAATACATTGCACACCACTTGGCGCTCCTTCCTTGCAATAAAGACAGGGGCGGCCTCGGAGAATTAGGGGTTGTCTTTAGGGGTTTTCCTGGGGTGCAAATTCAGGTGTTCACCTTATTCAGGCAAGGCGCGCAACTTGTATAGTTTTCTTGCGAATTTTCGCTGGTTCGTTGGCCGGCTTACATAACGTTCAAGGCAGCCGTAGGCTTCAACCGTTTGATGTTTCGTCCCCAGCTCGGAAGTAATGAGTACTAATACTTCAATGATCCATCAGAGGGTACGCTCAATGTCTCAAGATCGCTTGGATCTGGAAGCACCTGTTCGCAAAGTTCTGACCCGGGCTGACCTGAACGTTTCCATCGACCAGCGTTCCGAGTGGATGCGCGAGCTTCCCGCCTTTTTCAATCTCTCCTCGGATGCGTGCAAAGACATCCTCGCCGCGGCTCACGAAAAGCAATTCTTGCGGCGGCAGACTATCTTCACCGAGGGCGCCCCTTGCCAGCAGGTTCTTTTGCTGCTTTCCGGGTGCGTCAAGACCACCCAACTGGGATCCTCGGGCTCCGAAGTCATTCTCCGGCTCAGCGGGCCTGGGGAACTTGTCGGAGCGGTGGAGACGTACCTGGGAATCAATAACTTGGTGACTGCCCGAACGACTCAGCCCACTATCGCTCTTGTGTGGGATGCGGCGACCTTCGAGGCCATCTCCGATCGCTATCAGAATCTCCGGCGCAATACCTCGCGTTTGCTGGGTCTTCGCCTGCAGGAGCTGGAGGAACGCTTTCGTGAGATCTCCACGCAAAAAGTTGCCCCTAGACTGAGCCAGCAACTGATCCGGCTCTCCAATCAACTGCGGCAGCACACCAACGGCTCGATGGAAATCAGCCTTTCCCGTGAAGAGTTGGCGCAACTGACCGGCACCACTCTCTTCACCGTTAGCCGGCTGCTGTGTCAATGGGAAAGACTGGGGGTTGTCAGCACCCGCCGCGAAGCTGTGGTCGTCCGCAACCTTCAAGCACTCTCGGAAATGGCGGAAACCAAATAGTAGTGGAGGACATGCCAACAAGCGCATGCCAACGCCGCTCAAGGGCACCCTCGGAGTCCCTCTAACCTGCTCTGTGCGCTATCGCACATTCGGGTGGTCCCCAGCGGACTGACACAGGGTCAATATAAAACTACATTGCCATCGACCGGTTAGCTTGGGGCTCCTCCTGTAACGGGGGACAGAGTCGCCCTCAGAAAATTTCGATCGCTCCTGGGAGCCCCATTCTGAGACATTGACTCTGGCTCAGGAGGATTACGTGGTCTCTTCCTCTAAAGCCCTGAGTAATTCCATCCAGTGTTCCATTCCCGTCCTCTTTCGATACATAGGGTTCAACTCTGAGGTGGGAGAGTATTTGGCGGAGACTGTCCGCATCTCCAAAGCATGGTTTTTGATCAAGAGCCCGCATCCATTAAGGATGGGGAGCTTGTTGTCTCTCAGATTACGCGTCCCAGCGGAAATCCCGGGCAGTCCCTTTTCCGAAACGCGCGGCAACGGCCGAGTTGTGTCCGAACATCAATTGGACGACGGCAGCCTGGCCTACAAAGTGACCATTAAACGATCGGGGTCCCGGCTCGACTAGCTTTTGAGTGACGGTGTAATTCGGCCCTGGCGAACCGCAAGACAACCCCGAAACCCCCGGCAAGGCCAGGCTGTCGTTCAATGTGTGATTTGCGTCACTGCCTCAAACGCTCTCATCTTGGATGTTGGACGACGCTGTCCGGCGGTCAACAGAAGCAATTGGGGAGCGTGGTTACGAATATGAATTCCGCAGACAAGCCTCAGCCGCCCTCGGTCGCTGAAGTCATGGAAAGACGTAAGCAACATCAAATGGTTGCGCACGGCGGAGAGGTTGCCAACCCCAATTACAAATGCAGTGAGTGCATGCGGCTGGAAGCCATCTTGTACGCGGCCGCAAAGGCAGCCAACGCCTGGCCACTGGACAAGGAACATCCCCGCTGATGTTCCCCCAAGTGGCAGGAAATCCTCTTAATGCAGGGCACGACGATTTGATGAACTACAGACGTCCTATCTAGCCATCAGAAGCAACACAGCCCGCGGCCCGAGTATGTATGTCGCTTCTGCACCGCCGATTTTTTCTTCTTTTCCAGGAGCGGCGAAATTACCGGCAGGCTCGAGGAATGGAGAGGTGTCCATCATCCGAAACCAGTTATTATTGTCGCCCGGCGACGGAAGGACGAAGGTCACAGAACCAGACCATGCATTGTAAGCGATGTACAGAGCGCTACTCGGATCCTGGAAATCGCTGCCGTCAATGGACCAAGCTAGCGCATGATTGTCAGGATTGGTGAAATAACTGCCATCGGCAGGAGCCCCATCCGGTCGAAACCATTTCAGCTGGGCCTCCGAGTAGAAATCGGCGGGTCGAAGCGCAGGGTGCGCTTTCCGAAATGTGAGCAGGCGTTGCGTGAAGATCGTGAAATTTTTCTGCTGCTCGTCGAACTGGTAGTTGAGCCAGTTAAAAGCTGCATCTATGTTGTAGGGATTGTTATTGCCGTTGAGCGATCGCCGAAACTCGTCTCCGCCGGTGATCATTGGTGTACCTGCGCTGAGCAATAGCAACGCGAGTCCATTGCGCGCAGCCTTACGCTGTTCTGCCTGGTTCCCGCCCTGATCCCAGCTAATATTGTCATCACTCCCGCCATCGGATGGGCCCGCGGGGAAAGGCTGGTTGTTGTTTTTGCTATTGAAGCAGTAGAGGTCGGCCAACGTGAACCCGTCGTGGGCCACCACGAAGTTAATTGAATTCCACGGATGACGTCCGTTGGATTGGAACAGATCCCACGACCCAGAAAAGCGAGTAGCCAGCTTTCCCGTGGTGATCTGATCGACTCCGAGTTTGTTCTGACTGCGGCGCACTTCATCTCGGAATGCGCCATTCCACTCTGACCAGCCGGCCGGGAAGTTGCCCAGTTGGTAGGCGCCGTCGCCAGAAGCCGCCCAGGGTTCGCCGATCAAGTCGACCCCCGGCCCGCCAGTCGCGGCTCGCGGGGATAGGTCGCGGGCGATACGGTTAAGTGCGGTCTGCGGCGCCATCTTGTCGTACTGGAAACAACCACGTTGGCAAGTATTGCCAAGAACCGCGGCCAAGTCGAATCGGAAGCCGTCAACGCCCAGTTGATCGCGCCACCACGCAAGCGAGTCCACAATCAAATCCTGGGCCACCGGATTCGCCGCGTTGTAATCTCCGCCCACCCCAGTATTGTCGTAGGAGAATTGATTATCGTTGGTCAACACATAATAAGTTCCGTTATCCAAGCCTCGCCACGACAGCAGATTGTAGGTTCGTGCATCGTTCTGGTTATAGGCATAGCC
>JBAVHY010000352.1:0-14062 GCA_049686315.1 Candidatus Acidiferrum sp. | reverse complement strand
ACAAGAGCCTTCTGCTCCCCGGCATCATCGCGATCAGCATGGTGTTCACGGGGATTTGGGCGGTGGCCATGCCGCTCATCGCCGAGTTTCAGTGGACGCGGGAAATCGAAGACCGCCTGCTGGCGCCGATCGGCGTTGGCTGGATCGCCATCGAGAAAGTCATCGCCGGAATGCTGCAAGCGGTGGTGGCAGGTTTGGTGGTAATCCCGCTGGCATGGCTTGTGCTTCGGCCGGGAGTTGAAATTAGCATCGGCTCGCCTTTGACCTTCGCTGCGATTATCCTGCTGGTAGCGACGTTCTCTGCATGCGGAGGATTGGCTTTGGGGTGCAGCATCAACCAGCAACACATCGGCTTGATGTTCGGCATGGTCATCACTCCGATGATATTTTTCGGCTGCACATATTATCCGTGGAGCGCCCTGAAAACTTTCCCCATCCTGCAAAAAGCGGTGCTCATCAACCCGCTGGTGTATGCAAGCGAGGGGCTGCGCGCCACTTTGGTTCCTCAGTTCTCGCATTTGTCGACAACCGCCGTACTGATTGCACTAGTTTTCTTTGACGTTCTGCTGCTAGTAGTCGGACTGCGGCAGTTCGATAAGAAGGCGGTGAGTTAGATTGGGGGCGACCTGACGAGGACCGCTCTGAGGGCGGCGGAAACAGTCCTACAGAGGAACTGGGGGTGCTGCCGTATCTCGAAACGCTTTGGCGCACTCCTCGCACGGGCATAGCGTGCGAAGGTAGTCGTAACTGAAAATTCCCGTCGAATGACCGTCAGTGAAATTGATTTGAATAGCGTAATTCCCCATTTGCGTAGCCGCTTGCGCGCGGGGTTTTGGCTTGTACATGGGCAAGAGGGGCGAGGCGGGAAGATTCATGGCCGCGTGGGATTCCTTCTTGGCGCGCTCATCGTTACAGGTGGCGCAAGGGCAATGGTCGCGGAGAAAACCAAATTCAAAGTGGCTGGAATGACCGTCGGCCCAGGTGATATCGACGCCCGCCCCGGTCTTGACATGGACCTTCACGGCTGTCGGTTTCTTGCGGTGATCGATGGGTGTGGGCATGGCCGGGGCTAGTGCTGGTCTTCCTTGTGATTGCAGCAATCGCCCGGCGGAATGGGGTTGCCGTGAGGACAGGTCTTCGGGTGCCCCAAGAAGCTACAGATTCGTTCGTCGAGTTCAGGACTGATGATGTGTTCGAACTTGCAAGCCTGGGTGTGCGCCTCATGGTCGTCGATCCGAAAAGTATCCTTGAAAAGACGTTCTGCAAGACGGTGGCGGCGAACCACGTCCCGCGCGCGACTTTTCCCGCCTTCTGTTAGCAGAATCTCCTGATCTTCCTTTACCTTTACCAGGCGCAAGTCTTCCATGCGAGCAATGGTGCGAACGGGATCCACGCCACCGGGAGTGCGAATGTGTTCGACATCCGCGCGGTTGCCCTCTTCACCGCGAACCCAGATTTGTTCGAGTAGGTGGTCAAAGTGGATGCCGTCGTCCATGGAGATGCGCTGATCGATCGCCAGGTGCCCGTGCACCAGCTCGATCCGCCGATCGGCCTGCTGCGCGATGTCCGGATCATGCGTGACCATCAGAATCGTATGGCCGGCACTGTGTAGCTCGCGGAAGAGGCCTAGCACAATTTCTTCATTCGCTTCATCCAGGTTTCCTGTTGGCTCATCGGCCAAGATCAACTTGGGCTGATTGATCAATGCCCGCGCAATCGCCACGCGCTGCTGTTCGCCGCCCGATAGTTGTGACGGCAGATGCGTGAGCCGATGGCCCAAACCCACGCGCTTCAGCGCCTCCGCAGCCTGCGCTTCGTCGGTGACGCTGTGAAAATACTGCGCCAACATTACATTTTCGAGCGCATTCAGGTACGGTACCAAGTGAAACTGCTGAAACACGAAGCCGACCTTCTCGGCGCGGTAGCGAACCAGATCATTCTCGGTGAAATTCGCGAGGTCGACGCCATCGACCACCACATGCCCCGACGTGAGCGTGTCCAAACCACCGAGAATATTGATCAGCGTGGTCTTTCCGGAACCCGAAGGCCCCATCAACGCCACCCAGTCCCCGGCATGAATGCTCACGGAAATGCCATTCAAAGCGCGCAGCGTCCCATAATCCTTCACCAGAGAATCGATTTTGACCTGCGTGGTCACTCTTCACCTCGAAACACGGACGCCGGGCGAATGCCAGCCAGCCGCCGCAATGGAAACGCGCTGGCGATGGAAACTACCACCGTCAAGGCTACAGAAACAGGATACACAATCCAACGCGGTTGGGCAGCGACGCCGAAGACCGCCTTTCCAAGCCACATGGAGACAATAATCCCGATCGCCGAGCCGGCGAGTCCTCCCGCGATTCCCAGAAGAATTGCCTCGGTTAGAAACAGCCGCACCACGCGCCGGATCGACCCGCCAATCGCCTTCATCAGGCCCACGTCGTTCTTTCGCTCGACGGCCACATTGCTCATGCCCGCCATCACGCAGAGCGACGTGAGAAAGAGCACCAGCAGCACGGTAGCGGAAAGCAGTCCGCTGATGCGGTTGTAAATGCGCCCTTCGGCTTCGGAGAGCTGCTTGATTCCATGAACATCGGCGCCAGACAGGCGCTGACTCAAAGAGGAAATGAAGGACTTCACGGAATCGGGTGTGCCGGTGACACTGAGTTGAATCAGGCTAATGCGCCCATCGAGATCGGCGAGCGCCTGTGCGGTTTTCAATTTGGCAAAGATCTGTGTGTCTTCCGCACCGCCTGTGGCAACCACGGCAAAGATGTTACAGGACGCCACTCTCCCCTGGTTTCGCAGTTGCAGCGAGTCGCCCGCATGCACCTTGAATTGCGCGGCCGCTTTGGCTCCGACTTCACACGCGGCGGGATCATTTTCCAGATTGGCCACATACTCCATGCGACGCCCGGGACGAATTTCGGTCAGCCCGTGTCCTTCGATGCCTGCGATGACCGCCGGTTCAAAGTGCATTGCGCCGGCCTTGGCGACTTCTCCGATTACATAGAGGAAACCAACGGCGGGCACGGGCTTTGCCTCGTACTCGGTGGGAAGTTGCGACAGCAGGCTCTCATCCAAAGTGATGCCACCGGAGTCTCCGTTTGTTACTTCCCGCGGCGCGACAATCACGTTCGCTCCCAAGGCGCGAAATTCCATGGTCAGCCGCTTCTTCGCATCAATCTGTAAGTTCAGCAGCGCACTGGTAACGGCCGCACCCGCACCCAACGCCAGTAGGATGACAAACAAGCGCCCGTAATTCGCCGTGAGCAACCTGCGTTCGATGCGCCAGAACATGGAAGAGCCAGGCATTATTCGCCTCGCAGGATGGGCGCGGGATCGTAGCGCGAGGCCTGTCGCAAGGGGTAAGCGCTGCCGAGCAAGGTGATCAGCGCCGCAAGCACTAAGATTACAAGCAGCACAAAGAGTTTCGGCTCGGGCGCGAACCCAAAAATTCTCTCTCCCAAAACGCGCGCCAGGAATATGCCAACGGCGTAACCAATACCTCCACCAACGAACGCAAGAAGCAACTGCTCCGCGGCGAGGAGCACCCCAACCAGTCCGGAGTGCGCTCCAAGCGCTTTCATCAAGCCGATTTCCGTACGACGCTCAATCACCGAAGCCGCCGCGGAAGCTCCGACCGCCAGCACCGCGGCCAACAACGCCGCAAACGTGACCAGCCAAAGGAGGATGCGCACGCGCGTAAGCACGTTGCCTTCACCTTCGGCAACGCGGCGGATTACACGCACGTCCGTGCCTTTCAATTCTTCACTGATCTGCAACGCAATCGAGGAGATATATGGTGTGCAATACCACGTATCGTATTCCGCGGGCGTCATCGATTTCGGATCTTTGCGAGCGAATGCGTCTTCCGGTTTCGTCAGCGCGCTCACATACAAACGCCTGTACATCCCAGGTTGATTGGCCATTTTTTGTGCAAAGGGGAGGGGGACAATTATCGCATCATCTTCTGGTCCACCGGTCTCTACGATACCCACAACCTTCACGGGAAACATGGACGACGAGACCAGCTTTTCCACTATGTTGAGATTGTTCCCCACTCTGACCCCGGCCCGTTGCGCGAATTTTCGGCCCAGGACTGCTTCGGCATACATAGGAGTGGGAGAGTCCTTCCCTGCCGAGGATTCGCTGAACCAGCGGCCCTCTCTCAACTGCCACCACGGATTCGTTTTTTCAATGCCGGTGTTATAAGAGGTTCCGTCCGGGATCTTTACGTCATGGTTGACCCATGTTCCGATAATTTCGACTCGTTGCGCGGGTTCCGTGCTGTCGCTGTGCTCCGGGGAAGCAAGGGCGGGTACTTCCAGAATCGGGGCGAAGGCCATGATGTTGAAGCGCCAGAAAATCGTCTTCAGACTGCCAAGATCTGCTTCCGGCAAGTACGCGCCAGCATTCGCGGGACGGTAATCCACACCTCCAATTTGCAGGGGTAGAGAATCCGCCTGCGGCGTGACTAGGAGGTTTGCGCCCAGGCTGCGAAATTCCTGGGCCAGCCGGTCGCCAACGTCCAGCGAGATGCTAAGCGCTGCGGTGGCGACGGACATCCCCATGGCCAGTGCGGCCATGCTCAGCAGTTTGCGCCGTGGGCGTCGTGTGAAGGAGTCGGCTACGAGTCGCAGGAACATTGTCCAGGGTGTGATGAAACGAAAAACTCTCCTATTGCGGAATCTCCTCCGCAGCCTTTGTCACGGCGGAGACATCGATCACTACATCGTTTCCGTCGACCTTTGAGGAAAAGCCGATGGGATTGCACCCGCCCTTCTGCCCGATGGAAGGTATGTAAATGGCCGAAGCGCAGCGCCGGCAGATTACGTTCTGCCCATCCTGGCGGTAGCCCTCCGCGCCGCAGATCAGGCAGGCATCCAGCGCCGTGCCATAACCGTTGGGCTTCTTGATCACCATGAAGCGGATGGACTGCCCATTTGTGGCAAGCGTGAACAGGTGCAAATTCCCATCCTGCACTTCGGCGACCGGGATACGCACATGGTTATTCACCACGTCTACCGCCCGGGCTTGCGGGGGCGCGGCGTTTACTCTCGCATAAATGAAATCAGCGGTGAGTGCCAGGATGACCGCCAGGCTTGCAACGGCCGCCGCCATCATCCAGTGCCGTTGCCTGCGATTCCTCGTCTCCATCAGCCGGCGTTCCGCATCATTCATCGACCCCGACGGTTTCGAATACGATGCCGACTGCCACTCGCGGAAAATCATCACCACCACGGCGCCGAAAACAAAAACGAAGAAGAACAGTTCGTTGCGGACGATGGGGCCCAGAACAGCCATCTCCGTCTTGCTGGACGGGATCCAACGCGCCTCGCTCAATTCGTGCAGCCCGGTAACCGCCAACTGAATCGATACCAGAATCAGAATCGAGCTGGTAACGGCAAAGAAGCGATGCAGCGGCACCTTCAGTGTGCCCTTGAAGAAGAACAGTCCGACGGCGACCGCGGCGGCAATCCCGGCCAGGGTTCCAATCCAGGTCTGAAGTCCTTCTGTGGACATTTCCACGGCGCGCAGAATCACAGCCAGTTCCGCGCCTTCGCGCAACACCATCAGGAAAACGAACAGGCCAATACCCCATCCGGCCGCGGAGCCACCGCGTTCCGCGTACTTCTCGACCTTCTGCTCAATTTCCTTTTTCAAGTGCTTGGCGACACGGTTCATCCAGACAATCATGGTGACCACAAAAATCGCCGCCACTAGATACATCAATCCTTCAAAACCGTCTTCGCTGATATTGAACCGTTCCAAAGCAATGGCGACCGCCAGGCTCAAAGCGACAGCCGCTGCCACACCGCCCCAGACGTAACGAGACCAATGTGTGCGGCCGGTGCGGGCGAGGTAGACGAGGACGATGCCGACAACGAGGGAGGCTTCAACCCCTTCACGAAGGGCGATCAGAAAGGCGGAAAGCACGGGGTCTCCAGTTGAAAATGATTTGCAACAACGCTTCCAGTTTACCGCCCTCCCCTATCCCCGTCAAGGTTCACGTATCATTCATATCATTCACCCACCCCATTGTAGAATGAGAACTTGCGTCTAATCTCTTATATGCGCCGCCTCCATCAACCCTTGGCCGCCGTACTGCTCTCCTGGCTGCTGGCTTGCCCGCAATTGCCCGCTCAGGGCCCGCAGAATGCCCGCGGTGCGACCGCTGATTCGCACGCGCTGGTCAAGCCCGACCCGAAACGCGCAAAGAAGCTGGCGGAGCTGGGAGCAAAGGCAGAGGCAGCAGGGGCCTACGAACAAGCTCTGGCCGCCTACGAGGAGGCCGCCCGCTACGCACCGTTTGACGTCACCATCGTCAGCAAGGGAGTTGCCCTTCGCTCGAAACTGGTGCGGAGTTACGTGGACAGCGCTGAGCTCCTGACGCTGGAAGGCAATCTTCAGGGTGCAGTGCAGCAACTCGCCGCTGCCATACACGTCGATCCTTCTAACGCAATTTTGGTTGAACGCCTGAAGCAGGTGGAAGCAATGCAGCCGGCGGCGAATCACCTGCCGCCGGAAGAAGCTCCCGAGGGTTTGCCACAGGTCGCGCCAGATAAGGTAACCAAGAATTTCCATTTCCAAGCCGAGTTGCGAAGTGCCTACGAGCAGGTTGCCGCCGCCTATGGAATCAAGGCTTTGTTCGACCCCGACCTCACTTCCCGAAACGTGAAGCTGCGCCTGGAAGATGTGGACTTCAATACGGCGATGAAGGTCCTGACCGCGGAAACAGGAACGTTTTGGAGGGCGGTTAATCCAAAGCTGATTCTTGTGGCCGCGGACACCGCGGAAAAACGCAAGGCGTTCGAACCCGAAATTGAGCAGACCTTCGCGCTCCCCGCCTCTACCACGGCCGCGGAAATGACAGAAGTTGTGCGCGCGGTAAGGGATTTGACCGGCGCGCAGCGAATTCAACAGTCGCTCAACGCGCACAGCTTGACCATTCGAGACACCGTGCCGCGCGTGCAACTTGCTGGGGCCATCATCCAGGATCTGGAGAGGGCCCGAGGTGAAGTGGTGCTCGAAATCGATTTCCTCGAAGTGGATCGAAACAATGCCTCGAAGATGGGCATCACGCCACCCTCCAAGACGCGCTTGATTTACGTTACTCCATCGTTGGCAAGCGACCTGCGCTCCGCGCCCAGCCTCACCGCGTTGCTGACCCTGCTGGCTTCGGTCTTCGGCACCGCTGCCACCGGCGGACTGACCAACCTGGCTTCAGCCATTCCGCCGATTGGGGCGATCGGGGGAGGAAATACCACTTTCCTGCTCACCTTGCCAAGCGCCTCGGCGGATTTCTCGCAATCTCTTTCCTTGGTCCACAGCGGCAGACAAGTGCTGATGAGAGCACAAGACGGAAAACCCGCCACGTTTTTTCTCGGAGAACGTTATCCCATCACCTTGTCGTTGCTTTCCGGGAGTTTGGGAAGTGGTGGACTTACGCCCAGCGTCGGTGGGACAGGAACGAACATACAGAGCGAGCAGTTTACCGTGGGGCAAGGCCCCGTTACCATGGTCACGGCGGATTTTCGCAACGCGGGCACCCAGGATCTCGCGGTTCTCAATCAGGTCGACAACTCCATCACCATTCTGCTGAACCAGGGCGCAGGCGCCGTCACGCAATTCGCTCAGGCGACAAGCTCGCCGATCTCCTTGGGGCCAAGTTCCAGTTCAGCTTCTGCGGGCGTGGTGAGTCCCGCTGCAACTCTTACCGTGACCAGCGCAACGCTGCAATCCATCGCTGTATTACCCATTAACGCTTCTCTAGCGCCGGGAGGTACACAGCAATTCACCGCCCTCGGGACGTTCAGCGATGGCAGCACGCAGGACATCACCACGGACGCCACCTGGTCCACGACGAATTCCACCATTGGCGCGATCGGTTCGCAGACAGGCCTGGCCGTGGGCCAAGGGTCGGGCGCAACTCAGGTCACAGCTACGCTGGGAAGCGTGGTTAGCACGGCGGCAACGCTGACGGGAACCGCAGCTACGCTCCAGTCGATCGTCGTTACGCCGGCGACAGCATCCATTTCCAGGAACGGGACGGAACAATTCACCGCTACCGGTGCATTTAGCGATGGCAGCACGCAAAACGTCACCGCCAGCGCATCATGGAGTTCCTCGAACAATAACGTGGCCACCGTCGGCGGTGGGTCCGGACTGGCTCGCGGCATCAGCACGGGAGCCACGCAAATTACGGCCGCTGTGGGCGGCATAAACAGCTCGGCGGTGGCGCTGACGGTCACTTCCGCCACATTGCAATCGATTGCAGTAACGCCGGCCAACCCTACCATCGCGCAGGGTACTTCGTTCCATTTCATGGCTACCGGAACATATAGCGACGGCAGCACGCAGGATGTAGGTTCAGCCGTGGAGTGGGCTTCTTCGAAGAGTACGGTTGCCACGATTGACGCAAGTTCCGGCGTGGCTTTCGGCGCCGCTGTGGGGACAACCTCGATCACCGCTTCACAGGGGGGCACTGGCGTTCCTGTGGGGCTCGCGGTTGGTAGTGTGAACTCAAATACGGATTCACTGCCTGATTTGCTCGTCGCTTCGCACGTCACCAACACCGTGACCGTCCTGCTCGGCAACGGCGATGGCACCTTTTCTGACCCCAAGAAGTCCTTGAGCTATGTAGTCGGCAATCAACCGAGCGCCATCGCCGTGGGGACGTTCAACTCAAACACGGATGCCAATCTCGGCTTCGTGGTCACCAATTTCGCGGACGATAGCTACTCCGTGTTCAACGGCAATGGCGACGGCACCTTTACTCAGGTGAGAGGCTCGCCTTTCCGCTTGCCTGCGGGTGCAACCGGGCCCACAGCCATCACCGTCAGTGACTTCGACGGCGACGGTAAGCCTGACTTGGCAATCGTCAACGAGAACACCAACAACGTCACAGTTCTGCGATGTAACGGCGACGGCACTTTCAAGGAGTTTCCAAAATCTCCTCTCGCTGTCGGCAAGATTCCGGTGGCGATTGCATCCGGCAGCTTGGCGGGGAGCACCGGGTCGGCTTTGGCCATTGCTAATCAAGGAGACAATACAGTCACCGTTTACTTAGGGAATGGTGATGGCACGTTTGTGGCCTCTTCACAGTCGCCTTTGTCGACAGACTCCGCGCCAAGCGGGGTAGTCATCGCCGACCTTGTGCAACAGGCCACGGGGGGAATTGCCGTAACCAACAGAGACTCCGGCACGGTCACTGTGTTTATCGACCTGGGCAGCGGGCTATTCACCAAAGCTTTGGAGCCTGCTGCGGGAACCAATCCGGGCGCTATTCTTGCTCAGGATTTCACCGGTGGTTCGTTCCTGGACATCGTGGTGGCTAACGACCTGTCAGGTTCCGCCGGGGCAGTGACATTGTTGATTAGCCCGACAGGTTTGATTTCCGGTTCCTCCATAGGCGAGCAAGCCTACCCAGGCTCGGAGTACACTGATATAGGCTTGAAGGTCAAGGCAACTCCCTACCTCCACGAGAACAACGAAGTCACACTGCAGATGGATTACGAAATCAAGTCCCTTGCGGGCGCGAACCTGAACGGGATCCCCATCATTTCCAATCGCACGGTGACACAAACCATCCGCTTGAAAGTAGATGAGACTTCGATCATTACGGGGCTCCTTGATCGCGAGGAAACAAAGACCCTTTCGGGAATTCCAGGCCTTGTGCAAATCCCGCGTGCGGGATACCTCTTTGGTCCACAAACCAGTTCTTTCAGCGACGATGAACTCCTGATCCTCATTACCCCCAGAAAGCTGCGCAACACTGTTCATGAATCGCGAACCGTCTATGCTGGCCGCGGTGATCCGACGGGACGTGGTTCGGTCGGCACAGGCGCCCCTCTTGCACCTCCACCTACCGTGGAGCCAGAGGAACCTCGGCCCGAGAACCCGCCTACGCCGGGCATCGTGCCTCCGGGCTTGCCGGTGCCGCCAGTTCCTCAAGCACCACGGAACCAGGAGAATCAGCCTCCGCCCACTGCGCCGCCGACTCGACCGGATCAGTGATGTCCTGCGGACTCAAGGCAATGGGTCGAATACTACAATGGGTTGATACGTGCGCGGCACCAGTGCCTGGGCGATGGCGATTAATTTGTTATCCTGGCTGAATACGCGCAGTCGTGGCGCTTGCATGTTGCCTCCATCCAGTTGCGTCGTCGCACCCGGGGGCAATTCTGCTCTTCCGGGCTGGATTTGCGAGGGCAAAACATTGAACTTCCCTCCGTGGCGGACTTTTTTCTCCAGCACCGGCAAAACATTGGTGCGCGGGAAATCGGACAAAAGATTTTCCAGAGGAATCAGGTAGCTCATGAATTTTCCATCACGCGCAGCTTGCGCCAATTCGTCCATCTCGATGGCCTGATCCAGGGAAAATTCCCCGACAGCCGTGCGGGTGATTTCCGATAGGTGAGCGCCGCATCCAATCTTCTGCCCCATGTCGTGAGCCAGGGAACGAATATATGTGCCCGAGGAACATTCGATGGCGAAACGGGCCACGGACCCTTCCATCTCCTTAAGGCGGTATTCAAACAGTTCCACGCTTGCCGGCTTCAACTCGACTGCCAGGTTCTTGCGCGCCAGTTCGTAGGCAGGTCGGCCGTGCACCTTCTTGGCGGAAAAGGCCGGGGGCATCTGCGCAAAGGGTCCAAGTGATTCCGCGGCCAAATGCTCGATGACTTCGCGATCCAGGTTGGGGGCTAGGTCCGGCCCGAGCGCGGCTCCTTCCGAATCATAGGTATTGGTGGCGAAGCCGAAGCGAAATGCGGCAGTGTAGCGCTTGCGACGGCCTGCATAGAAACGCACCAGCCGCGTGGCCTTGCCAAGAAGCAGCACAAGAACGCCTGTCGCGAGTGGATCGAGCGTGCCGAGATGACCGATCTGACGGAACCCCGCGAGGTGGCGGACGGCATCGACGATATCGTGCGAGGTCTTGCCCTTCGGTTTATTGATTACCAGGGCGCCATCAAACGGTGCGGGTTGCGGTTGCCGAGCCATTACAAGGTGGTCGTTACACGTATTCCGTTGCCGCTGCAAGGCAGTACGCCCAGCCTGCAGACCAAAAACACATTTCTCCCATGGGCTCAAGGCCGAAGGGCTTGAACTTTTCGACACACGGAAAACTGCTGTTTTTTTTCACGAATTCTGTTCCGGCGTGGACGGTTTTTCGACCTTCATCTGTTTCAGAAGTTGTTCGATGCGCTCGACATGCTCTTGGGAAAGATCCAGGGTAAAGTGCAGATCCGGCAGGCGCCGCAGTTGCAGCCGCTCGATCAACTCATGGCGGATATAGCCCGCCGCATGCTCCAGGGCCTTGATGGCATCGGCTTGCTCCTTGGCATTCTCGGTCCTCACGGTAACGAAGATGCGGGCGTGCTTCATGTCCGGCTGCACGCGCACTTCGCTGACACAAACGTTGCCTTCCAGCCGAGGATCCTTCAGCTCTCCGGCGAGCATGGCGTTGATCTCGTGTGCGATTTCCTCGCCAACGCGTTGATGACGATGATGATCAGGGCTCATGAGCGTGACAATCCTAATTCAAATAGACTACGATTCGCGAAAGCCGCGCCGGGTTATCCAGCCCGGTGGATTCAGGAATCAGCCGCAGGCATCATAGAAAATCCATCGCGTGCGAAACCAGCAGCGGCCCAAGAATGCGATCCGCTTCGGCCAATACCTTTTGCAGCGCCTCTTCGACGTGCTGCTCTTCGTTCGATAGCGTAACGACGCCCACGACCGACCGCTGCCAGGTATCCTCAAAATCCAACTCCGCCACCGCCACGTTATAATTGGCCCGCAAGCGATCTTTCAAGCTGCGCAGCACCTGCCGCTTGTCCTTCAGCGACCGCGCCTCCCCCAGATGCAATTCCAATGTAAGCAGTCCTACCGGCATGACGATGCACCCTCAGGCGGCAATGCCTGGGCTTCGATGCAAAACGCTACTTTCGCGCGGGAACAGACCCTTGGGCGGCGGCTGCCTCTGCGGCGGAAAGCTTGACGACCTGGAAGCATTCCAGAATGTCGCCGACCTTTACATCGTTGAAATTGGCGATACCCAGCCCGCACTCGAACCCAGTGCGCACTTCACTGGCGTCGTCCTTGAAGCGCTTCAGCGAACTCAATTTGGAAGTGTAAATCACCGTGCCGTCGCGCACCACGCGGACCTGGGCATCGCGCTTCATCACTCCATCCAGCACATAGCAGCCAGCAACGGTGCCGGAGCCCTTTATGCGGAACGTGTTCCGCACTTCGGCACGGCCGAGATAGGTTTCCTGGACCACCGGCTCGAGCAGACCTTCCATGGCCTTCTTAATTTCGTCGGAAACCTCGTAAATGATGTTGTGGGTCCGGATATCGACCTTTTCCTGCTGCGCAAGGTCCGAAGCCTTGCGGTCTGGCCGCACGCCGAAGGCAATGATGATCGCCCCGGAGGCGCTGGCAAGCAGCACATCGTTTTCGGTGACGGCTCCCACGCCAGCGCTGATAATTTTCAGCTTCACCTGGTCGGTCGAAAGCTTCGGCAGCATTTCGCCCAAAACTTCCGCGGAACCTTGCACGTCCGCCTTGATGACAAGGGGCAGCTCTTTGACTTCACCCACCTTCAGTTGTTCGTGCAATTGGTCCAGCGTAATGCGGCCGCCAGCGCTGGCTCGAAGAGCGGCGTCGCGCTGCTTGGACTGGCGGTACTCCACGACGTGGCGCGCCTTGGCTTCGTCGGTAACCTGAAAATGGTCGCCAGCCTCCGGCACGCCCTGCAAACCAAGTACCTCGACTGGCGTGGAGGGCGGTGCGTCTTTCACCGGCCGCCCGCGATCATCAAACATGGCGCGGACCTTGCCGAAAACCGAACCAGCGATAAAGAAGTCGCTGGTGTTGAGAGTGCCGTTCTGCACCAGGATGGTGGCTACCGGCCCGCGGCCCTTGTCCACGCGGGATTCCAGCACCGTGCCGCTCGCCGGCGCATCGGGGTTAGCCTTGAGCTCGCGCAGGTCGGCCACCAACAAAATAATCTCCAGCAACTTGTCGAGGTTCTTCTTCTGTTTCGCGGACACTTCCACGAATTCTGTGTCGCCGCCCCACTCCGCGGGCATCAAGCCCAAGTCCGAGAGCTGGCGCTTTACTCGCTCCGGCTGGGCTTCCGGCTTATCAATCTTGTTTATCGCGACAATGATTGGTACGCTCGCCGCCTTGGCGTGATCGATTGCTTCGCGCGTCTGCGGCATGACGCCGTCATCCGCCGCGACCACCAGCACCACGATATCCGTCACCTTGGCGCCGCGCGCACGCATGCGCGTGAACGCCTCATGGCCTGGCGTGTCCACAAAAACCACACTGCGGTCGGCCACTTGCACCTTGTACGCGCCAATATGCTGGGTGATGCCGCCGGCTTCTCCACCCGCTACATCGGCGACGCGAATGCCATCCAACAAACTCGTTTTCCCGTGGTCGACATGGCCCATCACGGTAACCACCGGCGGCCGCGGCTTCAAGTTCTCCCTGGTCTCTTCCTTCGCCACCTCGAGAACCATTTCTTCTTCAAAGGAAACGACACTTACAACTCCACTAAAGGACTGCGCCAGATCTGTCGCTGTCTGCACGTCCAGCGCCTGGTTGATGCTTGCGAAGACGCCCCGATCCAATAAGGTCTTGAGCAAGTCTTTCGCGCGAATATCCAGTTTTTCCGCGAGCTCGCGAATGGTGATTCCCTCGGTCAGCGTCACCTCGCGTGGTGCACGCGGCTCTTGCGGAACCGTTGCCACTGCTGCCACGCCTCGACCACCCGCACCGGGACGCTGGCGCGTGGGGTGCAGTTTGCGCTCCCCTTCCATCTCGCGCTTATCGGCCATGGGTCGTTGACGCTGCGGCGGTTTGCGGGTGTAAAGCGGCTTGCCGGGTTCCGCCTTGGGTGGCATCTTGTCTGGAAACGGCGGCAGCATTTCCGGGCGTCCGGGAGTGCGCGGGCCAGGACGCGAACTGCTGGGTGTCGCTCCGGGCCTTTGACTCCAGGGCCGACTTTGTCCGCCAGGTCCGCCGGGACCACCCGGCCCTCCAC
>JBAVHY010000351.1:0-3316 GCA_049686315.1 Candidatus Acidiferrum sp. | reverse complement strand
CTCCATCTTCTTGACGAGCTCCGACGCTTCGAGCAGCGTCAGGCCCTTGATTTCATCCAGGATCGTTTCGACTTTCGACATGACTGCTAGTTCTCCTCTCAAATTTCTGAAACAAATTCTCGGGCCGTGGCGGGCGGGGCCCGCTTCGCCCCCGAACCCTATGAACTGAACTTACCGGCCTTCACTGCTTCGCTCACGGTCACGGCGAGGTTGCGTGGCAGGGCATTAAGCGCCATCGCAATTCGCTGTGCCGGAGCGTTCAACAAGAACATAATCTTGCTGATAAGTTCTTCCTTGGACGGCATGTCCGCCAGCTGCCTGATCTCCGCAATGGAGATCACTCTGCCTTCGACAACGCCGGACTTGAATTGAAACGCCGGAACGTCCTTGGCAACCTTGGTCAGTGCCTTTGCCAGCGCGACCGGATCGGTCTGCGTGTAGGCAATCGAATGCGTGCCTTTCAAGTTCTTCAGCACGTTTCCCGCGGGTGTGCCCGATCCGGCCAGTTCAGCAAGCGTGTTTTTTACAACTTGATACTTTCCGCCCGCTGCCTGCACCGCACGGCGCAACTTGGTGTCTTGATCGACGGTGATGCCCTGAAAGGTGGTGAGGATAACCGTCGACACCTTCGCGAGTTCCGTCTTCAGCTTGTCCAGGTCTTGCTGTTTTTCGCTCTTTTTCTTCATAATCCTTCTCCGCCCGTTTCTTTCGGCGTTACGCAGCCGTCGCCAGCGTCTCCGCCTCGGCGAGGTCCACAGTAATTCCAGGTCCCATAGTGGAAGTCAGCGTAATGCGCTTCACATACTTGCCCTTGGCCGCCGCGGGTTTTGCTTTCACAACGGCGGCAATCACAGAGTGGGCATTTTCCGCCAGCTTCGGCGCGTCAAAGTTAATTTTGCCAATAGGGCAGTGCACGATTCCGGCTTTGTCCACGCGAAATTCCACTTTGCCGGCCTTGGTTTCTTTCACCGCCTTGGTGACATCCATGGTGACGGTGCCGGTTTTCGGGTTGGGCATCAGGCCGCGTGGCCCAAGCACCTTACCGAGTTTGCCGGCCGAGCGCATCATGTCTGGCGTAGCGATTACGGCATCAAAATCCGTCCAACCTTCCATGATTTTTTGAACCATATCGTCGCCACCGACGAATTCCGCGCCGGCCTCGGTTGCTTCGCGCTGCTTGTCGCCCCCAGCCAGCACAAGTACACGAACCGTCTTGCCTAAGCCGTTCGGTAGAACAACGGTCCCGCGAACCACCTGGTCGGAATGCTTCGGATCCACGCCGAGGTTGATGGCTAGTTCGACGGTTTCGTTGAACTTGGTGTGATGCGTCTTCTTAAGCAGCTCGGCTGCTTCCGCGAGCTTGTACGGGCGCGCTTCAACCTTCTTGCGCGCGTTCTCCACGTGTTTTCCTGCCCTCTTCATGGTGCTGCCTCTCGCGATCTCCTGGCGCCTGTGACTCCCTAGGCTTCCACGACTTCCAGGCCCATGTTGCGCGCCGTACCCATGACGGTGCGCACTGCGGACTCCAGATTCGTGGTGTTGAGATCGACAAGCTTGATCTTGGCGATTTCTTCCACTTGCTTCTTGGTGACCTTGCCCACCTTGTTTCGGTTTGGCTCCGGCGAACCCTTGGCAATGCCTGCCGCTCGTAACAAGAGAATCGAAGCGGGAGGCGTTTTCAGAATGAAGGTGAAGGTGCGGTCGGTGTAAATGGTGACCAGCACAGGGAAGATCATACCGTCGGGCTCTTTCTGCGTCTTGGCGTTGAACTGCTTGCAGAAATCCATGATATTGACGCCGTGCGGACCGAGCGCCGTGCCCACGGGGGGCGCCGGCGTGGCCTTACCGGCCGGCAGTTGCAGCTTGATAGTTGTCTGTACTTTCTTTGGTGGCATCGTCCCTGTACCTCAATCTCTACTTTCTTCCAAGCGGGTCGTCAGACCCAGCACTGTCAGCCGAGTTTCTCGACGCTGGCAAAATCCAGTTCGACCGGTGTAGAACGCCCGAAAATCGTCACAGAGACTTTCAAGCGGCTGTGGTCGTCGTCAATTTCTTCCACGCTGCCATTGAAATTGGCAAACGGCCCATCAACGATGCGCACCTGCTCATTACGTTCGAACACCACTTTCGGCTTCGGGCGGTCTTGCGGTGTGTGCACGCGATTAATGATGGCGTCCACTTCCGCTTCGGAAAGAGGCGGCGGGGCCGTGGCGGAGCCGACAAAGCCTGTGACGCGCGGAGTATTGCGCACGATATGCCATGTGTTCTCGTCGAGATCCATCTCCACGAGCACGTAACCCGGATACGACATTCGGGAGGCCACGGTCTTCTTGCCGCCGCGGACTTCCACGACCTCTTCCGTAGGGATCAGCACGCGGCCGATCTTGTCCTGCAGGTTAAAAGCCGCCACACGACTCTCCAGGCTCTCCTTCACTTTCTTTTCAAAGCCCGAATACGTGTGAATGATGTACCACTGCATTGGCATAAGTCGTTCCGCCCTTATACGTGGAAATAATTCAACAGCCGTTGCAGACCCCATTCTGCGATTCGCTCCACAATAGCCAGGAAAATTCCAAAAAACGCTACAGTGGCGATCACCACGCCAGTTGTAGAGATCACGTCTTCCCGGTTGGGCCAGGTCACCTGCTTCATCTCCACACGTACGTCGTGAAGAAATTCGCGGGTGTTGGCGATCGTGCCGGTTACTTTCTCCCCGATGCCCGATGCCACTCCGGTAATCGCATTGCTCTGGTCTTCGTTCTTCACTTTAACCGCCTGCATCGTCATGAATCCTTTTCACCCGCACTAGCTTTTTGACTCGTGCCCTTCAAAATCCTGGCAGGGGAGGAGGGATTCGAACCCCCATACCCGGTTTTGGAGACCGGAGTCCTAACCGTTGGACGACTCCCCTTTACCCTGAGCCCGCCCTTTGGGCGAAGGGGTTACCCGTCGCCTTCTCGATGAGCTCAAACTTCTTTTCCGGCTCCAGCCTTTACGCAACTCCCCGCAAAACAGATTAGTTGAGATCGCATCATGCTCACTTAGCCTCTTTGTGGGCCGTGTGCTTCCGGCACGCACGGCAAAACTTCTTGGTCTCCATGCGTTCGGAGTGTTTCTTCTTATTTTTTGTCGTGGTGTAGTTGCGATTCTTGCATTCACCACACTGCAAAGTAATGATTTCGCGCATTTCTTAAGATTCCTTTTGCCGAGCGCGGGCCGGAATCGACCGGCCCGACGCGTGAAAATTACTCGATGATCTCCGTGACGGCGCCGGCGCCGACGGTGTGGCCGCCTTCGCGAATCGCGAAGCGCAAGC
>JBAVHY010000350.1:0-4548 GCA_049686315.1 Candidatus Acidiferrum sp. | reverse complement strand
GCACTTTCTCGCCGAGTACATTCCATTTCCCAAATCCCGCCGGCGACTGCCGACCGTGCTCAGCCCGGAGGAGGTGACCCGACTGATCGACGCGGCCTGCAATCTCTATCACCGCACGCTCCTCATGACTTTGTATTCCACTGCCGTACGCCGGGCCGAACTATGCCGGCTGAAGGTACAAGACATCGACAGTCAGCGCATGATGATTCGCATCAACCAAGGCAAAGGCGGCCGCGACCGCGAGGTTCCTTTAAGCCCCAAGCTGCTGGAAACTCTGCGCGTCTACTTTCGCTGGATGCGACCCACCACCTTCCTGTTTCCGGGCACCGTGAAAGGAGTGCGCGCCGACGTCCCCATCAGTGTCAACAGCGTTTGGTTAGCCTGCCGGCAAGCTGCCCAAAGGGCAGGCATCACGAAACATCTTTCTCCCCACAGCTTGCGGCATAGTTGTGCTTCTCACCTTCTCGAAGCGGGCGCCGACCTGCGTACCATTCAGGTCCTGCTCGGACATTCCAGGCTGGAGCACACCCTCATCTACCTGCATCTCTCACCCAAGCATCTGCGCGCGACCCCCAATCCGCTCGATGCTCTCGAAGTCTCCAGCCTCGACGGCGTCCCACGCTCGCGGAGGCTTAAGAAAAAATGACTCGGCCCCTCCTCGAGGTGGCCGATATCGTTCGCAGCCAAGGCGACCGCTTTATGCAGCACAACTTCCGCTGGTTCCACTGGGCCCATCGGAAAGTACTGCGCGCGATCGCTCGCTGCCGTACCGCGGCACTCGGCGGGCATCGCGATCAGTGCCCTCGCTGTGGCTATCGCACCATCTCATACAACAGTTGCCGCAATCGCCACTGCCCAAAGTGTCAGAGCGGCGCTCGCGATAAATGGATCGTGGCTCGGCAGAGTGAACTTCTGCCGGTTGCCTATGTCCATGTTGTCTTCACTCTGCCTCACCAACTCTCCCCACTGGCGCTGCAGAACAAGAAGGTTCTCTATGACCTCTTGTTCCGCGCCAGTGCGGAAACCCTGCTCGCGGTAGCACGAGATCCTCGTCACCTGGGAGCCGACATTGGCTTCCTTTCTGTCTTACACACCTGGGGACAGAACCTTCTGGCTCATCCTCATGTCCACTGTGTCATTCCTGCCGGCGGACTCTCGCCCGACCGCAACCGCTGGACTCATCCCCGCTATCCCTTCTTCCTGCCCGTGCACGTTCTCAGTCGCGTCTTCCGCGGCAAGTTCGTCGCCGGCTTGAAGCGACGATTCCAACAACACCAACTCACCTTCGCCGGAACTCTTCAACCCCTGGCCAACGAGAAAGCCTTCCGCTCCTTCTTGCGTCCCTTATTCCGTCAGAACTGGGTCGTCTACGCCAAGCCACCTTTTGGCGGACCCCATCATGTGCTCGGCTATCTTGCCCGCTATACCCATCGCGTGGCCATCACCAACCATCGCCTCGTGGCTTTTGAGAATGATCAGGTTACTTTCCGTTGGAAGTATTATGCCCACGGTAATAAGAAGAGAATGATGACGCTCTCCGCGCAAGAGTTCCTGCGCCGCTTCCTACTCCACGTCCTGCCCCGCGGCTTTGTCCGCATCCGCTCTTTCGGGTTCCTGGCTAATCGGCGGCGCGCCTCTCTCTTGCCCCTCTGTCAGCGCCTGCTCGCCGACTATCCCACGGCGCACACCCCCGCAGCCGTCACTTCATCCCCCACTCAGCCCACTTGTTTCCGCTGCCCAAAATGTTCCACTCCCATGCTTATCGTCGAAATATTCTCTGTCACTACTGCTTGGCAACTCTCGACCAGGAGCGCGTACCTTGACTCTTCCTAATCATCCAACCATGCCGCCCTCCACAGCGCGAGCTTCTGCTCCGACAGCCGTGGTGTCTGTAATCACCGATATCCACCTCAATCCACCACTTACTTTCGTAAATTACCCGCACCGGATCGCCGCCTCGGACCTACCCATACTCTCGCCGACACCTTTTACCAGTCCGCTCAACCCAACCCTGCGACGAACAAATCACGAATTGCGCATGCAAAACCCATAGCTCCCCCGCGTCCGCCGCGCCAGCGCCTTCGTACAAATCCTCCTATCGCAAGTGCCCCGGCGGGAAACACTTGGCTCCCCGCGGAAGCTCACCGCCGGTGCACTTGTCGATAGGAAACTAAGATTTTGCGACAACTACGACCCTAATAGCTAGCCAAAGATATTTGAAATTTTAAAACTAACTGGCTCGGGCGATCTTCTGCGTAGGATACCCGAGGATGGTTCTGACCCGTCCCGAATCACGGTCGGCATAGATGAAGGCAGTCCCCTCAATGCGATAATGCCCCTTCCATCCGATGGCAAAGCTGGAGGCGGTCTCCTCCAGGTGAATCGGCTCCGGATCGCCATCCCGAGCCAGGGGGGCGGCCAGTTGATCGGCGACGTCCAACAACCAAGCATCTCCGGTATCGGTGGAAAACAGGATCAGTTGACCGAGAGTAACGACGCGACCGTCGTGCTCGGCAGCTTTGTTCTGAATGTAACGAACCTCATCGGCCAGGCGGACGCTTTTCCCCTCGACCGATTGCTTTCCCAATCCCCGCTGCATGGTTCTTTGTGCCTCCTCTCCGTTCTTGCTGGCGAGTATAGTGCGAGACCATGGAAGAGTTCACCCAGTTATTCGGAAATCTGCTGGCCTTCGTCTATCACTGCTTCGATCGCATCGTCATTCACGGCTACTTGAGTGGTCTGTCTCGACCCGAGCAGGTGGTGTATTTCGTCCGTCAGGTTCTGGGCCTCCCGGTGGTGAGCAAGGAAGTGCTCAGCGAACGCACCAGCGATTACCGGGATTGGGTGGAGGCCTACGCCCGCAACCATCACATTCCCATGGAGTGGGCGGAAAAGGGAGTGCGTAAAGAAGACTACGTGTCACCCCGACTGAATCGTCTGGTGAAGAAGAATGCTTACGGGGTCTATTTCATCTTCAAGAGCATGGAACAGGGCCGGACATTTCGCATCAGCGCGCCTAAATATCCCACCCCAGACCCGAACTATCGCATCCTGGCACACCAGCGCAGCCGTTTCACCCATTACTACTTCTACATCCGGGATGAAGTTCTGGGACCGATTGTGCTGCGTGTGGCCTCCTTCTTTCCTTTTCACGCCACCTACTGGCTCAACGGCCACTCCTTCATCGAGCAGGAGCTAAATCGAACCCAGATCGGCTTCCATAAGAACGACAACGCGTTTCTCGCCGTGGACGATGTGGCCGCACTGCAGGCGGCCGCCGACCGGTTGAGCCCGCAGATCATCCGTAAACAGCTCAATTACTGGACCTTCCTTTTGGGACCCAAGTTCTCCAAAAAAGAACGTAGTCAGATGAACCTGTCACGCTTTTACGCCGTGGCGCAGATCGAGTACTCGCGCAACTTCATATTCAAACGCCATTTCCCGATTCACAAGATCTTTGAGCGCAGCTGCGAAATCGGCTTGTGGCGCCTCACCGCCAACCGGATCAGCGAGATCTTCGGCGTCCGCCTGAACAAGAGACTGCGGGGAAAGCTGGCCACGGTCATCGACCAGATCGAGCATGGCCATCACGTCTTCCGCGCCTACTGGAAAAATGCTTTTCTCAAGCAGTACGAAAAGTTCGCCCGCTTCCTGCGCAATGAGCTCTGTTCCAACAATCTGCGCGACTTTGGTCTCAAGAAAGGCCTCGATCATCTCGACGCCGTGCGCACCCGATTCCAGATCATTACCGACCGCTTTGCCACTTTCCAGGCCCAATCCCTCAACGTGCACGTCGACTTCCCACTGTTGCAGCGCTTGGCCCTGCCCCTCACCGTCGGCTCGGTTCGCTATCCCGGAATCAAGATCCACGACACCCGCATCATCCGCTTACTGGAAGTTCTCCTCCATGCTAGTCCGACCCTCGGCGGCTGGACCGCCAAACAGATCCATCAGGCCGTTCTCACCACCTTTCAGCTTTCGCCCAAAACCTACGCCCTCAACCAGCTTCGCTACGACCTTCGCAAACTCAAGGGCCACGCTTTGCTGCAACGCGATGGCTCCCACTATGCCTACCGACTAACCCCCAAAGGAGTTGATGTTGCCCTCCTGTTTCTCTTCTTCCACAAACGCCTCTGCGGGCCCCTCGCCAATAGCCGCCTTCACCACGCTCCTGACCCAGCTCACGCACCCCACAGCAAACTCGAGAGTGCCTATTACAAAGCCGACAAGGCCATCCAGAACGTCGTCGATTTGCTCGCCGCCGCATGATGTTACAGATTCAAATGTTGAAGTATTCTTGTTTACGATCTTTGATCCAAGAATCTATACACCAGAAACCGCGCCGCCAAATTTGCGGTCCTAAGCGTGCCAGTGAAACGCTTTCTGGATGATTTTCCACCCACCCGGCATTTTGAGCAGTGTGAACAGATCGGACATACGGACGTCCGAACCCGCCAGGTTCCCGGACCAGCCAGCGACCTCAAGACGAACCACGGCAATCGAGTCCAGGATGTCGACACTGACTACGCGTGGCTCGATCTTGGGAGC
>JBAVHY010000349.1:0-4833 GCA_049686315.1 Candidatus Acidiferrum sp. | reverse complement strand
GATCAAGGCAAAATGTCCACGGCGCGCAAATTTATTGGGGCTTTTTTGCTCCTCTCCTCGCCTTTCTTATTCTGTCTCTCGTTGCGGGCGCAGGGATATCCCCTCAGCGAGGCGCAGCGTCAGGCCTTCCTCCAAAGATTGTCGGACGCAGCAATCGAGCGTACCCACCACGTCGTTCGTTACGACTCCGCGTATGTCCGCATCCCCTATCCCGGCGGCGACGTTCCCTCCGGCACGGGTGTCTGCACCGACGAAGTCATCCGTTCTTACCGCGCCCTTGGAATCGACTTACAGAAAGAAGTTCACGAGGACATGCAGGCAAATTTTTCGGCGTATCCGAATCATCTGCGCTGGATGCTCTTGCACACAGACACGAGCATCGACCACCGGCGCGTCCCCAACCTGATGGTCTTCTTTGGCCGCAAAGGCGAACAATTGGCCATCACCAAGAATGGTTCAGATTACAACCCGGGCGATCTGGTTACCTGGGATCTGGGCGGCAATGTTCCGCACATCGGTATTGTTGTGGATAAAAAGTCAACTTCCGGCCGCTACCTGATCGTTCATAACATCGGCCAGGGACCGAAGGCTGAAGATGTTTTGTTTAACTGGAAAATCACCGGCCACTACCGTTACTTTGGTTCGCAGCCATTCAGGTTCAAGCCACAACTAGGAGCCTGTCATTCTGAGCCCATCCGACGAGGATGGGAGGAGAATCTCAACTTACCCAAGATCGGCTGTTTCTCCCTTCATTCTTCCGCGTAGCGCTGGCTTTCATGCCAGCCTCTTGGGTTGCCTGACGATAATGCTGGCTTACAATTCCCCCAGCATTTCCCCCGGCTTGATCTTTCCCGTCGCCAATCGCGCAATCAGCTCGCGGTTCGCCGACAGAAAATCGTACTGACCCAATTCCTTTGGCAGCACCCACGTCACCTGCTCAAACATTCGCGGGGTCAGTTCGCTCTCCGCAATGTGCGCCGCAAAGAAATGAATTTCCAATTCCTCCGGATAATTGGCGTATTGATGCCGCACTACACCAATCTCCCGGCTCTTGGTCAGCGTTACTCCCAATTCTTCCTGTAATTCCCGCGCCAGTGCCTCTTGCAATGACTCCCCATCCCGCACCTTGCCGCCGGGAAACTCCCACTTCAGCGGAGACGTATCCTCCCGCCGTCGCTGCCCGATCAGAAAGCGTCGGTCGCCACGCTCAATCACTGCTGCAACCACAACTCGCATTGCTTCCTCACCGCGCCAGAGCATATCAAACCCCGGTTAAATTCACATTGTCATCCGGACGTAGCGAGGGATCTGCTTTTTCTTCCTGACTGTGCCGCGCTGCCAACTTATCCGCCACCCACTCACTGTCATTCCGGCCGAGTGAGGAGTCCCTCTTGCGTTTGTACTTTCTCTTCTTAAACTCTTAAACTTTTGAACTCCTGAACTTTTCCCGCCCTTCTAGGCGTTCCTCCGCGTCCTCTGCGTCATCTTTTATTCCCCGTTCTCTTCTTCCTCCGATTGACTCCACCCCCATCTTATGTTCGACTCGTCTTTCTTCCAGGAGGCATATCGTGCATTCATGCGTCATTTTCCTCATTGCCAGCGTTCTCGCCGCCGCTTCTCTACCGGCGCAAACCCCCGATGTCGTCCACTTCCGTGCGACCATGGACAACGTCAAAGCCACCTTCGGTCCCGCCGATCCGGTCGCTCACGTCAAACCTGGCGGCATCCTCGATGCCAATTCTCTCGACTGTTTTGGCAACGCTTTGCAAAAACCCGGCGACCCCTTCTCCAACATTAAAATCGACAATCCTCTTACCGGCCCGTTCTTCATCGACGGCGCCGAACCCGGCGACACGCTGGTCATCCACATCCTCGATCTCCAGGTCGACGCCAAACAGGGTGTCGGCACTTTCGGCCCGGGGTTCGGCGCTGCCAATGCCACGCACTACACGCCGATGCTGGAGAAGGAGGCGCTGCCGGAACGCGCCTGGTATTACCCGATCGACGCTGAAAAGAAATTGATCACCTTTCAAGCCCTCGACTCCAACTTCAAAACGCAGTTTCCATTGAAGCCGTTCCTTGGATGTATCGGTGTGGCGCCCGCACACGGCGAAGCCCGCAGTTCCATCGTTCCCGCAGAATTCGGGGGCAATATGGACGCGCCAGAAGTCTCCCCCGGCAACACCCTCTATCTCCCCGTGAACGTTCGCGGAGCTCTCTTCTATTTTGGTGATGGCCACGCGGCGATGGGCGATGGCGAAGTCGCCGGCAGCGCCGTGGAGGTGCCGATGAAAGCTCGCTTCCAATTCGAACTCGTGAAAGGGAAGAGCACGGACTGGCCGCGCCTTGAAAATGATCACGAACTTATGACCACCGGCATCTATCGCCCCGTTGATGATGCTGTCCGCATCGCGGTCACCGAACTCATCCACTGGATCCACGGCGACTACGGCCTTTCCGAGCTAGATGCCTACGAGCTTTTCTCGAAAGTCGGCAGGCTCCATCTCACCGAAATGGTCGACCCCAACTACGTCGTAGTCGCTTCCATCGACAAGAAATACCTCCCCACAAAAAAGTAAGGCCCGCGAAGTCCGTGTAGGTGCGTCTTTCGTCAGGGCATGGCTTCAGCCATGCCGTAATTGCCGCATAGTTCCAAAAGGCTTCAGCCGCTGAGGGCTGTTATGATGCCTCTTACAGGAAACTCGAATGCCCTCGGCACATTGCCCCGCGCTGCGCCCGCTGCGATAATTCTGTCAATGTTCAGCCAGACTCTACTCGATCACTTCCAGCATCCTCGCAACGCCGGGGAACTCCCCGGCGCCAACGTGCAGGTCGAGGTCAGCAATCCTGTTTGCGGCGACGTTCTCCATCTCGCCGCCATCATCGAAAACGATTCCATCCGTGAAGTCCGCTTCCTCTGCCGCGGCTGCACTGCCGCCATCGCCTGCGCCTCATTTCTCACTGAATCCATGCAGGGCAGAGAATTAAGTGCGCTTTCTTCCTTCACTCCTGAATTTGTCGCCGCCTCGTTGGACGGCCTTCCTCCCGCATCTTTCCACGCCGCAAACCTCGCCCACGACGCTCTCCAAGCGTTTCTGCGCGTGGCGCAGAAATAGCCTCTCAGAACCAACGAGGCGCTATCATCCTGGGTCGATCCGACAGGGACCGCCGAAGTATCTCAACTGAAACAGGGAGCAAGATTCAGCGGAACGTTCTCAACACTCGCAGCGAATTACGTTCACTCCGGTGATCGAGTCAATCGTTCAAACGTCAGCGGGTCGTTTAAGTTCAACACGCACCCTTCTTCCATGGTCACGTACTCGCTTACTTCCGCCCGGTGCGCCCACACCACGCTTCGCGCGCCAACTTCCTCCGGCGCGTTTTCCAGCTCTCCATACAGTGCCGCTGAAAAGATCACCGGGTGGCCACGGCGCCCTTCAAATAGCGGCAGCACCACCTTTGCTTGCGTGGCATAGAATTGCTCGATCAGTCCGTCCACCAGCCCCAGGCTGATCAGCGGGTGGTCGATCAGGCACAACAGCATCCCGTCTGTTCCCGCGGGCAAGCTTCGCACGGCCGCCTGGATCGAACTCAGCTGCCCCTTTTCCCATTCCTCGTTCACCACCACTTCGCCTGGATTCAAAGCTATGGCCTTCACAATCGGTTCCGCGTGCGCCCCCAACACCACTCGCCGCACACCGATCTTCGGATGGTTCGTTACTTCCAGCAAATGTTCAAGGAACGGCCGACCCTGGTAGGGAAGTAGCGCCTTTGGCGAGCCCATCCGACTGGACGCTCCGCCCGAGAGGATTACTGCGGCCAGCATGAAACCATCCTTAATTATCGTCGCTATGACCTGCAGCCAGCGTCGTGCATCACGAGTAGATGCCATCCACTAACTGCTCGGCACCCTGACTCCGAGGCTTTTCCGCCGCAAAGCATGGCCGCTTCCCGGAACTATCGTTCCACCGCGCTGCCTGTTTCCAGCTTCAACTTCTTGTGTCCTGCAGACCCGGTATTCCGTCGAACTGCGATCAGCTCTGCCACAATACTGATTGCGATCTCTTCCGGCGAGAGCGCGCCGATCTCCAGCCCCATGGGTGCGTGCACGCGATCGAACTCCTCCATCCGGTAGCCCTCTTTTTCCAGCGCTTTGTACACGCTCAACACTTTTCGCCGGCTTCCAATCATTCCCACGTACCGCGCCGGTGTCCTCACCGCCCAAGCGAGCACGCGCATATCGTCTTTGTGTCCCCGCGTGACAATCACGAGGTAGCTGGACCCGTTCGGCTGCAGCTTCTCAAACCCCGCCTCAAAACTCGTGTAGATTTCCTGCGCCATGGGAAACCGCTGCGTATTCGCGAACGCTTCCCGGTCATCCACTACGCCTACGCCAAATCCCGCCGCCTGCGCCGCCTTCGCCACCGCCGTCGAAACGTGTCCGCCACCGAACAGGTACACCACCGGTTGCGGCAAAATCGGCTCCACGAATACTTCTACCGTCCCGCCACAAATCAGCCCGTTGTCGTAACTCGCCTCGTTGTTCAGATGAAAGACCATCTTCCGCGGCGTTTCCTTCTGCATTACTTCTTTCGCCGCTGCCCATACGTCGGCCTCCACGCAGCCGCCGCCGATCGTGCCCACCGCCGAGCCGTCCTCGCGCACCAGCATCCGCGAACTCTCGAAGCTCGGGATGGAGCCATCCGTGTGCACGATCGTCGCCAGCGCCCCGCGCTGCCCCGCTCGCCTCATCCGCACTATTTCTTCGAACAAATCCATGCCATTTAGCCTAAGGCCCGTCCCCCACGGTGTCAATTCTCCCCATCTGGACAC
>JBAVHY010000348.1:0-18755 GCA_049686315.1 Candidatus Acidiferrum sp. | reverse complement strand
ATCATCAGCATGGGGAAAAGTCTGAATCTCAAAGTAATTGCCGAAGGCGTCGAGACCGAGGAGCAAATGTCATTCCTGCGAGCGCATCATTGTGACGAGATTCAAGGATACTACTTCAGTAGACCTTTGACGGCTGACAAACTTGCTACCAAACTTCGCGGCACAGTTTGTCTGGTTTCAGGTGACGTCAGGCTGCTTGTGTAAATAGTTCGAGGGTGTGGTTCTTCCGGTCCTCGTTGAAGCGACTGAAAATCGCATAGATGATGCGGTCCACGCCGGCCTCATTGGTGAACACGACCATGGGTCGAGTGCGGCGACGGACTTCCACGAAGCGTTCGATGATGAACTTTTGCCCCGACCCGAGACGGAGATTTGTAGTGTCATACCAGTGTCATATGAATTGTGATGAATGGCGGCAAAAAGTGAATAAAGACCGCAAAGAGAAGATAAATCTGACTACTCCCATTTAGCTAGAACTTGCTGATTCCCCTCGATTTGTCTCGGCTCCGGCACAATTGTGATTAAATCAGGCACAAGGCTGTTAACCGAAGGGTTGCTAGTTCGAATCTAGCCCGGGGAGCCAAATCTCCCACATTTGCTACTGATTACGCCGCTTTCGCGGATTGAGTTTTGGCCTCAGAAAGTCGGCCAATTCCCAGCGGCAGGCTCGGCAGCTTAAGTTCAAGCCCAACCTTTTCAGCCCATTCTTTACGAGCGAGCCGAGCAGGGGCCGCTCTTCCTTGCTCAAGAGATCCTTGCGCTAACGAAGATGAACTGGAACAACACGCAATTCGACAACTTCGAGCCGCTTTCCGACGTAAAGTTTCCTGCATTTAGCGGTGCATGGATTCTGTTTTCAGAGACATGATTTGGGATTCGAGCGGATAATCTGCAACACTTCCCAGCACGGACCAACGTAAAGCGCAAAAGCGATCCGATTCCGCATTTCCGTCCTGGACGCTACGTACGGTTTGCTTGGGGTAGCAACGAACTCCGTGAGTGGCTAGGTTGTCAGCCCAAGATGAGCGGTTGTACATTCACCATGGAGCCTGGTTCGTCCGATACCGTGTACGCGTGCGGCAGGAGGACGGCTCGACCAGACTCCACCAGAAGGCAAAGGATCATACCCAGGTTTCGGGGATGTTCAGCCGTTCGCCAGCTCGATTGAGTCTATCACTTCTACTTCGACTTGATTCATGGATGTTCGGATAAACGAATCGAATTGAACGCGCTAGATTGATCTGTGAGAGCCATCAATCGGCTGGGTCGGAGTTGCCTTTTCCGTCGCAAGGTGCTGCTGCGCTTTGCTGACGGTTAGCCGCGCGTAGTATAGCGGGTCGCTTTTCTCACTACTGCGAAAATCCGCGATCCTGCGGATGATTTCTTCGGGGTCGTCGCCGCGGGCGAGGGCCCGCTTCGCATAGCTCCAATCGTGCTCGGACTGGCTCAAGGGTCGCGTTTCAGAAGACCGTTGCGTTAACAGCCTGTAGTGCGCGCGGAAGTTGTTGTCGATCGGCTCAGTGTGTAGGCGAAAATCTTGTAGGTGATGAATGCGGTCGGTGTGCTTCTCGGCTTGCACTCGAAAGTCGGTTTTATACTTTCGGTTGATGAATCCCGGAAGACGCAGAACGCGAGTGGAATCGGTGGCCGCAGGATCGCCTCCGAGTTTGCGTGCCATGGCACGCAGCAGGGCCTCGCCGTGTTCCCGGTCAATACCCTCGACCCGCCACACGATCTGGAATTTGTCAGGCGATGTATTTACGGTGTAATTCGGCGGCGGCACCAGGTTGGTTTGCCGAATCTTCGCCAAGGCCGACGGGCCATCGTGATCGATGTCCAGGTAAAGATGACGGATGGTCTGAATGTCCCCCTTGGTTCGCGTGCGCGCCTCGGGTTTCAGAGTGTTCATTCCGATGTAGATGTCGCATGCCTCTTTTTCGTTCTTGTGCTGGAGCCATTCCTGAGCGGAAGTTCCCGCGATCCGTTCAGCAGTCGCGATACGCTGGATCGTTTCGCCCGTACCGCCGTTGCGGACCAGGACGGCAATCCGATCAGACGGATGAAAGTTTGTACGGATGTATTCGCTTGGTGAGATGTCCTTCATGTTTCGACTTTCGTCCGTCGTCATTGGGATGGCTCCTGTGTCTGGTAGATCGCACAGTAATCGAAGGGGGCGCGTCGGGGTCGTAGCTGTTGATTTCGAGCACTTCCGAGACGTAGCGGCGTCCTGGTCTGCGCTTGATCTGAATCACGACATGGAGCGAGTCAGCGATGTTGTTCTTGATAGCTCGGTAGAGTACCTCGACGCCGCTTTGCTGATGGAGTCATCGAGAATGAGACGTTCGATGGGTTTCAGAAAACCGACTCTTAAACCCTGTAGAACAGAATCCGTCCTGGCGGACCGAGTTGCCGAAGGAAGTGGAAATCCGTCGCGTTGCGTATCAGCCATGGAGTTCTAAGAGAGCAGCCAGTCCGGAAAGTAGTCGGGCAGGGCTAAGTTAGCGAGAGCTGTTTGGATCAAGTCCGAATCCGATTCAATTCCCGTCCGACCTCCTTTCTTTCGCAACGACCGTCTCCGGCATTTTCCTTGGATCGTCTTGCCACACGAGCGGAAGAAAAGCCCGACGTGTTCCTCGAGGGAGAGAGTCTCCCTGCGCTTCCAAGTGGGGGTTCTGCCCGTTTCGCCTTGTCTACGGACACGCTGACCGATGTGCGGTCTCCTGCGAGTGCTCCTTGCGGCTGGTCCCATGTTAAGGGCGCTAGTCCTTACGCCTGGGCAAATACGATCCGTTTCTCTCCTTTCACTGAATCATGAGGAGCAGCTGCCACAGCCATGCCGTCCACAATGCCTTCCAGGGCTTTTGCTTCTTCTCGCGTCACCCGAAAATTCGTGGCCCGCGGGCGCCGCAAGATGCTCAAGGTAGCGAATTCCGCCCGCGATGAAAGATACGTCCGTTGAATCGCTGGTTCGATCAGTTTGAGCAATCGGATCTTTACGCGAAGGCAGTCTCCTCGGAACTTTTCACTGTTCCGGATGAACAGCAGTTGTTCTTTCGGTTCCGGTTGAATCCGAGGCGGCTCGGATACCTCCGCCAGTCCGATGATCCCTTCCCGCGGACCGGACTCCCACAAATACACCCTGTCTCCCAATTTGATCTGTTCCTTGTGCTGCTGGACGAGGCAGGTATGTTCCCTAAGGGTGCGAACTGCACTCCGAACGTCTGAGAATTCCGAGCTGGCCTTAAAGATCCAGGTGTTCCGGCAGTCTGCTGTGGTACCTATCGGCTCTTCCTTCTTCTCTTCGCGTTGTGCCCCGTCTTGAGCCGGCCCTTTCCCCAAAACATGCGCATGAGAAACGCACCAAGGAGGAACCCCGTTCGTCCCACTGGTTTCCTTTCCTATGCGAGTCATTGCTCTGTGGGGGTCGATTCCATTGCCTGCCAAGCCGCCACCGGGCTTGATGACTTGAATCCCGGTGCATTTCACGGAATCACCACGAACCTCTAAAACCAAAGAAATGTTTAGTTCCAACGCTTTGTCCGATATCACAGTCCATCTCCAAAATCCGCGCGCTTTCTTGGGGCACGCAATGCTCGAATTCAGCCCCAGGGCTGATACCGACAGAGCGAACCAATCTTCCGAATTTGGGTGTTCCGAAAAAAACAATATTCCCTCCCGTGCGTGGCCAGAAACGATCTTTTACTTCGCTTACTGAGTATTATCCTGGTGATTCCGCTGGCCCATGCGTGTTAAAACCTTAGACTCCTGCCGGTTAGACGGCCGTCATCTCGGCGTCCGAGGTTTCTTCTTGGAAGCGCAGCAGAGCCTGGATTTTGAGGAACTAGCCCATCGGCTGACTGCCTTTGGGCTGCGAACCTTTAACGAGTTTGGACTCGGTGGGCGTAACTCTACAGTCGCCGGCGTCGGTCTGTCCGTCGACGACTTTGTCTCGGCAGTCTTGGTGGAATATATGGAAGGCAGGCTTCAACATCGGGCCTCCCGTGGCGATTTGTTCTCCCTGCTGGCGACCGCCATGCGCAATGACATTATCGATTCCCTTCGTAAGGCGGCACATGCCCACGAGGAGAGCCGATCCCCGCTTCCTGCCCAACGGGATGCCGATGCTGCTCCCCTGTCGCTCGACGAATTGCCGGGATCGGCTATAGATTTTGCGGCCTCCATCGATGAAGAGCGGTACGGTGAACGCGCACGGACTGCCTTTGCCGGGGAACCCGAACTAGCGGAAGTTGTGAGGGCGGTGCTGGAACTCAACCTTTACAAGCCCCGCGAAATAGCAGCTGAGTTGGGCATTACTGCAGTAGAGGTGCAGAACAGGAAGAAGAGGCTGCAGAGGCAACTCATCGATCACAACTTGGTAGGGAGGAAAACCGCATGAGCGAACAGAAGGAAAAGGATCTTTTTCCGCAAAACGCGCGGTTGGCTCAACTGTCCGACAGCTTGTACGGCAGCCCGAGCCAGCTGGATGCCGGGGAAGCCCGGGAACTCTTGCGGCGCGCAGGAATTGATCTGGAAGACGTCAAAGCACGCCTTTATCGAAAGTTTGATGCCCTAGCAAAAGAGTACGCGGCAGCAGGCCGGCCCGTTCCGGCGCTCTTGAAACAGGCGCTTAGTGACTTGCGTCCAGGCGTACCCGGTTCCCCAAAGGAACGAGCATTAGTTCGCGAAGCCCGAGCGGTCATCCGGAGTGTCATCGACCACGCTCAGCGTATTCAGGAACGACTCGCGAGGCCGCCGCGTGTGACTTTGGCTACCGCCTATCGAAACAAGAAGGAACTCTCGGAACGGGACAAGAAACTCCTGGGCGACCTCGCCGAGGATCTTTTGAAACACAATAATCGCAGCCGCCCGAAAGACGGTCGATGAGCGGGTCGCAAAAAGGCGGCGCCTATGCACGCGCCCTCGCGCGCGAACTGCCGCTCGAGCATGGCGATCTGCGGGCAATCGCTTCACGACTCGGACTCCAAGTTCGCGAGGTGGACGCTGATGGGTTTGACGGCGCCTTGATTCGAGCGCTGGAGATTCCTTTGGGAACGATTGCGGTCCGGCAATCGATCCGCGAGGCTGGCCGCAAGAATTTCACGCTTGCCCATGAGATCGCTCACTTTTTGCTTCCCGATCACGACCAGACGGAGCTCGTTTGCACCAAGTCCGACATCGGGAACTGGGGCGACTGGTCGCGAGAACTCGAGCGCGAGGCCGATGAATTTGCCGCCGAGCTTCTCCTGCCCGCTTCCGCGGTCCAGCCGATCGTCGAGTCCGCACCGCCGTCTCTGCAAGTGATCGAAAAAATCGCCCAGCGATTTCACACTTCTCTTTCGGCAGCGGCGTGGCGGTACTGTGATCTCGCGAAGCAAAGCTGCGCGATCGTGTGGGCCACGAATGACCGAATCGATTGGTCGAAACGCTCGAGCCACTTTGGCTTTCCGCTCCAAAAGGGGGCGCCCCTTCAGCAAGGCACGTTTGCGTTGCAATGCTTTGCGGGAACACCTGGTCCAAGGAAACCGCAGGCGCTCCCCGCGCGTTTGTGGATCTCCGCGACCGGTTTTCCAGAGGCCATATGGGAGGAGTCCAAGGCGCTGCCTGCTTACAACAGTGTAATTTCGCTGCTTTGGATCAAATCGTAGGTTCAACGAAGGCTGTGGTAGAGCCTGGCGTTGGTGCAGGCGGGCAAGAAATTATCTAGGAAATCAATCGAAGGAAGCTTGGGGCTAGCCCGACTGCAAGCGCGCGATAGCCCCAAGTTCTCGGTCATTGCTAATCGCCGGTATGCTCGTCGGCGAGTTCGCTCCCGCCTTGCGCCCCATTGCTTGGAGCCAGCGTAAGGAAACGTACATCTCTTGCCACCACTTCTGTGGAGCGGCGCTTCTGGTTTTGCTTGTCGATCCAGTTGCGGATGATGAGCTTTCCTTCGACATAGACCCGCGCACCTTGCCGCAGGTTTGCGCTTACCGTTTCCGCAAGGTCTCCCCACACTTGAACCCGGTGCCACGCAGTCTTTTTTTGCCACTCGCCCAAACGGTCTTTGTACGACTCCTGGGTTCCCAAAGAGAAATTCGCCACGATCTGACCGCCTTTGGTATGCCTCACTTCGGCATCCCGGCAGAGTCGCCCCGCCAACATGACTTTGTTGACGGCGTTCTGTCCCTCGAGATCCAGCTGGTTCCCGTTAGGTTGGGCCGAGCTCGTCGGCAAAGAACGCAGCGGCGTCTTGCCGCTACCGTTTTGTTCCGCCGGTGTTTCTGCGGGCTGCCCATGCGGTCTCGGCGGAGAAGCCGGTGTGCCGGTTCCGCTCGGGGTTTGCGCCTCCTTTTCAAACGTTGCCTGCTTTGCACCCTCGGCGAGCGCAGCATTCACTTCCAACGACTTATTCGATACCACTTTACATCTCCCAATTGAGCGCCCTGTACAGCAGCACCCAATCCATTTGAATTTCAGCAGCAAGCGCTGATATCTCTAAAGCGGGCTGCTAGCTCGGATTTTGCCATTTCGGCGCCCAACATTTTCCCACCCACGGCCGAAACCGGTCTTGCTATTTCGCTTACCTGATGGATGTCCCCGGCGCTTGAGAACAGATATCTCTGCGTTCTTCTCACAACCAGAAGTCAACACACTTGTCGCACGCAGAACGGCGTTGCGCATCGGCGTCGGGTAGGGCCCTCTGACTTGACAGCGCAAGCAAAATGAGTTTGCCCAGACGGAAGGGTTCGCCGCCTCGTTTTTCTATCCTTGAGCAAACCGCGACAGGAGGTAAATTTCATGTTCGAGCGTATGGCCTCTCACTCTCGTTTCACATCCAGCGCAGCATGGACCATCGCCAGCTCCGTTAACCGCGTTCTGCCTGCAGGGGCGCTGCCCGCATCAAGCTGGGCGCCGGGTTGGCTTCTGAGGAAGCACCAACGAACGCCAATGGGGACGGGGGTTCCGAGGCGAACCCTGTCGCTCTGCCCGGAATGCAACCGCGAAGCAGTCGAGGCGGTCATCAGGGGCCAGAGTGATGTAGACGGTTTTAGGGAGCGTCCGGGAATCATTGACGCCGAGATCCTTGAGGAAGGCGGGCGAATCCTCATGCGAAAGGCGTGCGAGACGCATGGTCCATTTGAGGACGTGCTATCGAACCATCCCGATTTCTTTCAGAGGATGGAAGCGCAGTCCTTGGGGGGCGACTTCGATTGCGTTGGCGACCGTGAGGTCCACGACCACGGCCCTAACAGCATCCGGGCGGGCCGAGGGTCGTATTTGATCGTGGATCTGACCAACCGATGCAACATGATGTGTCGACCTTGCTTCATGGACGCTAACGGAGTTGGTTACGTCGAGGAACACATATGGAAGAGTTGAAGACGATTTTTGAATGGGCGGGCTCTTTCAAGCCTAACCGCGAAATCAATGTCTTGTTCTCCGGTGCCGAGCCACACTCTCTCCGATCTTCCTTGACGCAATTCGATACGCGAAGAGCAAGGGCTTCCATCGTCTTCACGTTTCGGCCAATGGTATTCGTTTTGCGGAAAGCCGAAATTTTGCTGTCGAGGCTAGCGCCGCCGGGTTGCACGGCTTGTACCTGCAGTTCGATGGCGTCTCCGAGGAGAAGAACAAACATCGCGGGCTTGGAAATTACATGGAAGTGAAGCTCCGCGCGCTGGAGAACATCGCTGCGGCTGGAATGCAAACCATCTTGCAAGTTACCGTGGTCAACGGTCTCAACAATGATTGCGTGGGAGAGATGGTGCGCTTCGCTCTCCGCAACGCCGATCAAATCCACGGCGTAATTTTTCAGCCCGTTATGTTCACCGGCCGCGACGAGCGCATATCGACTGATGACCTGCAAGCCCAAACCTCGATTCGCCTCGAAGTTGTCTAAATCCTGATAATCGGTGGGCTCAGCCCTTCCCGCGGACACAGCGGCGCCCGGTGCGCGGACTCCACTATAGCGCGGTTGTATTGGTGCGTGCCAAAAGGATGGACTATGAAGAAACCAGTTGCGAAGATCTTCAAACGATTGGTCGCGTCAAAAAGAGTTTTATTCTATGCTTACCCGGCGGTCGCCACCGTTAGAGCCACACGATCTAGGAACGTTGCAGGAGGTGGAGCATGGAGTGCTTCTCTTTTCGCCAATACTGGGCCCAGTCATCGGAACCCCCAAGCTGCCCTCACTCGAACAAAATATCCAAGAACCTCTTGTACATTCTGTTGCTCACGGTGCTGCTGGCAGTTCCTCTCTCTGCTCAGGACATTGCGTACAGACGGGCCACCACGACCCCTTCGCGGGACCAGCAAACCACGGGTAACACGGTTGGAGGTGAGCCGACGCGAATTATCTCCGTTCCTCGCTTTCCCCTGTTTTCAGATTGTCGTTCGGGCGCACCACAAGACTCTTCCGATGTCCGTTCTGACCTGCTCGATAAGCAAGGCCCGCAACTAGCCCCGCTGTTCAGCATGAGCTCACTTTCCGTTATGGGCTTTTCCCGCGGCGACTGGCCGGTGGCCATCGATTACGTTCTGGAACAGGACAGCCTGCTCCTCGTGATCATCTCGCCAGAAGGAGAGAAGCCGCTGGTCTACCGCCTCGAAGGTAAGAAAGGCCACTGGGTCACCAAAATCCAAATCCCACCCGCGGTTGGAGAACAACTCCGGGTCTCGGAGTATCTTGTGCAGACTCTGGACGACACCGTCGGCCAGGTCTCGCCCTCCCATGTACATATCCACGGCATCGCCGCGGGACCAAAGGCCGTCGGCTCCATCGGTATCGACCAGGTGAATTTCGCTCCCGGCAACATCCAACTAGCGCAGCACCAGAAGGCGCAATTTAGTTTTCACTCCATCTCTGATTTCGACGACACCGAGGTTTCTTTCGTCCGCCTGGCAAAGACGGGCAGCGGTGAGATTGTCGCCGCCGCGGTGAACAGCAAGTCCATGGGCAGCATTGCCCAGAATCACGTCAAAAATGGGGACTGGGACGGAACTGTCAAGACTGGAGACATTGTGAAATCCTTTTCTCCCGAGCTGCAGCAGTGGCTTCTCGCTCCCCACGGGCAACACGTCCTGCAGGTGCGCGCGTGGTTGCGTAAGAACCATGGTGGAGACTTTGTCACCGCCCTCTCGGAGTCCATGGTTGCCGTCGACTGAGCATCATGCCCGAACCTCGTCAGCAGCGCGGCAAACGCATGCAGGAGCTTTCAAAAGCTGCCTCTGTCGCAACCCAAAACAAACAGCGCACGCGCATCTGGCGTAGCAGATTGACCGGAAAAATACTCGCGCTGCTCTGCCTCGTAACCGCTGTTGCCGTCGAATGGGAGCTCGTAAACCTGCCCGCCGGAGAGGTGACCGGACAATTTCCAGCGACCGTCCGCGCCCGCGATGAAATCGTAACCTTCACCGAGCCTGCCTCGGTGACCGGCGGTCCGTTCTCGTTCAAGTATGCGTCGCCCACCGAAGCTGAGAAAGTGCTTGTGGATGCGTTCTTCGATAACGCGCAACTGTCCGACCAGACATTGCAGGCATTTAAATCATTCCAAATCGAGGCGCCCTCATCACCCGGCGTGATCACTTACCTGACCAGTGCCGCCGGCAATGCACATTGCGCCACGAAGCTGCAGGTGGAGCCTGCCGGAAGCAATCCCAAAAGCGTCGTGTTTTCGCAAGGTGGTAGCGACATCACAAGCGGCTATCGCGAACTCCAAGTCGCCTTTGAGGACACCGGTGCCGCAGTTACGCTCGCATCGCAAGGCACTTTTCAAAGCGGATCGTCTCCCTGCAAGATCGAATTGTCTGTCGGCGATTGGAAGCAATCCACGCAGGGATTTCTTCCCATCAAGATCCAGGTTCCGCCAGGCGCACCTTTCCGCTTTCACTGGCAAAATCTCGATGAGCGGTCGAGCAGCTGGAGGACAAAGAGTTCGGCGCTTCCCCTGTTGGCATTTGGCTCCTCTGCCAGCGACGAGTTTTCGGCGCAGACCATTGCCATCAGCACCCTCAACCCGAAAACCTCCGCGCCCGATCCTCCGCATTTCGAAGCGCGCGGTGGAAAGCAGCTTCCTTTGACCGTTCTCTCTTTCGGCATCAATCAGAATCAACTGGAAATCAACGCTTCCGGCAAGGGTCGCGTACTTAGAGATGGCAGAGTCGTTTCGACCGTCAACGCTCTGGATACGCTCAATAAGAATCCCATTCTTTCCGCGCTGTTCGCAGCAGGGAACTTAGCCCTCATCGGCTGGGCCGGCCGGATGTTCTTCCCCTCTCGCCCCAAACGAAATTCAGCTCTTTGAAACCTGTTTCCAGGTCTAACGCAATGCCAGTTCTTTTCTAAGCCATCCCCCATCCTCAAACTCACTTCAGACAAGCACCTAAATTCAACCTCTCCAGACCCAAGCGGCATCCGCTGACGCGGGGTGGACAGTTCGTTGAGGGGTCGGCGGATGCCGCGATCAAGTAGTTGAATTTTTCTCCCTAGAGTGGTCGGGCACAATAACCACTTGAACCAAGATCCTTATGACCACTATGATTCGGGGATGAAGAAGGCCGCCGGTGGTTTTTTCCCTCTGATTTGTTTGGATCGCAAGGGTGGCAAACCTCTGTATTCGCAGATCTACGACAAATTCCGCGCAGCGATTGTCAATCGCAACTTGCGGGCTGGTGAACGGATCCCATCAACTCGATCTCTCGCTTCCGAACTGGGAATTTCGCGAATCCCGGTACTGAACGCATATGAGCAGCTTCTGGCTGAAGGTTATTTTAAAAGTCGCGTGGGTTCGGGTACGTTTGTGTCGAGTTCCCTGCCAAGCCTGCTGACGCCGGCGGGAGAGAACAGCGCTGGGTCCTCCCGGGCGCGTTCAATGCCTCGGCGGATCGCGCACCGCTCTTTGCTAATTCCTCGGTACCAGCGACCCGCATGGATGAGCGGCCAGGGAGCGTTCAGCCTGAGTCAACCCGCAATTGACGCCTTTCCATTCCATGTGTGGTCGAAGCTCGTCGCGCGCTATTGCAGAAATCTACATCCAAGCGCGCTGCAGTACGGCGATCCGATGGGTCTAAAAGATTTGCGCGAAGCGATTGGAGCGTATCTCCGAGCGGCGCGCTCGGTGCGATGTGAATGGCAGCAGATCATGATCGTCAGCGGGTCACAGCAAGCACTCGACATCTCGGCTCGGGCTTTGCTGGACGTTGGCAGCCCCGTGTGGGTTGAGGAACCTGGATACTGGCTCACGCGGCACATACTCACTGCGGCGGAATGTTGTCTGGTGCCTGTTCCTGTCGACGAGGATGGATTGGACGTAACTCTTGGCATCGAGCAATGCCGCAAAGCACGCGCCGCCTACGTTGCGCCATCTCACCAATATCCGTTCGGAGCCACGATGAGCGCTTCGCGCCGTCTTCAACTGCTCGAGTGGGCCCAAAGTTCGGGATCCTGGATTATTGAGGACGACTACGACAGCGAGTATCGCTACGACAGCAAACCCATTGCATCATTGCAAGGCCTCGACCATTCCTCGCGCGTGATCTACATCGGCACTTTCAGCAAGGTCTTGTTTCCATCGTTGAGGGTAGGCTATATCGTCATTCCCTCCGACCTCGTAGAGCACTTTCTGACGGTTCGCCATGCAATGGACGTGAGTCCGCCTCACCTCTCTCAAGCAGTGCTTGCGGATTTCATCAATGAGGGACACTTCTCGCGGCACATCCGGAGAATGCGGCTGGTGTACAAGGAGCGCCGCCAGCTGCTTGTCAACTGCATTCAGAAGGAACTCGATTCTCTCTTGCAGGTGCACGGTGCTGAAGCCGGCATGCATCTCACTGTGACGCTGCCGAAAGGATATCGTGATCACGTTATATCCGTGCGAGCAGCACGCCAGAACTTGTGGGTGTGGCCACTCTCTCCTTCCTATCTCAGTGCCTCACCCCGTCAAGGGTTCATCTTGGGCTTTGGCGGCGCCACAGTGAAGAAATCCCCGGCGCGGTACACCGGCTTCGCGCGGTTCTTACATCCGAGCAAATGCGATGAACGAACCTTCGCCAATCCCACCGGATTAGGTTCCGTTTATTTTGAACACCTCACTTTCAGACTAGGTGTTCAAGCCAGTCAAAGGGACGCCATTCTCTGGAAACATTGCAAAACCCAAAAAAGGACACCCAAAAAAGGACTCCTTGACAACCACAAGGGACGCGTATATGAACTGGCGTTTTGGGGCTCCTTCTGGTGTGGTTACCAGACCTGCACTACAATCGTGGGCTAACAAGGGGTATTCGGGATGATCGGTAAGAAAAACGGTGTATTTGACTCCAGCAGTCTGAATTTCCATTTCCTGGTTGGCTTGTATCTCCAAACGCTGTTAGTTGCTGGAAAGGCGGGCTATCAAAATGCCTAAAAGCAAAAACGTCGAGTTCACTCGCCGCGAGTTTGTCAAAGTCGCGGGAAGTGGTGCTGTAGCTCTCGCTGCGGGCGCTGGCCCTGCTTTCCTGTTTCCCGAGCGTGCTGCCGCCCAGCAGAAAACCTTGAAAATTCTGCAATGGAGCCATTTCGTTCCCGCCTACGATACCTGGTTCGATGGCACGTTCTGTAAACAGTGGGGACAAAAGCACGAGACGAACGTCATTGTCGACCATATCAATCTCGTCGACCTCCCTGCTAAGGCTGCTTCTGAAGCTTCCGCCAAAAAGGGCCATGACCTCTTCATGCTTCTTTCTCCACCAGCCGCATACGAGAAACAGACCATCGATATGGGCCCCGTCTACCAGGAAGTCGAGAAACGCCACGGCAAAAAAATCGATCTGGCTCACAAGTCCACCTACAATCCGAAAACCAAGCGCTACTTTGCTTTCTCCGATTCCTACGTCCCGGACCCGGGGAATTGGCACAAAGATTGGTGGACGGAGGCGGGCTTTCCCAACGGCCCAGACACCTGGGAGGATCTCCGCGTGGGCGCAAAGAAAATACGTGACAAGAACGGACATCCATGTGGCTTGGGGCTTTCCCAGGAACTCGACACCAGTATGGCCATGCGCGCCTTGCTGTGGTCCTTCGGGGGCGCGGAGCAGGACGAAGCCGGCAATGTCACTATCAACTCGAAGCAGACCATCGACGCCCTCAAATTTATGAAGGCCCTTTACCAGGAATCGGAAACTCCCGAAGTCTTTACTTGGACGCCTCCTTCCAACAACCAGGCTATGCTTGCTGGCCGTGTCTCTTATGTTGCCAACGCCATCTCCATCTCCCGGCAGGCCGAGCGCGAGCATCTCCCCATCGATAGCAAAATCATGGTCTCCCGTGCCCTGAAAGGCCCGGTCCGCCGCATTGCCGCCGAGCACGTCATGGATTGTTATATTGTTTGGGATTTCGCCGAAAACAAGGAAGGTGCTCAGCAATTCCTCATCGATTACATCGACGCGTTTCATGATGGCTTCATTGCCGGCCAGTTCTATAATTTCCCTTGCTTTCCGAGCACGGTACCTAACCTTCAAAAGGAAATCGCCAACGATCCGCGTGCAACTCCGCCCGACAAGTACAAGGTCCTTGGCGACGTTCTGGATTGGGCCACCAACGTCGGTTATCCGGGCTACGGCACCGCCGCTATTGACGAATCGTTCAAAGCCTGGGTCATCCCCACGATGTTCGCCAAAGTTGCCCGCGGCGATGAAACTCCTGAAAACGCCGCCAAAGCCGCGGAAGAGGAATACAAGCGGATCTTTGCTCGTTGGAAATGACAGGACGGGATCCTGATGGCTGTCGTTCAGACTCGGAGTTTAACGAAGGTATTCAAGGAAGGTCAACTCGGCGCCGTCAACAATGTGAGCTTCGAAACGCGCGAAGGCGAGTTCCTCGTTTTCTTAGGGCCTTCCGGTTCCGGCAAGACGACGCTTCTTCGCATGATTGCCGGGTTGGAGACTCCAACCTCCGGGGAAATCCTGATTGGCGGCCAAGTCGTCAATCACCTCTCTCCGCGCGACCGCCGCATCGCCATGGTATTCCAGAGTTATGCTCTTTATCCTCACCTCTCGGTCTATAAAAACATCGCTTTTCCGCTGACAGCACAAAAAGTTCCCAAAGATCAGCATCGCAAAAAGGTCGAGTGGGCCGCGGGCTTGCTAGGCATTGGTGCGCTTCTAGAACGCAAACCCCGCGAACTCTCTGGTGGCGAGCGGCAACGTGTTGCGTTAGCCCGCGCAATTGTTCGCGAGCCCGCCGTCTTTCTTCTCGACGAACCACTCTCCAATCTTGACGCCAAACTCCGCGCCTCGGCCCGGGAAGAGCTTGAGCGCTTTCACCGCAGTGTGGGCACCACGTCCATCTATGTCACGCACGACCAGGTCGAAGCGATGGCCATGGGCGATCGCATCCTGGTTCTCAACAAGGGTGTCGTTCATCAATTGGGCACGCCCACCGAAGTCTATGACGACCCGGCCGACACGTTTGTCGCCACCTTCCTGGGATCTCCCCCCATGAATCTGGCTGAACTCGACGATGTCATCGTTGGGTTTCGTCCGGAACATTTCTTGCCGTCGATAAACGTAACCGGCGAGACCATCCCCTTGCGTTTCAAGGTGGAGAATACGGAATATCTTGGCTCGGAATGGATTGTCTCGGGAACTCTTTCCGGCGGCAAGCTCGATTCCAAGAAAGTCGTCTCCCGGCTTCCCTCGGCGCAACATCTTCAGCTTGGCGGAGTCTATGACTTCGTGGTGCCTGCGCGCACGTTGAAGTTTTTTGACCGCACGACCCAAACACGCGTTCCCTCCAGAGGCGTTGCATGGCAATAGCTTCAGCCAGGATCAAATCTGTCAGTGCGTCGCAGAGCCCCTTCCTCAGCACCGCGATGTTCGCTCCCGCGGCGCTCTATATCCTTCTCCTTGTTGGAGGACCTTTTCTCCTTGCCATCTTCTATGCATTCAGCGACGCCCGCATCGGCAATTCCGAACTTCACTACGTCGGCCTTGAGAATTTCCGCAGCATCCTTCAAAGCCCCAGCTTCCGCGTGGCCATCCGCAATTCCCTGATTTTCACCATCGGTTCGCAAATCGTCGTCGTTGTAAGCGCCAACATCCTTGCCATCGCTTTGGAGAATGCCTTTCGAGGCCGCGGCCTCATTCGCTTCCTGATACTTCTTCCCTGGGTCGCGCCAATCTCCCTCGGAGCCATCGGCTGGAAATGGCTTCTCGATTCCATCTACAGCGTTATTTCCTGGGTTCTCGTTGCCCTACACTTCTACAAGCCATTCAATGCGCCCATGTGGCTTGGCGAACCACACCTGGCCATTGCTTCTGTCCTCCTGGTCCATAGCTGGCGGATCATTCCGTTTTCCACGGTGATTCTTCTCGCCGGGCGCACGGCCATTCCTAAGGACATTCCAGAAGCCGCGGCCGTCGACGGAGCGGGCTTTTGGCGTACCCAGTTCCAGATTGTCATTCCCATGATGCGTCCCATCCTTAGCGTGGCCGTGTTGTTCGGTCTCATCTTCACCTTTACGGACATGGCCGTGGTTTACATCCTCACCGCAGGAGGGCCATTCGACTCTACGCAGACCCTGCCTTCCCTGGCGTTTGCTCTGGGAATTCAGGGCAGCGACTTGGCGGCGGGCGCCGCCATTTCTCTCTTCCTCGTTCCGCTATTGGTCATTCTCGCTTACTTCATGCTGCGCGTCGCGCGCCGCGCTGAGGTGAATTGATGCCCCTCGGTCTCTCGCACCGCCTCTTGGCTAAAGTAGTTCGCTCCGTGGTGCTCGCGGTCTTCACCATCCTCCTCGCCTTTCCCTTTTATTGGATGATCATCACCAGCTTCAAGCAAAACATCGACCTCTACACGATGGAAAATAATCCCTTTCTCTTCAACGCAAAACCCACGCTCGCGCACCTTAAGTTTTTGTTCACGGAGACTCGCTTTGTTCGCTGGCTGGGTAATACGGCTTTCGTCGGCGTCATCGTTGTAATCATTACCCTGGTGCTGGCTGTTCCTGCTGCCTATGCACTGGCTAGGCTTGCGGGCCGCTGGGGCGAGCGCCTCGGCATCGCCATCTTCCTTACGTACCTCGTCCCTCCTACCCTGCTTTTCATCCCGCTCTCCCGTGTCGTTGCTTTCCTCGGCCTGCAGGACTCCCTTTGGGCATTGATTCTTGTTTACCCGACTTTTACTGTGCCCTTTTCCATCTGGCTTCTCATGGGGTTTTTCAAATCGATTCCCCGTGAGCTCGAAGACGCCGCCATGGTGGACGGCCTTACTCGCTTCGGAGCCTTCCTCAAGCTGATGATTCCCATCTCGACTTCGGGAATCCTTACTGTCGTCATTTTTACGTTCACCCTGGTCACCCAGGAATTTGTTTATGCGCTCACCTTCATTTCTTCCGAATCGAATCAGATGATCGGTACAGGTATCCCCATTTTTTTGGTGCGCGGCGACGTCTACTATTGGGGTGCGTTGATGGCTGCCTGCCTCATCGCTAGCCTGCCCGTGGCGTTTTTGTACAACTTGTTCCTCGATCGGTTCATCGCGGGTTTCACGGTCGGCGCCGTCAAGTGACCGCCAATACCGGCGGCAGGACGTAGGACGGATTTCTCGTGCGCATTTCTCGGCTGGATGGTCAGCCATAGTCATTCCGGCTGAAGGTTGATTTCGAAGTCCTTTGAGCCTTTGCGAAGCCAGTTGCAGCGGTAAGCTTTTCCGTTTGCCACACTGATGGTTCCGTGGCCGTTTACGACGCCGACAGTTTGACCCGGGCAGGACACCGTGCCGTGGAGCTTGTAGGGCTGATCGCCGAGGGGGATGCGCGCCGCTTCCTGTGGGTCGGATTTGATGTCGATCAGCGTTTCCCCAACAAGAATACGCACGTTCGCAGGGCATTCGCCGAACTTGAGGCCTTTGGCGATAACGATTGTTTCGGCGAACGCAAGATTCGACGCGCGAGAGAAACTAGCGACGGCCCCCACGGGAGGCCGGGCTGTGACAAGTCGGCCAGCCTCGGCGCCGGTCTTGGCCGGTCCCGCGGCCTGGTTTGGCGGGGGCGGCGGGGGAGCCGCAAAAACGGTGGCTGTTGACTTGGGAGCTTCCCTCGGTGCCATCGGCGTCGATTTTGGGCTTACCGTCACTTGGGCGGAGTTGAGTTTTCCTTCGCTCTCCGCCGTGATCTTCACGCTTCCGCCAGACCTTCCCGTGGCTTCACCCGAGGACTGATCCACGGCAGCAACCAGATTGTTTTCACTGGCCCAGCGAACGGGCCGGCCCAAAAGAGAATTGCCTTCGCTGTCGTAAGGGGTGGCATCGAACTTGAGGTGATCCTCCACCCGCAGGGTGGTGGCGGGAGGAAACACGTCGACCATTGCGACGGTGACACGGCGAACGTGAACCGGCACCAAGCCCTTAATCATGCCGATGGAAGCCGTGATTGTAGTTTCGCCCGCCGCGACGCCGGTTATGATGCCATCGCTATCAATCTCCACAAGGCTGGGATTCGCGCTGGACCAACTCACTCTCTTTCCCAGTTGGTTCTTGTTGGCGTCTCGTACCGTGGCGATGACCTGGAATTTGTCACCAATGGCCAGATTCGCGGGATTCGGTGTCAGTTCAATGGTGTTGACCGGGGTCAGCCACGGAATCGCATCACGAAATTTCACAACCGCGGTCGTCAACGCCGTGAGTGCGACAACGATCCCGGTGATGACCCCGATTTTTTTCGCTAATCCGGAATTTGCGGACCCGCTTTCGCTTTCGTTGTTGGGCATAGCGCTCCAAACGTAGCATTGCCAATTGCCTGTGAGAGTACGACAAAAATAATCTTTTGTGTAGCGGCCGCCTGAACCGTCAAGTGCGAACGGGCCCCTGTAGCATTGCATTTCTGGTGTTCTGGGCCAGCGCAAGACGCTTCACATCATGCACAGGGAAAAGGAGTATACTCGAAGTGTCTCTTCTAGCATCCTTCCGCCGCGCCCCTAGGGTGACGGTTCCTTGCAAAATCAGACTACGTTTAGTTAGTCGGGCAAGGAGCCGCTATGCCCAAAAAACCGGGTGTGCCTGTAAACTCCTCTCCGAAGCCGCCCCCCAATGACGGCGACGGAAACCACATTTGTAACGAGATCTTGCTCAGTCTCCCCGCCAAGGAGCGAGAATTACTCCAACCAAAATTAGAACTGGTGCGCTTGAAAACTCACGTCGTGCTGCATGAGCCGGGCGATACCTTGAAATCCGCATATTTTTGTAACACCGGCCTGATTTCCATTTTGAGCGTCTTCGCGGACGGAAAAAGCGTGGAAGTAGGTCTGGTCGGGAAGGAAGGCTTCGTGGGCTTGCCGCTGGTTGCGGGCTTTCGCACTGCTTCTACCCGGGCAATAGCTCAGATTGACGGTACGGCCTTTCGAGTGGATGGCGAAACACTGATGGCATTGCTCCTTGAGAGCCCCAAACTGGAGCGGAAACTGCAGCGGTTTTCCCAACTTATGGCCATGCAGGTAACACAGATTGCCGCTTGCAACCGGCTCCATGAGGTTGATGAAAGATTGGCGCGGTGGCTGTTGATGAGCGCCGACCGCGTCGGATCGAACTCCCTGCCATTGACTCAGGAATTCCTCGCTCAGATGCTGGGAACGCGCCGCTCCAGCGTGACTGTGGCAGCTGGAATGCTGCAGAAGGCGGGGCTCATCTCCCAGGTTCGGGGAGGCGTGGAAATTGTCGACAGGCGGCTTCTAGAAGCAGCATGCTGCGACTGCTACGGAATGATGACCCAGCAGGCCAAAAAATGGCACGGAGATGCGGAATAGCT
>JBAVHY010000347.1:0-1949 GCA_049686315.1 Candidatus Acidiferrum sp. | reverse complement strand
GCCGCCGTATTACGAGATACCGCACAGACGTCCTACGACGCGGCGCTGGATTCGTACAAGCAAGGCGTGGGTACGGTAACGGCATCGGTGGAGGCGCAGACCCATCTGTTTGAGGCGGGGCTGGCCGAAGCCGATGCGTATACCTCTGCCCTGGCAGCCGCAGCTACGCTCGCTTATGCGACGGGACAACTGGGATCAGCACCCCGATAACTGATGAAAACTCGGAACTCGCTTGCACAGGAACATCCAGCACTTTGTATATTGCACGCTGATTTAGGTCAATTGGCGAAACATCGCCATATCGCTCATCGAGTCATTAGCCGGGATGTCTTAAGAGTTAGACGACGACCCAACCAAGTCTTACAGGTTGGCGGCTGGATTTTCACCAGCATTTGCTCCCGGCTCCTGAATTGTACGAAATACGACGTAGCCCCCACTGCCCAATTGGGGAAGAATCGCCATATCACTCATCAAGAGTCGATGAGTGCTAACGCCTTCCATGAGAAGGCCGGTCGGAGTCAAGTGGGTTCTTTGGTTTTTTCGTTGGACAAGTTTTCTCTCCGCCGAGTTGCCACTGTCGCCACCCTTCCATCCGCACTCTTAGTGAGCGATTCTGTTTTCGCTCGGTGCAAGTTAGGTGTTCTCATTTCAGTCGGTGCTGCCACCTGTTAGTCGACCTCTCTTTCCATCTTTACGATGGAAGTGGCCCAGGCGTTAGACGCAGTCACCGAAACTCGGCTTTGGGCTTTTGGTTTTCCTTTTCGAAGAATGTTTTGTTTTTGGTTTTACGCTGCTGCCCTCCTCGTGGTGCAGTCGCTATTGCGCAGCGGTTCGTACGCTTCTGCGCTCACCCACAGCCGATGCAGCAACACCGCCAGCTTTCGTGCGGTAGCAATCACCGCTCGTTTCTTCCCATTCTTTCCGCCACGCTCCGCCAGTTTTAGCCCCCAGCGCCGGAGATCGCTGTCCGCTCCAAACGGTCCCAGAATGTGGTGCGCTCCCTGCACCAGCAGCGTTCTTAGATACGGATCGCCCTCCTTGCTGATGTGCATCTGCGGTTCGCTCTGCCCGGAGTTGCGCCGTCCTGGTTGCAATCCCACATAGCAACCCACGTCGCGGCTCTTGCGAAAACGATGCGGATCTCCCAGCGTCAGCAAGTAAGTGAGCGCGATCAACGTGCCCACGCCTTTCACCTGTTTCAACAACGTCACTTGCGGGTAACTCTGTTTCGCCAACTGCTCGATCCGTTGGTGGTATTCGTGGATCTGCTCGGTCAGGGATTCGACGGCGGTCAACAACGGTCCCAACGCGGCCTGCAGCTCCGGACTCAGCCCCTCCGCTTTCTCCGGATTCACATTCCGTGCATTGCAGCCCCGCAAGCGCTCTCCGTAAGACTTCGTCACGCCCCGTGCCGTGTTGATCAGCGCGGTCCGCCTGCGCTTGCGCACTGCGATGTCTCACCGGCGACAGCAACTGCGGATCAATGCGCGCCAACCGCGCCAGAGTTCGCGCATCCAGGCGGTCGTCTTTCTTGCGGCTCTCCCCGATCAATCGCACGTTACGCGCATGCGCCACGATGGTCTCGTGCCCCAGTTCGCTCAACCGCCGGCTGACCCACGGAGAATGCATCCCGGTTTCGAGCGCAATGCGGCTGCGCGGCATACTGCCAAACACCTCGCGCATCGCTTTCGGAGTCGTACTCAGCCGCTGTTCCAACAGCACGTTGCCGGATTCATCTAAAACGCAATACCAGCTTGAGCGATCGCCCAGGTCCAACCCAATCGTCAGTTTCTGCGTGGAAAAATTATTCGTCTGCTTCGCAGCGGTGGGGCTAACCTTCTTCATTGCCGGTCTCCTTTATCTCTTGTGCTTCAAAGCACGTCGATAACTTGGGAGCCTACAGCATCCCGTCGGAGACCGGCCTTCTCATCCCATCTGCTATCAATACC
>JBAVHY010000346.1:0-19042 GCA_049686315.1 Candidatus Acidiferrum sp. | reverse complement strand
CCGTTAACGTACACGCATATTCACGCCCCGCCCCTCCTTTGTCAAGTAATTTTTTTTATGGTCTCAAATTGATTGCTGAATGATCCGCTTAGACGTCCGTCTCTAGATGCGCGAACCGCTCGCACCCTCAACATCCTTTGCCAGTGAGTGGAAGGCCTAAGTTCCTGATTTTGAAGAGACAGTGGCAGTGGCGAGACTGGGCATTGATCCATTACCTCGGGTTATCGACTCATTTAACTTGCCATCCGTGAATCTGATTTCCCTAAAAAGGTGCAGGTTGGATGACATAACTACGCCGGGGCTTAGATGCACCGCCGGTGGAAAATTCGCCTTGGTCGCGAGGTTATCCACCATAAGACGGACGGCAATCTGACCTTGGCGATGCGGCTGCTGATAAATGGACGCCGCGATTGTTCCCTTCCTGAAATACGGGGACATCTCCACGAAAAGGTCGGTAGTAATGAGCTTCACTTTGCCCCCGAGCCCGCGCGCCCCCAGGGCCCGGCACACTGGCAGACAGTTCACCGTATTAACGTAAATTCCGGCGAGCCCTGGAATGCGCCGCAGCAGATCAAAGGTCTTCTGAAAACTCTCGTCTTCGTCTTCGTGTCCCTCGATGACCACCGGAATTTTCCCGCCTGGACAATGCTGCGGAAATGTCTCGGAGAATCCATCGGCTTTCTTCCTATGGTCTTCCGCCATCAACATACCCGCTAAAACAGCCACTTTTGACCCCGGAGCGACAAACTTCCCCATCAACTCGCCGGCCAGGCATCCGTTCAGATAAGGTTCCACGCAGACAATACTCGAGCGCCGGCTCTCCGGGGCATCTGTAGACACACAAACGACGCGGATGCCCTTGTCCTCGGCTTCGTCGATTAACGGCGTCAGATCTTTCGGGTTCCCGGCGGTCAGAATGATTCCATCAACACGCGCTGCGATGAGTTCCTTGACAGCTTCGGTGTCTCCTTCGCCAAGCGCCCTCACCGGCCGATTCAGGAATTCAATCCCGAACTGTGATGCCCGCTTGGCCTCATCCAACACTCCGCTCCAAAGCTGATCATAGAAGAAGTGGATTTCCCGTGGCATGCAAACGCCTACGCGAGCGGCAGCTCGCGCGACCGAAAGGGCGCGTGCCGCCAGGTTGGGCGTGTACCCGATCTGACGCACTATTTCCAGAATGCGTTGACGGGTGGCGTCCTTGATGCCTCCGCGCCCGTGCAAAGCCCTATCAACCGTACCGATCGAGACGTCCGCAATCTCAGCAATTAGATGGATTCCGCGTAGCTGTTTTGGCATTTTCCCTACCCACATTAATTTTAAGCCAGTTGCGACCGAGCGTGTGCAGGGGAACTCGGAACCCCGGACTGCGATCCATTGCCCTGCGACCGTGTACGTAAACGTTATCGGCTTTACGCAATCGCTCTCGGCGCACGCAAACGTTTGCGCTTTCCCACGCCCCTGTTCTCCGTTGTGGCAACCGGCAACATTGAAGCTCTCTTCCCCGCTACTTCTTGGGCCCTATCCCTGCCCGTCCTACTACCGCTTGGAACGCTGGCTTCGGCCTCCCACTTCGATCAAACAGCAAAGGATAGCTCGTACGTCCCTTCACGGGCCAGTCATTCCTCCAGGAATCCCCGTCCGTTACGCCCCAAAACGTTACGCGCTGCACAACCTCGCGATGATTCAGATACACCCCGAACAGCTCAGCATACCGTTTCGCCAATTCCTCTTGCACGGAATCCGGCAATCCGTTCACGTAGGGATTCAGTTTTGGGTCCTGCTTGATATTCATAGTTATATCCGCGCTCTCTTGCCCGGTTGCGCGAGGCAAGACGTCGATATCAAGCTCTGAGATGACAACCTTTATATTCAGTTTCGCGAAGTCGGAAATGGTGGCGTCCTCCTGCTCGACACTAGGCCATGTGAGGCTGTTGTGGCCCTGTAGGCCTACTGACGTGACTCGGATGCCCTGCGCTTGCAACTTCGCGATGAGCGCGACCGCCCCGTTTCGTTTGGGCTGGTTCTCCAGCGAATAGTCGTTATATGTGAGTTCAGCTTGGGGATCGGCTTCGTGCGCATATTCGAAGGCCTTGGCGACGTAATCTTCGCCGATGATCTTCAGCCAAAGTGACTGGCGCAGGGTTCCATCCTCGTTGAGCGCTTCGTTGACCACATCCCAGCTTTTTAGCCTTCCTTTGTAACGCCCTACGACAGTGTGGATGTGATCACTCATGCGCTTGAGCAGAACTTGGCGATCGACAAGGTTGCCCCGCTCGTCTCGAAACACCCACGCGGGCACCTGGCTATGCCACACCAGGCAATGACCAACGATAAACATACGATTCTGTTCGCCAAACTCTACGTATTGGTCCGGCAGTTCAAACGCGTAGCCATCCGGCCGCGGATGCACGTTCTCCCATTTGAGGACATTCTCCGGTGTTATGGAATTGAACTGCGTCTGCACCAGGGCGGCGCCACCACTATCTTGACCTGTGAATTGCGCGACATTGACAGCGGCACCAATCATAAACGCTCCACGGTACGCATCTTTAAGCGTGCCCGGTGCCCTGGTTTCCGTCACCGCTACTGCCACCACGAGAGCCCCCAATACCATTAATCGCGCGCTTACAGTCACGGGAAACTCTCCTACTCTTTTGCTGCGTACGAATCAATCTTGTCTACGTCTGTCCTCGGCCTAGGCCACCACTGCAGCATAGTTTTTGCGCCTCTCCGTCAGGTCGTCCGCAATCTTGCGGTTCACTTCCCGGGTGATCGGATAAAAGAACAGGCAAACTGCCGTCGCAACAAATGCCAGCCCAGCGTAGATGCTCGCGGTCATGCGGATGCCCATCAACGCGTGAGCCGTCTGCACGGCGTTGGGCGCGTACCCATAAAACGAGAACAACCAGCCCGCAATCGCGCCGCCCAGGGCCAGTCCGGCCCACAGCGCAAACACAACGGCTGAAGTTACCGTCGCGGTCGCCCGGCGTTTGGTTTTCCACTCGCCATAGTCGGCAACGTCGGCGATCATGGCCCATAACAGGGGACATGACCAGCCATATGCGAACTGACGCAGAATTTCAAAGGCGAAAATGGGCACGCTCGCGGTAGCAGGAACGAACAGCAGCATCACGTTGAAGATTGCCGCCAGCATCATGCTCGCTATGAACAAATTTCGTTTTCCAATTCGAACCGCAAGTGTGTTCGATACAGCGACCCCGATTAACAACGCGCTGAGTCCGAACCCGTTGAACCAACTGAACAGCCTTTCGTTCCCCGCGCAGTACTTAAAGAACGGTAGCATCACACTGCCGCGGATGGAGATCGCGCTGAAATAAAACAGGGTCACCAGGAACAGGGCGATCCACGGTCCGTTCTTGAACAGATCAGCGAGATCCTGTCTCAGCGAGCTCTTTTGCCCCGGGTCCGGCTGTATGCGTTCTTTCGTGGTTGCGAATGTGATGATGAAGAAAACAATGCACAGCACCGAGAACAGCCCCATGGTCAACTGGTAGCCCTTCGCGTTGTTGCCCCGTCCGAAATAGTCGCGCATCGGGATGGCCAATCCCTGAACGATGAAGCCTGCGGAATTTGCGAAGATCTGCCGAAATGACGAGAGACTGGTGCGTTCGTCCGGATCGCCCGTGATGACGCCCGTCAACGCCGCGTACGGCACGTTGTTTATCGTGTAAATTACCCTCAGCAGGATGTAGGTCGTGTAGGCGTAAGCGATCTTCCCCGCCGGACTCAGACTCGGCGTGGTAAACGTCAGAATACCAATGATGCCGAAGGGCACGGCCGTCCACAGAAGCCACGGGCGGAACTTGCCCCAGCGCGTGTTGGTCCGGTCCGCGATGAAACCCATCACCGGATTGAGTGCGGCGGCGCCCAACCCCACCACTAAAAACAGCGTTCCTGCTGTCGCCGCGGTCAACCCGAACGTGTCCGTGTAGAAGCTCAACTGCAAGGCCAGCATGCTTTGGAAGATGAAGTTCGCGGCCATGTCGCCGAGGCTGTAACCGATCTTCTCCGTGATCGCGAGCTTCTGTGTCATGGCTGCCTCGTTTCTCCTCGCCGCTGTCGAGTCACGTCTCCGCTAGCATCAACAGATCGGCCTCTACTCCTGCACCTGCAGACGCAGTTTTTGCAAGTCCGCATCTCGCGACGAATTGCCAACCATGATTTCAAACTCTCCCGGTTCAACCACGTATTCCATTTTCAGGTCATAGAAAGAAAGCCGATCCGGAGTAATGTCGAACTTGACCGTTGTGGACTCGCCAGGCTTCAGACGCACTTTACGAAACCCTTTCAGCTCCTTGACTGGTCTCGTCACCGAGCTGACGAGATCGCGTATATACAGCTGCACCACTTCCGTCCCTTCGCGCTTGCCGGTATTGATCACGTCAACCAGCACACAGGTGGTGCCGTCGGGCTTAATGCTTGTCTTCGTCAATCGAGGATTTTTGATTGCAAAACTCGAATAGCTCAAGCCGTATCCAAAGGCATAAAGTGGTGACACATCGTCGAACAGATAACCGCGCCGGGCCGACGGCTTGTGATTGTAGAACGCGGGTACTTGGCCTACCGACCGCGGAATGGTAATCGGCAATTTTCCGCCGGGGTTGTAATCGCCAAAGAGCACGTCGGCCACCGCTCGGCCCGTTTCCTGCCCCAGGTACCAACATTCGTAAATTACAGGCACGTTTTGGCTGACATAGTTGATCGAGAGAGGCCGACCGTTGAACAAGAACACGATCACCGGTTTCCCGGTTGCGAGCATCGCCTTCACCAGTTCCTCCTGCCTGCCGATCAGGTCGAGACTGGTCCGGTCGCCCATATGTTGCAACGACCATGCTTCCCGCGAAGTCTGCTCATTCCCGCCAATGGCCAGGATAATCACTTCGGCCCTGTTCGCAACCTCTACAGCCTCGGCGATCGCCTTGCGATCTTCCTCGGCATCGCTGGGCACCACTTCGTCTTGGTTCCACGAACCACCGATCGTGATTTTGCAGCCCTCGCTGTAGAGAACCTCCGCATGGTTCCCAACTTTGTCCTTGATGCCCTGCAGGACGGTGAGCTCTTGTTTCGGAACACCACTGTAGCCTCCGAGCAGGCTGCGGTTTGCATTCGGCCCAATTACGGCGATCGATTTAAGGCCGCTGAGATTCAGCGGAGCGAGCCTATTCTCATTCTTCAGCAGCGTGATCGCTTCGTGAGCTGCTCTCAGGGCAAGTTCGCGATGCGCATCACAACCTACAACGCGCTCCGCCTCGTCCGGGTCGACGTAAGGATCTTCAAACAGCCCCATCTCGAATTTCCAGAACAGCATGGGAGCTACCAAATCGTCGAGTTCCGCCTCTTTCAGAACTCCTTTGCCCACCAGCGATGCAAGATGCAGGTAGCAGTCTGGATCCGGAAGCTCAATGTTGACCCCGGCCCGCACGGCTTGCGCGCAGGAATCCAGTTTGTCTTTCGCCACAAAGTGACCGTGCGTGTCAGGGCGGCAGCCAAGTTCCCAGATTGCGAAGTAGTCGGACACCACAAATCCCGTAAATCCCCATTCTTTCCTCAGCACATCACGTAACAGCCATGCGTTCGTATGCGAGGGAACGCCATCGACCTCGTTGTAAGACGGCATGATGCTGATGGCCCCCGCTTCCTTCAACACCTCTTTGAACGGAAACAGGAATGTCTCTCGCAATACACGCAAGGAGACGTTCGCCGGCGCGCAGTTCATGCCAGATTCCGGTTGGCCGTGTCCGACAAAATGCTTGAGCGTTGCAATCATGTGGCGCTTATCGCGAAACGTGGCGTCTCCCTGGAAACCGCGCACTGCGGCAATGCCCAAGCGGGACACCAGGTATGGATCTTCTCCATAGGTTTCTTCGACGCGGCCCCATCGCGGGTCTCGGGCAACATCCACAACCGGGGTGAGGGCCTGGTGGGCGCCGCGCAAGCGCGCTTCGAGGGCGGTCATCGAATACAGCGATTCGACAAGTTCGGGGTTGAACGTCGCGCCCAGAGCAACTGGCTGCGGAAAACTGGTTCCGTCGACTGCGGCGTGTCCGTGGAGGCACTCTTCATGAACCATCACCGGAATCCCCAAGCGGCTGTTTTCCACGAAGAATTTCTGAACGGCATTAGTGAGTCCGGCCATTGCCCGAGCGTTCTTGCCCTTCCCTGAATCGCTCGGCCGGCCGAACTGCCCCAGCCCATGACCGCTCGAGAATGCCGCTTTCGCCTTCCGCGGATCGAAATCGCCGCCCTCATCTACCAGCGTGATGGTCTTCTCTCTCCAGATGCACATCATCTGCGCGGCCTTTTCTTCGAGCGTCATCCGGGACAATAGATCCTTCACCCGCCGCGCTGAGGGCAAATTTGGATTCTTGTATGCGGGAACCGCTTTGCGATTGCGCGTTGCTAGTGCCGGTTGTTTGTTCATGCCGTCCGCCTCTCATTGTCGCTATTGATCGCCGCCATCCGCGGACGCTGCTGCACCCGCAAAAGACAGAACTCATTAGATAAAGGGAGCGAGCGAAAAAAACGGGGTACGCGAAAACCAACCGTAGCTAGGGGGCGATTCACAGAGACCTCCTCCAGGATTTCTTTTTGAATCCTTGCAATGCGCTGGGCTCATGATACTATGGATGGGACGTTAACGTACACGTTAAGACGAGACACTATGTTGAAGAGGTTCGTCGAGGAGGCGCCTCATGCATTCTCCTCTGCTTTCCTGGTTCACGCCGGTCCTCTCCTCGTTCAACTCTTCACTTCGCATCGCTGCATGTCACTTTGCGCCCCTGGTCACCTCGCTCAGCGCCAGCGGCGCGAAGTGAGCAGCGACTCGTTCCAACAGAGAGTGGATTGCTCTTTAGACTGCGTGGGAAACGACCATGAGTGACAATTCATCATATCAGCCAAAGCCAGAACACAAATTTTCGTTTGGATTATGGACTCTCGCAAATCGCGGACGTGATCCCTTTGGAGATGTTGTCCGGCCAGTTCTTTCTCCGGTGGAGATTGTCGGAATGCTTTCCGAACTGGGCGCCTGGGGTGTGAACCTGCACGATAACGACCTCGTACCCATAGATGCCACAACTGCGGAACGCGATGCTATCGTTCGAGAGTTCCGGAAGGCCTGCGATCAGTGCGGACTTGTCGTTCCCATGGCCACGGTTGCCCTGTTTTTTCACCCCGTTTTCCGAGATGGCGCATTCACGGCCAATGACCCCGAAGTACGCGCATACGCGTTACAAAAAACCATGCGCGCCATGGACCTTGGCGCTGAGTTGGGCGCGAAGATTTTCGTTTTGTGGGGCGGGCGCGAAGGGGTCGAGACGGATGCGTGCCGCCGCCCTGATGAAGCGATCAAGCGATTGCGGCATGCAGTGAATTATCTGTGCGAGTACAATCTCGATCGTGGATACGGATACCGCCTCGCTCTCGAAGCCAAACCTAATGAACCTCGCGGAGACCTTTATATGGCTACGACCGGCCATTATCTCGGATTTATCGCCACGCTCGACCACCCCGAGATGGTCGGCGTCAACCCTGAGATGGCCCACGAGCAAATGTCCGGTTTGAATTTTGTGCACGGAGTTGCCCAGGCCTGGGAAGCCGGCAAGCTCTTCCACATTGATCTAAACGATCAGATGCCAGGGCGATACGATCAGGATTTGCGGTTCGGCTCTGCCAATCTGAAATCGACATTCTGGTTGGTCAAGTTTCTTGAGGATGTGGGTTATCCGGGGCCTCGCCATTTTGACGCGCACGCTTATCGCACCGAGGATTGCGGAGGAGTAAAGGACTTCGCTCGTGGATGCATGCGCACTTATTTGATCCTCAAGGAAAAGGCGGAGCATTGGAACAGCGATAAAGAGATACAAGCGATTCTTCACGAAATTTCCCGTGATGGAAAGCACCTACCGGCAACAGGAGAGTACTCCAGGAAGGGAGTGGAAGCTCTCCTGGCGCATCACTTTGACAAAGAAGCGATCCTGCGCAAACGTCTTCCCTACGAGCATCTGGATCAGCTTACCGTGGACATCCTCGCAGGAGTACGATAAGGACCGCTCTTCGCCGAATGAGTCCGGCACTTGCATGAGCTGAATCAGCAGGGCGCTCAACCGCGGGCCTACCAACTGTGCAGCGTCCCGTCCAGTTTGCGGTTGATTGGCAGGTATGCCCGCCGGTACGGGTAATGCCCTGCCAGCGATTCGTCAATATCGACGCCAAGCCCGGGCGCCTCACCCGGATGCATCCAGCCGTTCTCAAAAGTGTAAGAGTGCGGGAAAACTCGGTCTGTCTCTGCCGTGTGCGCCATATATTCCTGAATTCCGAAATTGTGCACACTGATATCGAAATGAAGAGCCGCCGCCATGCACACCGGACTCAGGTCCGTGGCGCCGTGCGAACCAGTCCGAACGTGAAACATCTCCGCGAAATTTGCGATCCTTTGCAAGTGCGTGATGCCGCCACAATGAACCACGGTCGTACGGATGTAATCGATCAGCTGTTCCTGAATCAATTGCTGGCAATCGTAAATGCTGTTGAACACTTCACCGACCGCCAGCGGCGTCGTGGTGTGTTGTCTGATAGTCCGAAAGCTCTCTTGCAATTCAGCCGGAACGGGATCCTCCAGCCAAAACAGGTGCGCCGTTTCCAGTTCTTTGCCGAGCCGGGCCGCTTCAATGGGGGTCAGCCGGTGATGGGCATCATGCAGCAGGTGCAAATCGGGTCCGAATTCGCTGCGCAGGCGTCCGAAAAGTTGCGGCACAAAATTCAAATAGCGCTCGGTAGACCATTGATTTTCCGGAGGCGCGTCCTTTTCCGCAGGTTCATAGTGCAGCCCTCCGCATCCTACGCCATAGGTGCTCGTCAAGCCCGGAATACCCGATTGCGCGCGGATAGCCTTGAATCCGCGGTCGACATATTTCGCAACCGCCTCTACCGTCTCTTCCAGATTGTTCCCACTTGCGTGACCGTAGACCAAGACTCCATCCCGCGAGGCGCCACCGAGCAATTGGTATAGCGGCACGTTTAAGCTTTTGGCTTTGACGTCCCACAACGCGGTGTCGACCGCGGCGATAGCGCTCATGGTCACCGGGCCGCGCCGCCAGTAAGCCCCTTTGTACAGATACTGCCAAGTGTCTTCGATGCGCCGGGCATCGCGCCCTTTCAGCAGTGGAATAATATGGTCCGCCAAATAGCTGGCCACCGCCATTTCGCGTCCGTTCAACGTGGCGTCACCGACTCCGGAGATTCCGTCTTCGGTTATGATCTTCAACGTGACGAAATTCCGTCCCGGGCAACAAACGATCACCTTGGCATCTTCAATTCTCATCACCAACTTCTCCTCAGGACGCGCCTCTGGACCAATGCTCTATAATTCAGCGCAGGCGGGCTCGCGGCCTGCAACGAAGGTGTCGGGATGAAAAACACATTCGATAAACGACTCTTTTTCGCAATTCTTGCCCCTCTCGCGTTGGACGTGATCAAGTGCACGACGCTCCTACTGCTCGGCGTATTTGCGCTTTCTCCTAAAGTGGCTGCTCTCGGGCAACCCCGGTACATCGAGACGAAAAACAATCCGCGCAACTTTGTTATCGTTCAACAGAAACACGCCACTACCGTTTACGTGGATGCTGACGATTACCCCGGCGTCGTTCGAGCCGTCTCCGATTTGCAGGATGACATCAAAAAAGTTACCGGCTCCACTGCCGCCATTGTACACGACCCTGCAAATCGTGCTCCGAGCATCATCCTTATTGGCACGCTCGGCAGGAGCGCAATTATCGACCGCTTGGTCCGTGATAGAACGATCGATGTCACCGCGATTTCCGGCAAGTGGGAGTCTTTTCTGATTCAAACGGTCGCCAACCCATTGCCTGGGATGACCACCGCCTTGGTCATCGCCGGCAGCGACAAGCGCGGAACTATTTACGGAATCTACGACCTCTCCGAACAAATCGGCGTCTCCCCTTGGTATTGGTGGGCCGATGTTCCGGTGCATCATCAAGAGACGCTGACGGTTAAGCCGGGCACTTACGCGCAAGGGCCTCCAGCGGTGAAATATCGCGGCATCTTTCTCAACGACGAGGCGCCCGCTTTGACCGGCTGGGTGAAGGAAAAATACGGAAATTGTAATCACCAGTTTTACGAGAGAGTCTTCGAACTCCTCCTGCGCCTCAAGGCTAACTATCTCTGGCCTGCCATGTGGAACAACGCCTTCAATGAAGATGATGCCCTCAACTCAAAACTTGCGGACGAATATGGCATCGTCATGGGCACTTCGCATCATGAACCAATGATGCGAGCGCAGCAGGAATGGAAGCGCCACGGCGATGGACCGTGGGATTACTCGAAGAATGGCGCAGTTCTCCGAGAATTCTGGGACCAGGGTCTGCAGCGCAATAAAGACTATGAAAACGTCGTCACCATCGGTATGCGTGGAGACGGCGATCTACCGATGTCACAGAGTGCCAACATCGCGCTGTTGGAACAGATCGTAACGGACCAGCGAAAGATCATCGGCGGGGTTTACCACCGCGATCCTGCCACCGTCGTACAAGACTGGGCGCTCTACAAGGAAGTGCTGGAGTACTACGACAAGGGGATGCGCGTTCCCGATGACGTAACTCTGTTGTGGTGCGACGACAACTGGGGCAATATCCGCCGCCTGCCCACAGCCGAAGAGCGCAAACGCAGTGGCGGCGCCGGAATTTATTACCACTTCGATTATGTAGGCGATCCGCGGTCCTACAAGTGGATCAATACCAACCCCATCCCAAAAGTGTGGGAGCAGATGAATCTGGCCTTAAATTATGGCGCGGACCGCATCTGGATTGTAAACGTCGGTGACCTGAAGCCGATGGAATTTCCCATGGAGTTTTTCCTGAGCCTGGCCTGGAATCCTGCGAGATGGCCGAAGGAAAGCATAGGGGAGTTCGCGAGACTCTGGGCCTCGCGGGAATTTGGCCCGCAATACGCCCCGGAAATCGCAGACATCATTTCCAAATACACGAAATACAACGGCAGACGCAAACCTGAACTTCTTGAGCCGAGCACCTTCAGCTTGGTGAACTACAGGGAGGCGGACACCATTGCGGCGCATTTCCAAACCATCACTAACAAAGCCGAAGAGATCTACAAAAAACTGCCTGCTGAACAAAAGGACGCTTTCTACGAACTGGTGCTCTATCCTACGAAAGCGTCTGCGGTCGTCAATCAACTTTATATCACCGCGGGGAAAAATCAGCTCTACGCGAGCCAAAGCCGCGCAAGGACGAACGAACTCGCGACTGAAGCGCGCGCGCTGTTTCGGTCCGATGCTGAACTGTCCGCCTACTACAATCACACACTAGCGGGCGGCAAATGGGACCACATGATGGATCAGACGCATATCGGTTACACGTTTTGGAATGAGCCGCCGGTCAACAACATGCCTGAGGTTACCCAAATCGAACTTCCTGCGCCTGCCAATATGGGCGTCGCCGTGGAAGGCTCCGACCTCGCGTGGCCAGGCGCTCCCGGACAGCCAACTCTCCCACAGTTCGATGTTTTCAATCAGCAGCGCTTTTACGTTGATGTTTTCAACCGTGGCAAAGCTCCTTTTACATTCACTGCGAGCGCAGGCGCACCGTGGATCATCGTCAGCGAATCGAAAGGCAGAGTTGCACGGGAAGAACGCATTTGGATCAGCGTGGATTGGCGTCGCGCTCCGAAAGGTTTAGAAAGCAGTTCGCTCGCGCTCGCGAGCGACAGCGGCCAGAATGTCGCCGTGAAGGTCGAGGCGTTCCGTCCCGCTTCACCTTTGCCGGATGACCTGCAAGGATTCGTCGAGGGTGATGGATATGTGTCCATCGAAGCCGAACACTACACAAAGAAAATTGACGCAGCTTCAGTACGCTGGGAAAAGATTGACGATCTGGGCAGAACGCTTTCCTCCATGACGCTGTTCCCGGTAAGAGCGGAGAGTTTATTGCCTGGCCAAGATGCGCCGTGCCTTGAATACAGGATGTACCTTTTTCATTCAGGGACCGTCTCCGTAGAAGCGGTTCTCGATCCCACTCTGAACTTCGTCCCGGGCCGCGGCCTTCGCTATGCCGTTTCATTCGACGACGAGGCTCCTCAGATTGTAGATGCGCTTACCAACAACAATAAAGAGGCCTGGGAGACTTCGGTCAAAGATAGTGTTCGAAAGGCAAAATCCACGCATAACATCGCGAATCCCGGTTACCACACGCTGAAGTTTTGCATGGTGGATCCAGGTGTCGTGCTTCAGAAGCTGGTGGTCGACCTTGGCGGCGCGAGGCCGAGCTATCTCGGTCCGCCGGAGAGTTCCTACGTCATCGGTACGAACAGCCCTTCGCCCTGAGTTTCCTACCGTCTACCGGGTCCCACGGACAACATGGGCTAACTCCACGTTTTCGCAATTGCGGTTTTATTTTTCTCTCCTCAAACTGGTTTATTTCTCGCTTCAACTGGGTTACAAAATTCTTATGAGCAGCTACAATTCAAGACTGGCTGTAGGGGTGGCCTTCGTCGCTTTGCTGCTGTCGTCTGCTGCTAAAGGTCAAAGCCCGAATCCTTCGCCCGCAGATGCGATGGCCTTGGAGCAGGAAGGCAAACTGGCGGAAGCCGCTCAAGCATGGCGCGCAATTACCAAGCAAAATCCAAACGATGCCGCGGCGTATGCCACCCTGGGTTTCGTACTGTCCCGCGAGCAAAAGTATTCCGAAGCGGCGGCGGCTTACCGCAAGGCCACTGCACTGAACCCGAAGCTGCCAGGTGTGCAACTCAATTGGGGCCTGGCAGAATTCAAGCAAGGTCATTTCGAAGCGGCCGTCTCTCCATTGCGCGCCGCCCTTGCTGCAGACCCGCATAGCTTACAAGCAACCACGCTGCTCGGTCTGAGTTACTACGGTGCGAAGCATTTCGAAGATGCGGTCAAGTACTTGCAAATAGCCGCGGCGTCTGACCAGGACAACAAGGAACTGCACCAGACACTGGCGCAGAGTTGCTTGTCGGCCAGGAAATATCCCTGCGCCTTGGAGGAATTCGCAAAACTCGAGGCGCTCGATCCTAACTCCTCTGCCGTGCACCTACTCACCGGCCGGGCTTTGGACGGTGAAGACAAAACGGAGGAGGCCATTGCGGAGTTTCAGGAGGCAGTGAAACTAGCTCCGCAGGAACCCAACTTGCATCTTGCTCTCGGCTACGAATACTGGAAAGCCGAAAAATACGACGACGCCGTTGCCGCACTGGAAGCAGAGTTAGCCATCGTTCCCGATAACGCGCAGGCCCTAGCGTATCTTGGCGACATCGCCCTAAAGCAGGGAGACGAAGCAAAAGCCTTGCCCCTCTTGCGAAAAGCCGCCCAACTGCAACACGACAACTTCCTCGCGTATCTGGATATTGCCAGTATTCTTGTTGACCAGAAGCAGTACCCGGGAGCCCTCTCGGCTTTGCGCCACGCCGTGAGCCTGAATTCAAACGAATCAAATGCTCATTTCCGGCTGGGACATGTCTACCAGTTGATGGGCAATAACGCTGCGGCCGAAAAGGAGTTTGCAAAGGTGCGCGAACTCAAGAAGAAGGAAGATGAGGACCTGGCCTCCAAAGTCAAGAAACTTCCTCGCGCGGCAAATCCTTAGCGCCGCCGCAGCTATTCTGGAAGACGCGCTTCGCCAACGACTTGCGACGCTTTCTCCTCCAGCGTCATTCGAGAGATGAGGTCCGAGACGCGCTGTTCGACCGGCAGCGCCGGATTCAGGTGAGCAGGTTTCGACATCCCCAAAGACCTGATGCCTAAACAAATGCGTGCACACTCCTTGATCCTGGAGATCACTGCTTAGCCGATTCCTTGACACTGAGAACGCGGTCACCCACAACATCCCGCAGTGTCTGGACAATCCCGGAAGGCCAATGGATTTCCACCAGCTCCGCACTACTGTCCGCGCCGAGACCGAAGTGCACCGGACCGTAGCTGGAAGATGCGTACCCCACGCTTGTGGTCATGTGGTTGTACTGCGCGCCCGCCGTAGTGACCACCTTGATGCGCGCACCAATCCCATCCCGGTTGCTCTTCGTGCCTTCCAGCGCGATATCCAGCCAGTGTCCCGAGTTCTCTGAACGGTTCATCCAGATTTCTGCATTCCTGCCCAGTGCCGTGACAACCACGTCCACTCGCCCGTCCCCGTCCAAGTCTCCAAAGGCGCACCCGCGATGCCGTGCCGGCGGCGATAACTCGAAGCCCGCTTCCGCCGTTAACACTTGCCATTTCCCATGTGCGCCGGGATTCCGGAACACCGAGTTGTACTGCTCTACCGTGAAACTGGGTGTGCCGATGGCCTCCACATGTCCTCGCGACACAAAGAGATCCTTCCAGCCATCATTGTCGAAATCGAAGAATCCTGGCCCGTACCCGGACATGGAGCGGGACAATTGGCGCATGCCAGTCGCAAACGTGACTTCTTCGAATCCCTTCCCACCCTTGTTCTGGAACAACGGGAACGTCTGGTCATTGAGCGCCACGAAAACGATGTCTGGATAGCCGTCGTTGTTGAAGTCGCGAAAATCCAGCCCCATCCCGGAAACAAATCCTCCATCTTCGGGAAGTGCCACACCCTGCTGAAAGGCGACCTCCTCGAATTTCCGCCCGGTGTTGTGGAATAGAAAGTTGTAAGACGTGTCGTTCGTTACAAAGACATCCGGGCGGCCGTCCAGATCATAATCGGCGATACCAACTCCCATGCCCTTCCCGACGTGTGCGCGAAAGCCCCACTTCTCGGAGATGTCTTCGAACGTTCCATCGCCACGGTTCAAAAACAGTTGATTGGGTTGGCCCTGGTAGCGTTTAGGGGTGCAGTAATCGAAGGCTCCCATAAACGGGCACAGCGTTTCGGTTTTTGCGTCCCATTTCAGGTAATTGATCACCACGAGATCCAGGAGACCGTCGTTGTTGACGTCTATCCAAGCGGCTGCTGCAGTCCAAAGGGGACCGTACTGCGGATCGACGGAATGATTTAGCCCTGCTTTAGCGGTGACATCTGTGAAGGTACCGCCTCCATTGTTGTGGTACAGAACGTTGCCGTGAACTCCGCCGACAAACAAGTCGGGGTAGCCATCATTGTCGTAATCTCCAACAGCAACGCAGATGTTGTAGCCCGTCCCGGCCAACCCCGACTCAGAGGTTACGTCTGTAAACACACCATTGCCGTCATTGCGGTAAAGACGGTTTGAGAATTTCGGTGAGTCCTTTTTCAGCGTTTCAATATTCGCGCCGTTCGTAAAAAAAATGTCGGGCCGCCCGTCTCGATTATAGTCAAACACAGCAACACCGCCCGCCATCGTGGCCGGAGCGTGCGGAGTTTTTGGAGTTTCGTCGGACTCCAAACGAAAAGGGAGAGCTTGCAGGGAAAACTTGATTTTAGGCGGAGGCAGCGGAGTGCCTTGCCTGGTTTCCAAATTGACCAAACAAATTGGCGCAAGAAGAAGCGCGAGCAACGAAGATCTACTGGCGAGTTGTGAGCCACGAAGAATCACAATCGAGTTTTCCCAGAGCTGTTCGGCCAGTAATGCAGATTCCTGTTCATCGCCCGGAAGATCAACAACCGATTCTATATGAATTGGCCTGCAAAAGCCCAGTTTCTAGCACGCGGTAACGTTAACGCCTAATCTGTTATACAATCCCACCGATTCACGGAGGACCTCCATGCTGACCTGGCGATCGACTCGGTGGTCATCCTCGGTGCTCTTTTTTGCCCTGACACTCGGTCCTTCGCGCGACAATAATCCGGCTCCCGTCCATCTGACTGCCGAACAGGATCATCAGCGAATGTTGGCGCTGTTGCACATCAGTTCGCTGCGGCGCGGTCCTGACGGCGATCCCAAATCGCCGAACGCCGCCAACTTTGACGAATCCAAAGTCAATTCTTTGCTGACGCTGCCCGATCCGTTGGTATTGAGCAACGGCGAGAGAGTCAAAACCCCAGAGATGTGGTGGAAGCAACGCCGACCGGAGATTGTGGAAGAGTTCGACCGTGAAATTTACGGGAGGGTTCCGAAAAACACTCCGAAAGTGAACTGGGAAGTCCTCAGCACAACTCCGGAACAGAATAGTGGTGTGCCAGTCATTACGAAGAAGCTGGTCGGTCACGTCGACAATTCTTCATATCCGCTCATCAGCGTGGACATTCAACTGACGTTGACGACTCCCGCCAAGTCCAGCGGTCCGGTACCGGTGATGATGGAGTTTGGACTGAGCCCGGAAGTTCTGGAGGCTTTGAAGAAGCGCCTGTCGGAAGCCCAACGCGCCGCCCTGGCAGGCAACGGACCTGCGTGGCAACAACAGGTGCTGGCCATGGGATGGGGTTACGCTACGCTCATTCCCACCTCGGTGCAGGCGGATAACGGTGCCGGCCTAACAGAGGGAGTCATAGGGCTGGTCAACAAGGGCCACCCGCGTAAGCTGGATGACTGGGGAACATTGCGCGCGTGGGCCTGGGGCGCGAGCCGTGCGCTGGACTATTTCGAGACCGACAAAGCTGTGGATGCAAGACAGGTCGGTATCGAAGGGCTTTCACGGTACGGAAAAGCAGCGCTGATCACGACGGCTTTTGATTCACGCTTCGCCATCGGCTTTATCGGTTCCTCGGGTGAAGGCGGCGCCAAGATTCTGCGCCGCAATTTCGGCGAGCAAGTGGAAAACGTCGCGTCCGCCGCCGAGTACCACTGGATGGCCGGCAACTTCCTTAAGTATGCAGGGCCGCTGACGCCGAACGATCTGCCTGTGGATGCTCACGAACTCATCGCCTTGTGTGCTCCGCGCCCGGTCTTCATCAGCAGCGGTTCGCAACAGGTTGAGGGCGGTTGGGTCGATGCCAGAGGCATGTTTCTCGCAGCGGTCGGCGCTGGGCCGGTGTACAGGCTTCTCGGCAAGAAAGATCTCGGCACAACCGAATTTCCTCCTATCGAAACCTCGCTGATCGACGGCGACATCGCCTTTCGCCAACACAGCGGCGGCCATACCATCGGACCCAGTTGGCCAACGTTCCTCACACTCGCAAGCCGCTACATCAAAGGCCCGCCCGTTACGACAGCACCCAACAGCGCACCCGAAGTGGCCTTGACGTTCGACGATCTGCCAGTCCACGGCCCGCTGCCGCCGGGCACGACTCGCCTGGAAATCGCCGACAGCATTATCCATGCTCTACAGGCCGCCCACGCGCCCCCGACCTATGGTTTCGTCAACGCAAAAAGTCTCGAGCGGGATCCTTTAAGCGCGACGGTACTCCAGGCCTGGCGTGCCGCTGGATTTGTCTTGGCCAATCACACCCTCTCGCATATGGACCTCGATACAAATTCTGCGGAGTCATTCGAACAGGACCTCATCGCAAACGAGCAAACCTTGCAAGAGTACATGGCCAACGACGATTGGCACTGGCTGCGCTTCCCATTCCTGCATGAAGGAGATATGCCGGAAAAGCACCGGGCCATAGCGGCTTTCCTCAGGCAACGCAAATACAAAGTGGCAGAGGTCACGCTAAGTTTTGGCGATTATGCGTACAACGCTCCGTATGCACGTTGCCTCGCGAACAACAGGCTGCAAGGGATCGAAGAACTCAAACGAAGCTATATGGCGGGCGCCGCGGAGTCTCTCGATCAAGGTAGAACGACCGCGAATCTGATTTTTGGCCGCGACATCAAGCACGTCATGCTGCTGCATATCGGCGCTTTTCAAACGGTCATGCTTCCTCATCTTCTGGAGCTGCTTAATCAGCGTGGCTTCAAGTTGATACCTTTAGCGGATGCCGAAACCGATCCCGCTTATTCCATGCATCCAGACTTGCCCGCACATTGGGACGGCACATTTTTGCAGCAATCTTTGCTTGCGAGACATCTCTCAGCGCCAACGGATTCCGATACGCGCTTGGCTAAGCTTGAGACGTTGTGCCAATAGCGACGTTCATGTTTGGCACACAGCGCCGCTGTGTACGTCGGCCGCGCACCGCTGCGTGGACGGAGTCTGTGTTGACAAGGACCTCGGTTGTTGCCTCATGGCTGTTCTTGTTGCTATTGGCGCCGATCTCGACAACCGCAGACTCAGCCTCCGCGAACGAGGGCAAGGCAGAGCATTGGGTGGGCACTTGGGCGTCCTCCCCACAGCTTGCGCAACCCACGGACCTGCCTCCTGCGCCCGGTTTTGCGGATATTACCTTGCGGCAAGTCGTCCGTGTTTCTCTCGGTGGAACGAAAATCCGCGTGCGCTTTTCGAACGCTTTCGGCGAGACGGCGCTCGCCATAGCCTCTGCGCATGTGGCAACAGCCGCCGGGGGCGGCACAATCCAAGCTGGAACTGATAGACCGCTCACATTCAACGAACAATCTTCCATCAACATTCCAGCCGGCGCCCTGATTTATTCCGATTCCCTCGATTTAGACTTGGCTCCTCTCTCCGACCTTGCGGTAACCATTCATCTGAAAGGCGCACCGGAGTCTGTGACCACGCACTCCGGTGCGAGAGCAACATCGTATCTCGCCGAAGGCAATGCGGTGTCCGCGCTCGAGCTGCCTGGAGCACAAACCGTTGAGCACTGGTATTTTCTGAATGCTGTGGAGGTAGCTGCGCCGCACTCGTCCGCAGCGGTCGTCGTACTCGGCGACTCCATTACCGATGGCAGAGGTTCGACAACCAATAGCAATGGACGCTGGCCCGATGAACTGGCTCGACGTCTGCATGCGGACAAACACACCGCGCACATTGGCGTCCTGAACGAAGGGATCGGAGGCAATCGTCTTCTCCGCGATGGCCTCGGCCCCAACTCCTTAGCACGGTTAGACCGCGACGTTTTGACACAGACCGGCGTCTGTTGGCTGGTGGTGCTCGTAGGCGTAAACGACATCGGGACCTGCAAGGACGGTTGCGATCTGGACTCCACGGCGAACGAGATTATTGCCGCTTACCGCCAGATCATTCTCCGCGCCCATTCTCACAACATTCGCGTCTACGGGGCAACGATCACACCGTTTGGCGGAT
>JBAVHY010000345.1:0-8031 GCA_049686315.1 Candidatus Acidiferrum sp. | reverse complement strand
GTGTCCCTGGGGCCGCGGCCGCGGGATATTGAGCGCGAAGACGTGCGGCGCACTATCGATACGGCGCGGAATATTTCGTTGCCGGAGGACCGCGAAGTTCTGCACGTCCTGCCGCACGAGTTTCTTGTGGATGCGCAAGACGGGATTCGTGATCCGATCGGCATGGTAGGGCAGAGGCTGGAGGCGAATGTTCACGTGGTGACGGCGTCCAGCTCCGCCACGCAAAACCTGGTTACTGCGGCGAACAAGGCGGGAATCCTGGTTAGTGACACGGTGCTGGAACCTCTAGCTTCAGCGGAAGCTTGCCTGGCGCAGGATGAACGGGAACTTGGTTGCTGCTTGCTGGATATTGGTGGGGGCACGACGGAACTGATCGTGTACGGTGGCGGCGTGGTGCGCCATACGGGAACCGTGGCGATTGGCGGGGACCATTTCACCAATGATTTGGCGGTGGGATTGCGCACGCCGATTCCGGAAGCCGAACGCATCAAGCGGCGTCACGGCTGTGCCGGGGCTGGGCTGAATCAGGGCGAGGGCTCGATTGAAATTGCCAGCGTCGGCGCGCGGCCGCCCCGCACTGTCTTTGCGCATCTGCTGACAGAGATTATTGAGCCGCGAGCTCAGGAATTGCTGGCGTTGGTGGCGGACGAGCTTCGGCGCGCGGGGATGGACAGGCAAATTCCCGCGGGACTCATTCTGGCGGGCGGCGGGGCGCGGCTAAACGGACTTCAGGAATTGGCCGAACATACTTTCTTAATGCCCGTGCGGATTGCGGAACCTCGGGGGATTCTGGACTTGCCCGAAGAGGTGGCTCAGCCCGAATACGCCACGGTCGTAGGGTTGGTGTTGAATGCGGCGAAGGCGCGGCGAGCGGGACCAGCGAAGAACGGGAGCCTGGTGTCGAAGCTGCGCGCGATGTTTGCCGGGGCTTAGAGGACTTTCGGACGTGCGAGTGGAGGGGGCGGGCGTGGCCCTAGGCATGCCGAGGAGCAGAGAGGAAATTGTTTTCCACAGCCGGTGAAAACTGCCTGTAGAAACCTAGTAACACGCGATTTATAAAGGACTTTCACCAGCCCGACAGGGGGTACGTATGACACCGAAGGACACAGGTATACGAATGAGTTTTAGCGAGGAACTGCAGCCCGCAAAACTCAAGGTGATCGGTGTCGGCGGCGGCGGATGCAACGCGGTGAATCGCATGATCCGCGCCAAAGTGGAAGGCGTGGAGTTTATTGCCGCCAATACGGACCTGCAAGCGCTGAAACTCTGTCAGGCTCCGGTGAAATTGCAGTTGGGCGCCAAGCTGACCAAGGGGCTCGGCGCGGGCGCAAATCCCGAGGTCGGACGGAAAGCGGCCCTCGAAGACACCGAGAAAATTATTGAAGCGCTGGAAGGCGCGGACATGATTTTCATCACCACCGGGCTGGGCGGGGGCACGGGAAGCGGCGCGGCTCCTGTAGTGGCTTCCCTGTCGGGAGAGTTGGGCGCGCTTAGCGTCGCGGTGGTCACCAAGCCTTTCGCGTTCGAAGGGAAGCGGCGGATGCTGCAGGCGGAGCAGGCGCTGCAAGAACTGGTTGGCGTGGTGGACACGGTGATTGTGATTCCAAACGAGCGGCTGATGGAAACTGTCGAGCCGGGAACGAGTTTCTTCGATGCGTTCCGGATTGCCGACGACATTTTACGCCAGGCGGTACAGGGAATTTCCGACATCATCACGGTGCCGGGCATCATCAATCGTGATTTTGCAGACGTGAAGGCCATCATGCACGGGCAAGGCTTCGCCGTCATGGGCACGGCGGTGGCGAGTGGGTCCAATCGGGCCGTGGATGCGGCCAACCGGGCAATTTCGAGCCCCTTGCTGGAGGACAATTCCATCCAGGGCGCTCAGGGAATTCTGATCAACATTTGCGGCAGCTCTTCGCTTTCCTTGCAGGAGGTGCATGAGGCCTCCAGCGTGATCCAAAAGGCGGCGCACGAAAATGCCAACATCATTTTCGGCGCGGTGATGGACGAGGCCATGAAGGACATGGTGAAGATCACCGTGATCGCCGCCGGATTCAAGGAAACGGCGAAGAAGCAAGCTCAACAGAAGTCGTCATACCTTCCGAGGACCTGGAAAGCGGGACGCGACGTGCCGGCGCAGGGCGAATTGCCAGTCACACCACCGAACGTAGTGCATCAGGTGCTGCAGAACGTGCGCGAAGCCCCGCAAGAAGTTCCAAAAGACGATCTGGACGTGCCGACGTTTTTGCGGCGTCAAGCGCAGAAAGCCTGATCTTAGAGTTACAGTATTTCATTCACAATTCGATAGCGTTTTTCTGTTTGCTGCCGGGTAGCGAGCGAATTTCATCACCACCCCAAATCTGTCATTCAGAACGGTGTCTGGAAATCCAACTTCGCCGAAGTTGGATTTTGTCCTGATCCAAAAAGAACACCCCTTGTCATCCCGGCGGAGGGATCTGCTTTCAACTTCGGAATTTAGGCTGAAAGGACAAGGGACTACTTTGATCCGCTGTTTTCCTTCAAGCGTCGCTTCATCGTGTGGATCTCTGCTTCGAATTGTAGAAGATTGCTACTGCCGTAGGGGAGCACGCTGCCCAGCCCGGAGTGAAATTCCCTTGCTCGAGTATCCGCGACAACTTTGGTGATGTTTGTGGCGTCCAGGCCGCCTCCCGGCATAATCACGATGCGATCGCCGGCCGCGTCCACGAGTTTCCGCAGATCGTCCTTGCCATCCGGCGCGATGGCAGCCCCACCGGCAGTGAGGATGCGTGTAGCGCCCGTGGCGATGACGTCTTCCAGGGCAAGCAGAAGATCGGTCGCGAGGTCAAACGCGCGATGGATAGTAACCTCCAGGGGACGTGCCCACTGGACTAGTTCGGCGGTGCGCTCGACATCCACGGAGTGATCGGGGCGAAGGATTCCGAACACGATTCCATCCATGCCTAGGTCTCGTGCTAAGGAAATGTCGCGCTTCATGGCGGCGAACTCGATTTCACTGTAAACAAAATCTCCCGCGCGGGGGCGAATGATGGGGAAGACGGGAATCTCCAGTTCTTCGTGCAGCTTGCGCATGGCGGCCGCGGAAGGAGTGAGCCCGCCGCGGTTCAGTTCGGCGCAAAGTTCGATGCGGTCCGCGCCGCCGCGCTCAGCAGCCAAGGCGGAGTCCAAAGATTCGACGGTAATTTCGAGAAGGAGTTCCGGCGCCACTCTAGCCTCTTTGCGGGGGGAGGGTGACTGGCCCTATATACTCCGCGCTGGTCCGAGATGCAACTGGCGCCTCGATCAAATTTTAGCGAGCCCGCGGCTCACGCATCATGCAAGGATACCGGGGAACTGTGGCGAAGAAAAATCATCGCATCACCTCCCCACCGTGCTTGTGTTAGGCTTCTGTCGAATCCCAACTGGTCTCATCCCATGGGGAGTACCTCAGCGGGGAGCCCTAGAATAGGAGACCGAACATGAAAGCCAGCAGAATTATTTCAGGGTTGAGCATCGTGGCGCTTGCAATCATTGCCGGTGGTTGTCAGCAGTCGTACCACCAACCGGAAGAGCGGTACGTTCTGGTCGCAGCGAACATCAACTTACCGTACTGGCAGGAAGCCGCGACAGGATTGACGGATATCGGTAAAAACGCCGGGGTGAAGGTGGAAATTGTCGGGCCTACGACATTTTCTCCAAGCGAGGAACTCGCCGCGTTCCAACAGGCGGTGGCGCAACATCCCTCCGGCATTCTGGTTTCCGTTACCGATCCGAAGCTGTTCAAGGAGCCGATCGATCAAGCCATCCTGCAGGGTATTCCCGTTATCTGTATTGATGCGGACGCGCCGGGTTCGAGCCGCGTTCTCTTCATCGGCACGGACAACTTCCGGGCGGGACAGTACAGTGGAAAACGCATGGCGGAACTGCTCGGTGGGCAGGGGCGGGTGGTGGTCATCGGCCTAGGAGGGCAACTGAACAGTGAGGAGCGAGTTCGCGGCGTGAATGAAGCGCTGAAACAGTATCAGGGCATCAAGATTGTGCAGACCGTCGACGACAAGGGCGATCCAAACGCAGCCTATGATGCGGTCTCGTCTCTGCTGCAAAAGAAGGAAAAGATCGACGGCATCATTGCCCTGGAGGCTTCCGGCGGAGCAGGCGCAGCGGACGCGCTACACCGGATGGACCTGACCGGCAAGATCAAAGTTCTGGCGTTTGATAAGGATCCACAGACGCTCGAAGGAATTGAACGCAAGTGGATCACGGCGACGGTGGTGCAGAAGCCCTACGTCATGGCCTTCTACGGAGTGAGATTCCTGGACGACTTGCATCACAACGCAGTGCACGAATTCAAGGACTGGGCAACAGCGCCGACGGCTCCGTTGCCCACATTCGTGGATACCGGCACAGCCGTGGTGGATGCCAGTAACTTGGCCGCCTTCCGGAAAGCGCTCGCGGAACATCCGAAGCCGGTTATTTAGAACGCTCTTGGAAGCTAAACAAGCCCGTAGGCCGCGAAGGTGACGATGGAAGCGATGCCGAGTGCTGAGCCGAGCACCGCACCGGCCAACACATCGCTTAGAAAGTGCATGCCCAACACAACGCGCGAAAGGCCTATGCTGAGAGCAAGGAAGTACAGCGGCCACTCAAGTGCCGGATAAAAATAACTCACCACTAGAGCAATCGAGAATGCCGTCATGGTGTGGCCGGAAGGAAAGGAAAACTGGTCGGGGGGAAGAATCGTAGCCCAGCAGTGGGGCTGAAACTGACACGGGCGCGAGCGGTGGCTTAGTTTTTTCAGCGCCTTGAACACAAGAATTCCAAAAATGGCAGCGCACCCGGCGGCACCGACAGCTTCGTAGGCGCGCGAACCACCGAGGGCAAGGAGAATCATTCCAAGGCCATACCACAGCCAGCCATCACCCATCCGCGTGGCGGTGAGCATCCAAAAGCGAATCCACCGCGGCGCCCTCCAGCTGTTCATGCGCCGCATAACGCGGTGGTCGCGATTCTCGATAAAACCCCAGACGGCTTTTGCCACGGCCATGGCAGCCTCTTAACCGGCCCAGTTGGCCTCGAATCCAGAATCGATTTCCCAGAGCATGCGCGGCCGCCGGGTCTCCCCCATAAGCTGCGCGGCCCATTTCCTGCAGAAACGAATTTCGTTCAACCAATGACCTGCGGTGATCAGGGGCAAGAACACGGTCAACGGCAGAATGACGGCGGCCACGGGTTTTTCTTTCAGCAACGAGCCGACGAAACTCCAGATGTCCAAGGTGAGCCTCGCGTAGCTCCCGTCTTGGCCATGCACTCCCCCACGGCCCGTGCGTAACCCGGTGAAGTATTCCTCCACGGTGCGTGCGCCCCGCACTTCCGTAAAAGTAAGACCGACGCCCGATAATGTGTGCGAGTCGCTTCCCGCCACGCCAATCTTGCCGAATCTCTCTGCCAAGCGCTCCGCGCTCCGATTTGCCTCTGGCCACATCTGGCCATTGCGGATCTCAAAAGCCGGAACGTAGGAGGCAAACCAGTTAAAATCTTGTTCTTCGCGCCTGCCGGTAAGGCCGGAGAACACATGGTTTACGCTGAAGAACAGCTTACGTTCGGTGAGGTACATGAGCAGCGCTATAAAATCGTTGCGACGGCGCTGAATTTCCGCATGATCCTTTTCGGAGATGCCGTAGACGCCCAGGTGCATTTCCGTGCCGCTTGGCATGCGAACGGTGACTTCTTCGCTGAGGAAGAAATCCGGGTACTTGCGGAGGGCTTCCGCAGCGTCGATGGAATCGTGGTCAGTTACGGTTACAATCGACATGCCGCGCTCCTTGCAACGGCGGTAGACGTCCTCGGGCCGGTTATAGGACTCGCGGCAGACATGGGTGAGCCCCGGGGTGTTGCACATCCCTGAGCCTGTGGTATGCACATGAAGGTCGCAGCGCATGTGAATAGATTAGACGCGGGATATGAACAGTGCATGAAGGATGAACAAAATACAGGTGAAAAAGACCATGGAACTCATTGAGCACAAATAACTTTTTGAGTTTTCCACATGGCATGCTGAGTGCTCTGGTTGCCGCCGCGCAAGCCTGCGAGAATGCCACCATGAAAAGAATTCAAATCCTATTTCACGATGCGGGAGGGGGGCACCGCAATGCGGTCGTAGCCTTGCAAACTGTGCTCGCGCAACAGCAGCGTCCCTGGCAGGTGGAACTCATCCAATTCCAGGACCTCACCGACCACCTGGACGTCTTGAGAAGACTAACGGGCATCCGCATCCAGGACCAATACAACGTCCTGCTGAGAAACGGCTGGACGCTCGGGGCCAAGCAACTATTGCGTGTGTTGCAAGCGACGATTCGCCTGTTCCATCGCCCGATGGTGAAGCTTCTAAAGAACTATTTTCGGGAACACCCGGCGGACCTGCTCGTTTCCGTCATACCGCACTTCAACCGGGAAATCGGGGAAGCGTGGAACTCCCTTTATACCGAACGGCCCTTTGTCACTCTCATCACGGACCTGGCCGATTTTCCCCCGCACTTTTGGATCGAGCCCATGAAGGAGCAGTACGTAATCTGCGGGACGGAGCGGGCCGTTGAGCAGGCGCGCCTGCTCGGGAAGGACGCGTCGCATATCTTTGCTACCTCGGGGATGATTCTTCGCCCGGATTTCTACCAGGATGACCATTCGGATCCTGCTGAGCTTCGCCGTGAGTTGAATTTGCGCCAGGATTTGCCGACCGGGATGCTTCTGTTCGGCGGGTTCGGTTCGAAAGTGATGTATGAAATCGTGGTGCGGCTCGAGGCCGCGGAGTTGCCGTTGCAGCTAATCGTCATTTGCGGGCGGAACAAGAAACTGGCGGAGAAATTCCGCGCACGCGCCTGGAAACTGCCTCTGCATACGGTAGGATTCACCAAAGAAGTGCACCGGCTGATGCGCGCCGCGGACTTTCTGATCGGCAAGCCCGGGCCCGGCAGCGTGGCGGAAGCCATGGTTAGAAGGCTGCCCGTAATTCTGGAATGCAATGCATGGACCCTGCCCCAGGAGCGCTACAACACCGAGTGGGTGAAAGAAAAGAGAGTCGGAATCGTGTTGAAGAACTTTGCGGAGATTGTGTCCGGCGTAAAACAATTCCTGGAGCCCGGTGCCCTTGCACAATATCGCGACAACGCAGCCGCACTCGAAAATCGTGCTATTTTTGAAATTCCGGAGATTTTCGCCAAGCTGCTTGACCCACCATCAGCCGCGCCCTAATTGTTCGCACGCTCCGAGCGCCCGGGATGAGGCACGTGCGGACCCGCATCGGGTGTTTCCACCGGAGCGCTGGCGCGGGGTTTCGCGCAGGTCACGGCCCACCAGCGAGAAGCATATTTCGGCAATTCGCACATTTTGCCGCACCCGGCCGAGGTTCTCGACATGCCGCATCCGCAATAGCATCCGCTCGCGGGAGCCCTGCGGGTGTTTATCGACGTGTCTCCCCAGGCAGACAATGCCAAGAGGCCAGCAGCGACCACGAGATCAAGCGCCAACCAAAGAGCGGTACGGCGAAGACGCTGGAAGGAAGAAGCACTCATGAAAGAAGTTTCAGCCTGGAACAGCAAAAAACCGATAGCGCGGCAATACCAAAGATTTTTGTTACCAGGGTCCCGGCAGTACTGCTTCTAGGGAGCTAGGACCAAGGGTTACATGTAGCGGGGAGCGAGTTCCGATTTGAACCTGGTGAACCCATTTGGGTCAGGAAAGCGGCCGACACAAAGGCTCTAAGTTATCTGTTTTTGATAATTTGAGGGGTTTCTGGGAGCGACAAAAGCTAGCGCGCTTCGTGCATTGTTGGGAGGCGTTGGCGCGTCTCAGTAGCGGACTACAGGGAATTGCAAGCGAGGGGGAAGGGGCTTGCTTGCGGTTTCTGGAGTCCGTAACCACCTGCCTCTGAGAGGGAAGCTAGGATGGATGACCCCATGACTCGGTCACGCCTAGGCCGGGTCACCGGAACGCAACCTATAGGGGCTCCCGATCCCAAGCGGGGGCCCCTTCTATTTTTCGGCCCTTCTCCGC
>JBAVHY010000344.1:0-2194 GCA_049686315.1 Candidatus Acidiferrum sp. | reverse complement strand
ACATTGTGGTGGGTGAAATTCCTGGTTAGTTTGCGCAGCCGATCGAGATTCCAGCTGGTGTCGCCGGGGTCGCCGAAAAAAACGCGGCGCATATTATTGTCAATGCCGTGGACCTGATGGCCCTGGCGATCGAAATGTTCAACGGCTTCGGAGCCAATCAGGCCGCTCGAACCGGTCACAAGAATTGTTTGCGCCTTCATACGATGGAATTGAGCATCCCTCAAGAAGGCGCGAGCCGTTGCGCCAACATTCGATTATCCTTCAATTTACGCAGAAGTGTACTGGCGCCCTGCGCTTGCTGCTGTGGCTCGTCCATCCTGTTTCAAAAGGGGCCGCGTGGATCGCTTTGGAATGCACTCGGGGGTGACTATAGAATGGGGTACGGCCTAAAGAAACTATCGAGTTCATTCGTCCGCTCAACACTCACAACTTTTACGGGACGGAGCGCGAACGTTCATCTGCATACACGAGTCTTTAAGGGGGAGCCATGGCGATCCTGGTAACGGGAGGCGCAGGGTACATCGGCAGCGTGACGGTGGATTACCTGCTTTCACGAGGAGAAAAGGTAGTCGTGCTCGATAATCTGGCGCGAGGCCATCGCCAGGCGCTGGACCCAGAGGTTCCCTTCTACGAGGGCGACCTGGGCGACCAGGCGCTTCTTGGCCAGATTGCACAGGAGCATGAACTCGAATCCTGCATTCATTTCGCCGCCCTTGCCTATGTGGGGGAATCGGTTCAGGAACCTAAGCTTTATTTTGAAAACAATGTGCAAAAAGGGATGACGCTCGTCGGTTTTCTTTTGCGGGCCGGTGTGCGCCGCTTCGTGTTTTCTTCCAGTTGCGCCACCTATGGAGAGCCAGAGGCGTTGCCCGTTAGAGAAGACTCCCGGCAATGGCCAACCAGTCCCTACGGTTGGTCCAAACTCTTTCTCGAACGCTTGCTTATTTCCTATGACATTGCCTATGGCCTGAAATTCGTTGCGCTTCGCTATTTCAACGCCGCCGGTGCGACAGAGAAGCGCGGGGAAGATCACGAACCCGAGACACACCTGATTGCCCACGTCCTCCGGGCCGCCTCTCGGAAGCAGGACGAATTACCGGTCTTCGGAAACAGTTATGCGACGCCGGATGGCACCGCGATTCGCGATTACATCCACGTGAGCGATCTTGCGGAAGCTCACGGGCGAGCGCTCGCGTATCTCCGGCAGGGCGGCGTTTCAGAGTGCTTGAATCTGGGTAGCGGCCGCGGTTATTCCATTCTGGAAGTGATTGAGTGTGGAAGGCAAGTGACGGGGAAACCGATCCGTATTCGCATGGAACCTCCCCGCCCTGGCGATTCTTCGCGCTTATTCGCCGATGCAACGAAAGCGCAAAGCGTACTGGGGTGGAATCCGCGCCATTCGGACTTGGCAAACATCCTGCGCTCGGCCTGGGAGTGGCACCAGCGTCACCCGCAGGGCTACGAAACGCAGTAACTCCTTCGAGGATTAGCCGCACGACGATACAGATGTCAGATTTCCTGACCGTGTTCGGAATCTACGCGAACTTCTCGAGAAGAGCGACAAAAGCGTCGGAACGCTTCGAGGCAAGGCACAGGAGCGAGGGAAGGCAAAGAAGGGAGGGGAGAAGAACGGCGAACCCGCGTGCTCAGCAGACTGACCGGTTCCGTTTATGCGAAACGAACCCACGCTCGAGAAGCCCAAAGTCGGACAAAATTACGAATCAACCCCACGCCGATCCCGGTTGTAGCCCTTACTTCCCGTACGCGCCGTGCCCGCTCTCTTCTCCCCGGCCACGTCTTCGCACGTCAATTCCCAGCCGCTTGATCTTCTGATTCAATGTTGACAAGGGGATCAAAAACCGTTCCGAGGCTTCGGTTTGATTCCATCCGCAGCGCTCCAGCATGTCGACGACGATGCGCCGCTCCACTTCATCCATGATCTGGAAGAGAGAAGGATTGGGATTGTCGGCCGCCGTCCGCGCGCCCGACTCACCGGGAAGCGGCGGCAAGAACTCCGACAATTGCAGCCGTACGCCGCGCACGATCTCCTTGCTGCGAATGGAGTCGGGAAGGAGGTCGACGTCGACGCGTTCGTGGGTCGAGAGTACGACGGCGCGCTCCACGACATTTTCGAGTTCCCGCACGTTGCCCGGCCAGTCATAGTCCATGAGCAGCTTCAGGGCCGCAGGCGTAA
>JBAVHY010000343.1:0-2004 GCA_049686315.1 Candidatus Acidiferrum sp. | reverse complement strand
AGTCGAGAGTCAGCATTTCATCCTTGGCCCCGAAGTGGAAGCGTTAGAAAAAGAACTCAGCATCGTAACCGAATGTAAATATTGCATCGGGTGCGCGTCTGGCACGGATGCCCTAATTCTGGCTTTGCTGGCGCTTGAGATTGGTCGCGCCGACGAGGTCATCACAGTGCCGTTCACCTTCGTTGCCACGGCAGGTAGCATCGCCAGAGTCGGAGCCAAACCCGTATTTGTCGACATCGATCCGCAAACATTTAACATCGATCCACGAGCAATCAGGAAAGCCATCACGCCCCGAACCAAAGCGATCATGCCCGTCCATCTCTTTGGCCTGGCCGCAGACATGAGCGAGATTGATGCGATTGCGTCGGACCAAGGGATACCTGTAATTGAAGATGCGGCCCAGGCCATCGGGGCGAGACACGACGGGCGTGCCGTGGGCAGTCTGGGTTTGATAGGCTGCTTCAGCTTCTTTCCATCGAAAAACCTCGGCGGCGCGGGTGATGGAGGGATGATCACCACAAATGATGCTCGTCTGGCTGACAGATTGCGTCTCCTGAGAGCGCACGGGGCGCGCAAGAAGTACGAATATGAGATTCTCGGAATGAACAGCCGGCTGGACGCGCTGCAAGCTGCCATATTACGCGTTAAGCTCCGACATTTGGATCAGTGGATTGCAGCGCGCCGGCGCAATGCGGACCGATATCGTGAGTTGTTGCACGAATTCCGGCTAGAATCAGTGATAACTTCGCCCATTCCTTCGCCGACGTACGCCCACGTCTACAACCAGTTTACAATCAGGGTCAAAGACCGGGACGCCCTGCGCGAACACTTGCAAGGGCGGGGCATCCCGACCGAAATCTATTATCCGAAACCATTGCATCTCCAGAAGGCTTTTGAGTACCTAGGGTACAAGCCGAGCGAGCTCCCCGCGTCTGAAGCCGCCAGCGCAGAAGTCATTTCTCTTCCGATCTATCCGGAACTCACTGAAGAGCAGCAGCGGGCCGTTGTCGCAGCAATCGCGGATTTTAATGTGGAATAGGGAGTAAGGAGAACCCATGACTCAATCAATCGCAGCGGAAAAGATACCTCGAGTTGCTGTAATAGGTGCCGGTTACTGGGGGAAGAATCTGGTCCGCAACTTTCATGCGTTGCATGCTTTGGAGACAGTTTGTGACCTCAACGAGGCGACACTGAACCGCATCCGCCAGGAGTACCGGGTCGCTACAACGACAGATTACGACGCCGTTCTCACCGACTCTCGCGTGGACGCCGTAGTGATTGCCGCGCCCGCGACGCGCCATCATGACCTAGCTCTCAGGGCATTCCAGGCGGGGAAACACGTTTTCGTGGAAAAACCACTTGCACTTCACGTTGGAGAAGGGAAGGAATTGGTCGAGCTTGCTAAGAAACTGAATCTCGTCCTGATGGTAGGCCATATTCTCGAGTTCCACCCCGCGATCATCGAATTGAAGCGATTGATTCAACAGGGGCATTTGGGAAAGATTCAATACATCTATTCCTCCCGCCTCAATTTGGGCAAGCTTCGCACCGAGGAGAACATTCTATGGAGTTTTGCGCCTCATGATATTTCAGTGATCCTCCAGATGTTGAACGAAGTCCCCTTACTTGCCAGCGCACAGGGGGGGAGCTATCTCAATCCGCCAATCGTGGATACGACACTCAGTACACTAGAATTTGCTAGTGGGGTAAAGGCACACATCTTTGTGAGCTGGCTCCATCCGTTTAAGGAACAGAAACTATGCGTCATCGGAAGCCAAAGGATGGCGGTCTTTGACGATCTGGAGCAAGAAAAAAAGTTGGTTATCTATGCTCACCGCGTCAACTGGCTCGAACGAAAGCCGGTGGCAGAGCGTGACGGCGGACAAGTCATCACGATTCCTAAGGAGGAACCGCTTCGCAAAGAGTGCCAACACTTTCTCGAATGCGTGTCCAAAGTTTCTCGGCCCTGGACTGATGGAGAAAGCGCACTGCGTGTCCTGGAGG
>JBAVHY010000342.1:0-3265 GCA_049686315.1 Candidatus Acidiferrum sp. | reverse complement strand
GCTACAAAGAGGCTACCCCAATCGGGAGATTGGCGTTCCCGGGGCGTCCTTGTAGCGGCGAGAGTGGGGATCACTTGTAGCTCCGCTGGGAGGGGTGCACGTAGTTGAAGGTGAGAGGCTCTTTGTTGAGGGCGGGGGCTTTGCCCTCGCCCTGGTATTGCCAAGCAGCGACATAGGAGTAGTTCGTGTCGTCGCGTAGCGCTTCGCCTTCGGGCGTCTGATACTCTTCGCGGAAGTGACCACCGCAGGATTCCTTGCGGTCCAGCGCGTCAAGGCACATGAGTTCGGCTAGCTCGAAGAAATCCGCCACGCGGCCGGCTTTTTCCAAAGATTGGTTGAATTCTTCGTTGGCTCCGAGGACGCGGACATTCTTCCAGAACTCCTCGCGGAGAGGTGGGATCAGGGAGAACGCTTTCTTTAGGCCGGTCTCGTTGCGGGCCATGCCGCAATAGTCCCAGACAATTTTGCCGAGTTCGCGGTGGAAGGAGTCCACGGTGCGCTTGCCATTGCCGTTCAGCAGTTTTTTTGTGATCGCGGAGGCGTTCGCCACGGCTTGCTTTGCCGCGGGGGCATCGGCGGCAACCTTGGCAGGTTTGGCGGTGGCTAGGTAATCGCCGATGGTATAGGGAATGATGAAGTAGCCGTCGGCCAACCCCTGCATGAGGGCACTGGCGCCGAGACGGTTGGCCCCGTGATCGGAGAAGTTGGCTTCCCCGAGGACGAACAGGCCGGGAATCGTGGACATCAAGTTGTAGTCCACCCAGAGGCCGCCCATGGTGTAGTGGCTGGCGGGATAGATGCGCATGGGCACTTTGTAAGGGTCTTCGCCAGTGATGCGCTCGTACATTTCGAACAGGTTGCCGTAGCGCTCGGCAATTTTGTGTTTACCGAGGCGTTGGATAGGTTCGGTGAAATCGAGGTACACGCCGAGACCGGATTCGCCGACGCCATGGCCTGCATCGCACTCGGCCTTGGCGGCGCGGGAAGCAATGTCTCGTGGCACAAGGTTCCCGAAACTGGGGTAGTGGCGCTCGAGGTAGTAGTCGCGCTCGTTTTCAGGAATGGAGTCGGGGGGACGCTTGTCACCGGGCTGTTTCGGTACCCAGATGCGGCCGTCGTTGCGAAGGGACTCCGACATGAGTGTAAGCTTCGACTGATACTCCCCGGCGACGGGGATACAGGTGGGGTGGATTTGCGTGAAGCAGGGGTTAGCAAACAATGCGCCTCGCTTGTAGGCGCGCCAGATGGCGGTGGCGTTGCAGCCCTTGGCGTTGGTGGACAGGTGAAAAACGTTGCCGTAGCCGCCGGTGGCGAGCACGACGGCGTCGCCCATGTGGACTTCGATCTTGCCGTCGTAGAGAGAGCGGGTGACGATGCCGCGGGCCTGGCCGTCGACGACGATGAGGTCCAGCATGTCCATGCGCGGGTACATCTTCACAGCGCCGAGGCCGATCTGGCGTTCGAGGGCCTGGTAGGCGCCGAGGAGGAGTTGCTGGCCGGTCTGTCCGCGGGCGTAAAAGGTGCGCGAGACCTGGGCGCCGCCGAAGGAACGGTTGTCGAGCAGACCGCCGTACTCGCGGGCGAAGGGGACACCCTGAGCGACGCACTGGTCGATAATGTTCACGCTGACCTGGGCGAGGCGGTAGACGTTGGCTTCGCGAGCGCGGAAGTCGCCGCCCTTTACCGTGTCGTAGAAGAGGCGGAAAACACTGTCGCCGTCGTTGTGATAATTCTTGGCCGCGTTGATGCCGCCCTGCGCGGCGATCGAGTGGGCGCGGCGCGGGCTGTCCTGATAGCAAAAGCACTGGACGTTATAGCCGAGTTCGCCGAGGCTGGCAGCGGCAGCACCCCCGGCGAGGCCGGAGCCGACGACGATGATGTTGTACTTGCGCTTGTTGGCGGGATTGATGAGCTTGAGATCGAATTTGTGCTTGTCCCAGGACTGCTCAATCGGGCCGGTGGGGGCGTGGGAGATCAGTTCCATGGGATGGGGCTCCATGATGGGAAGTGGCCGACCCGCGAAGAAGAAAGAAAAAGCAGGTTCCTCGCTTCGTTCAGAATGGCGAATGGTGTTGCTTGGTGCCGAGATGGGGCGCAACAGTGCGGCGCCCCTACCCGGAGCGGACCGCCGCAAACGGCGGCCCCTGCAAGAGCACAAATGACGAATTTGCGAGTGTTCAACATAGTGTCAGACAGGCTTGATGAAGCCGGCCAGAATGGCGACTGGGATGGAGATGTAGCCGACGGCAATGAGGATGGCGAAAACCTTTGCGAAGAGCTGCAGCCAGGGGGTGTAGATAGGGTGGCTGAAGCCGAGCGATTGGAACATGCTCCATAGGCCGTGATAAAGGTGATAGCAAAGCATGATCATGGCGATGATGTAAAAGAGCGAGACGGGCCAGACGCGGAAGCCGAGGACAACGTTGTTATAAACGTTGTGTTCGTCGAAGGGCGCGCCGGGGTGCACGGTTCCGAGAGTAAATTGCAGGAGATGGAAGATCACGAAAGCCGCGATGATGGGCCCGCTCCACAACATGGTGCGGGAAGCGTAGGTGGAATTGAGGTTGGCTTTCTTGACGTACTTTACGGGCCGGGCCTCGCGCTGAAGGAGCCAGAGTTCAAACGACGACCAAATGTGCAGGCCGACGGCAAGGAGCAGAGTAATCCGCGTGCCCCACAAGAGGGCCGGAAGAGATTTCAGCACCGCCGCGTAGTGATTCAATTTATCGGCCGGCAGAAAGATCTGCAAATTGCCGAGCAAGTGGCCGCAAACGAAACCGAACAGGATGAAGCCGGTGACCGCCATTATCGCTTTCTTGCCGACGGTGGTTTGCCAAAACCGCAAGCTGCCGGCCGGAAGGTTTGCCGCGGTAGCGCTCATGGAATGTATTGATCCTTCTGTTTGCCGTGAATAATGCGGGATAAAGAGTGGAGCGTTCTGGGCAGATAACTTGAATCAGGCTGGGTTGTCGTTGAAGACATGCCCTCTCCGCCAGCAAAGTCCCGAGTGAAAAAAGCGGAACGCAAAAACGCGGACGAGATGGGATTGCGGCTTTTTCAGTATAGGGAGTTGGGGGTAACGATGCAAGCGGGGTATGGCTACGAAGGGCACAAAGAATGGAAAACTTGTTGCGGGAACGAGACGAAAAAATCCAAGATGGGAGACAGGACGCGGAGAATTCCTGGCACAGCCCGGCAACTTCCTCTCCTGCGTGGGCAGAAATGGATATTAAAGAAATGGGAATGGGATTAGTGCCGGAACTGG
>JBAVHY010000341.1:0-2037 GCA_049686315.1 Candidatus Acidiferrum sp. | reverse complement strand
CAGGTCAAATTGCGCGAACCCGGGTCCGCGCAGAATATTTCGCCCTGCATCGCCAAACTGACCGGGAGCCGGTACTGCAAATGCAGTCGGATTAAACCAGCACGACGGAGTGCCTACGTTAGTGCCGTTTGGACAAACCCCTGTGTAAGGATTGCCGACAAGATCGGGCCGTTCCGAAGTCAAAAGGGATCGCAAATCTGCATTGTCAAAGGAGAGCACTGGAGTAAAAGGGACGTTGCTATGAACGCTGGCAACCGCGGAGACCTGCCAGCCCCCAAAGTGGCTTCCCCGCCCAAAAGGCAGCTCATAAACTACGTTCGCTACGAAATTGTGGCGGATGTCGAATGCCGACCGGCCCCGACTTCCCTTGCGATCGAAAATGTTCTGAGACGTGGGAGGGTCGTTAACAGTTTCTATGGAAAAATTTGCTGAAGCATCATCAATGGAATGTGAGAACGTGTAGAACGCCTGCCATGAGAGATTGTGGGCACGCTTTTGCGAAATCGAGAGTTGGAATGAATTGTAGAAAGACTGTGCATCGGTCAACACCGCTAACAAGGGTGAAGGCAAGTTCGGATTGTAGCGATGGCCTGAGGCTGGTTGGAAAGGGTTCTGCTCTGCTTCACGCGGGAGGTGATTGCCGCGCGCTCCAAAATATCCCGCGCTGAGGATGGTACCCGGCGCGATTTCCCGTTCCATGTTGAGATTATATTGCAGCGCGTATGGGAACTTCGGATGGTAAGTCGTCGAGAGTACATATAGTGGCTGGGTCAGGAGAGCGTTCTGCGGATCAAGAAAGGTAGGAAAGACAAAGGAATCCAAAGCGAAAAATGGAGGTAGGAACCGGTTGACACCAAACAAGAGTGCGGGCAACTGATCGCGAAAGATACCGGTTCCCCCGCGCAGCACAGTCTTACCATCGCCAAAGATATCCCATGCAAAGCCGGCCTGTGGCGACAATAGATCCATGGGTGTCCCGGCAAATGCCTTGCCGACGGTTGGCCCGGAGTCGGTCGCTGGATCACGAATAACCGAGAGACGACCGTGTACCTCAGTGGGATTGGAATAGAAGTCATAGCGCAGGCCGGCGTTCAAGGTCAGGCGGCTGCTTGCACGGAAGAATTCGTGCGCAAAGCCAGAAACTACACTTTGGCGATAGCCGCGGTCCGAATCGGACATCGAGGGAACGGAACCGACATATGACAAAGGGAGAGCCTCAAGGAAGAATTCCAAAGCCGGATTGTCGCTGCGTGCCGGAATCCCGAACGGACTCAGATCCTGGAACGTGTACAACCCATTTACCCCGAAATCCAGCGGGCCATTGGATTGAATCCTTCGGTACTCCGCCCCCAATTTCAAAGTGTGCCGGCCAACCGTCCGTGACAGTTGATCCTGAACCTGATAGACAGTCGAAAAATTGCCCAGCGGAATTACCGCGCTAGTGCCAAGCAGGCTCATCCCAGCAATGGCGACCGTCCCGAACGGCCTGTCCGGTACCAAGGAAACAGAGAGTCCTGGATGCGTGTCCACGATGGAACTGGAGGCGGTCGTGCGATTGATACCGAATCGCAGTTCGTTGAGAATTTCCGTTCCAATATTTCTGCGGTCCTGAACGCTGAAATACTGATTGCGGGCTTGATGAAGCGTTGGGAATCCTGGGACGTACGTTCCGGGCGGTGTTCCGAAGTAAGGAACCACGGAAGAGCTGTCGTCAATGATGTAACGTCCGAATATCGAATGTGTGTTCGAGAAGTTGTGATCAACACGGATCATGCCGTGGTGCTCGGCTGTGTCTCCCTTGTTCGCCGTGATTAGGTCCCCGGTTCCATCACCGTTATCTGCTCCATTCGAAGGAGGGAACAGGTTGAGGAATTGGCGTACACGCGGATCGATTGCGACGGCAACACACGCGTTCGGAGATGCGTTACTGCAGGCCGCTGGGTTGCCGTTGGAAGGCAACAGACCCTCATGGGCAAGGGCATCCGGCACCGTGGCGATTGCTGTGGATGCGTGTACTTCCCGGAATCCCTCATAGTT
>JBAVHY010000340.1:0-9892 GCA_049686315.1 Candidatus Acidiferrum sp. | reverse complement strand
GCCGAAGGATCTCAACCGTACCATCTTGAAGCAGTTCATTGTTGAGCGTGATTGTCAGCCTCTTGCGGTGGAAACTGGGCGAGTCCTGCCTTATTTCCGAAACGCTCCCAATCCGATGCGTACCTGGATCGTATTGATTCCCGGATTCGGGTTGCTCATTCCGGCATTCGAAATGTGCATGAAGCGCACTTCCGCGCTTAAGTTGTGCCTTGCGCCCAGAAAGTGCGCGCCTAGCCCGCCACTGGTGGTGAAATTAATCTGCGAAGTTCCTTCCGGCACCTTCGTGTTTGTAAACAACGTTCCGCCCTCAATCACAAAATACGGCTTCACCTTTTTCGGCGAGGTCACAATCCACTTGAACGCGAACGGATTCACGCCACCGCCATAAGCGGTGTCGGTCTTCTGCACAATCGCCCACACAGGCACCACGTCGAATGCATATTCCAACTGTCCGCGCAGAAACCCCGGGCCATGCGGCGATGTGAGGATCAAACCGTAGCGCAATCCCAGATTCCACACCCCCGTGCCCGATGTGCTGCCGTTAATCCCGTGCCCGCCGCCGGTCCATACCTGCCATTCGCTCGATGCCCCATCGGGCCCGGCCTGTGCGGCAACACGCGTCGCATCGAGCATTCCCATCAACCCAATCACACCCAACCAAAAAAACGCCTTCGTCACTCGTGCCTCCCCATCCAAGCAGAAGCAGCACAATATCCGAAACCTCGCACGCAGACAATCTTCGTGAGTCACGTCACATGCTAGGGTGACGTACGATACAGCGATTCGGTCCAATTTCAGATAAATCACTGCAGGGGATCACCGTACCTCGCGGTGCGGAGAATCTATCTCAACTACTCAAACATCCCGCGAGCTTACCCCTTAACCGAGGTGACGCATGCTTCCAGACGGACAGACTCTCTCCGGCGCATTAACGGCCCGTGGCGTCTCGCGCAGGCGCTTCATGGAATTTTGCGCAGCAATGGCGGCGACCCTGGCCCTGCCCCCACGTTATGCGGCGAAAGTAGCAGACGCACTCGGCAAAGTGAAAAAACCGGTCTTGGTGTGGTTGCAATTTCAAGACTGTGCCGGGAACTCCGAAGCCATCCTGCGGGCTAGTCATCCGACGGTCCTGGAAGTAGTCCTGGATCTGCTTTCGTGGGAGTACCACGAAATCATCATGGCGGGCGCGGGGAAGCAGGCCGAAGCGGCATTACAGCGGGTGGTCAAGGAAGAGAAGGGAAAGTACTTGGCGGTTGTAGAAGGCTCTATTCCCCTTGCCGATGACGGCGTGTACTGCACGATTGCCGGCAGGACCGCCATCGACCTGGCTCGAGAGGTTTGTGGGAGCGCAGCTGCTTCTATCGCAGTGGGAGCGTGCGCATGGGATGGGGGACTGGTGGCTGCCCATCCGAATCCCACCGGTGCTGTGGGGCTTCAAGAAGCTGTGCCAGGGATCACCCTCATCAACATGCCGGGCTGCCCACAAAACCCTGCCAACACCGTAGCCGTACTTGTGCACTACTTAACCTTCGGCGAGTTACCCGCCATGGACCAGTATCACCGCCCACTTTTCGCTTACGGCCGTCTCATTCACGACCAGTGCGAACGGCGTGCCAATTACGACGCCGGGCGATATGTCGAGGAATGGGGAGACGAAGGGCATCGAAGGGGATGGTGCCTGTACAAAATGGGGTGCAAAGGGCCTCAGGGTACCTTCAACTGCCCGAATGTGCGCTGGAACGATCAAACCAGTTGGCCGGTAAAAGCGGGGCACGGTTGCCTGGCGTGTGCGTCGCCGCGCTTTTGGGATACGAAGTCGCCGTTTTACCAGCGGCTGCCCCAGGTGCCCGGCTTCGGCGTGGATGTCAGCGCTGGGGAGATTGGCTTGGTCCTGACGGGTGCCGTCGCCGGTGCAACGATTGTCCACGGAATCGCCAGTGCGGTTCGCGATCGCACGCGAGGGGAAACGAAGCCCGCCGAGGACCAGAAGAAAAACCCAAGTGAGTCCGCCAAGTCATAGGAGGCTTGTATGGCACGCATTGTTGTGGATCCCGTGACCCGGATTGAGGGTCATCTGCGCATCGAAGCCCAAGTGGAAGGCGGCGCGGTCACCGATGCCTGGAGTTCCGGAACGATGTTCCGTGGCATTGAGCTGATCCTCCGGGGACGCGACCCGCGCGAGGCATGGATTTGGACGCAACGAATCTGCGGAGTTTGCACGACCGTTCATGCGCTCACATCCGTGCGCGCGGTCGAAGACGCGCTTGGAATTGAAGTGCCTCCCAACGCCGAACTTATCCGCAATATCATTGGCGCGACGCAGTACGTCCAAGACCACGTGATCCATTTTTATCATTTACATGCATTGGACTGGGTGGACGTCACTCTGGCTCTGAAGGCCGATCCGGCAAAAACTTCGCAACTCGCCGAGTCCATCTCCAACTGGCCGAAGTCCAGCCGTGCGTACTTCAAGGCGATCCAAGATCGTGTGAAGGGGCTGGTTGAGAGTAAGCAGCTCAGCCTGTTCTCCAGCGGCTATTGGGGACATCCTGCCTATCATCTTCCACCTGAAGCGAATCTGCTCGCTGTCGCCCACTACATCGAGGCGTTGGAGTTTCAGCGCGAGTTCATCCGCATCCATGCTGTGTTGGGCGGCAAGAACCCACACTTGCAGACCTACCTCGTCGGGGGGATGGCCTGCGCAATGGATCCGAACGAGCCACAGGCCCCAATCAATCCGGAGCGCATCACTTTGCTCTCCGAGATCGCCAAGACGGCGCAGACGTTTGTCGAACAGGTTTACATCCCTGATGTGCTGGCCGTCGCGAGTTTCTATCGCGATTGGTTTGGCCGCGGCGAAGGACTCGGAAACTTCCTTTCTTACGGTGAATACCCACAGGGTGGAATCCACGACACATCCAAGTACTTCCTGCCACGCGGAGCGATTCTCGGGCGCGATCTTTCTAAAGTGCATTCCGTCGATCCTGCGCAAGTCAGTGAGTATGTTACGCATTCCTGGTATGAGTACGCCGGAGGAGATTCGGCTGGAAAGAACCCCTATGACGGAGAAACCCATCCGAAATACACGGGCCCGAAGCCGCCATTCGAACACTTAAATGTGGAAGGCAAATACTCGTGGCTGAAATCGCCGCGCTTTATGGACCTGCCCATGGAGGTAGGCCCACTATCACGGATGCTCGTCGCCTATGCTTCGGGGCACGCGGAAGTGAAGGAGCTGGTGAACGCCGTACTGACGAAATTGAACGCACCGGCGACGGCGCTGTTTTCCACCCTCGGCCGCATCGCGGCGCGCGCGATCGAGACGCAACTCATGGCTCGACAGGTTCCGAAGTGGATTGATCAGCTGCACTTCAACCTTGCCCACGGTGACCTTCGCGTTCACAACGGCGAAAAGTGGGATCCATCAACCTGGCCGAAGTCAGCGCAGGGATGGGGTTTCCACGAAGCGCCGCGAGGTGCTCTGGGCCACTGGGTTCAGATCGAAGACCGCGCTATCAAGAATTACCAATGCGTGGTGCCGACGACATGGAATGCTGGTCCGCGAGATGCCAAAGGGCAGAGGGGCGCGTACGAGGCTGCTCTATTGAAGACGCCCATCGCTGATCCGGAACGCCCCGTCGAAATCCTCCGCACGATTCATTCGTTTGATCCTTGCCTGGCATGTGCCGTGCACGTGACGAATGCGCAGGGACGCCGCTTCAGCGAAGTGCAGGTTCGTTAGGGAGGAGGTGCCCATGAGTGTGACTGCGCATTCCTGGTCGGAATCAAGAGCGCCCTATGCGCCGGGCAATTCCGTGCGCACTTACGTGTGGGAATTGCCGGTGCGGGTTTCCCATTGGTTCATTTTCCTTTCGGTTGTGGTGCTGTCCGTTACCGGCTACTACATGCATAATCCCTTCCTCGTCGTTCGCTCTCGCGCTGCGTACGTGATGGGGACGATGCGCTTTATCCATCTGTCTGCTGCTTCGGTTTTTCTCTCGGCATTCCTTCTGCGCATCTATTGGTTTTTCGTTGGGAATGAGTGGTCAAGATGGCGCGCGTTCGTTCCTATCCACCGGGAGCAATGGCGCGGCATGGGGCGGATGGTCTCGTATTACACTTTTTTCCGCAAAAACATCACGCATTACGTGGGGCACAACGCGCTTGCCGCCGCCACCTACATGCTGATATTTACGCTGATGTTCATCGAGATCCTCACCGGGCTGGCTCTCTACAGCTACACCGTCAGCAACAGAGTGCTTATGTTTTTCATTGGCTGGCTTCCGCGCCTCATCGACATTTCCCACTTGAGGCTCGCTCACTTCTGCATCATGTTTGCGTTCTTCATCTTTGTCATTCACCACGTTTACAGCGCGGTCCTGGTTTCCTGGGAAGAGCGCAATGCCTTGGTCGAGAGCATTTTCACTGGATATAAATTTGTTCCGGGTGAGGAGCTTCAAAAGCCGGGGAGCGCGAAGCGCGCGAGCTAGTGTGGTGACCTGACGATCAAGGGCACACAGTGCGCAGGCCGTCGGAATAAACATGAAGCAGCAAGTTCAACCCCGAACGTTGGTCCTGGCACTGGGCAATCCAATTCGTTCGGACGATGGCGTTGGAATTGCCGCACTGCGGTGTCTTGAAGAAGACCCCAGGGTCCCGGCTGCCGTGGAACTAGTGGAAGGCGGGACAAAAGGGTTGGAGCTTGTCCCGTATATCTACGGCATGTGCCGGCTCCTGGTTCTTGACGCCGTCGAAGTGGGCGCAGCCGCCGGCACGATTGTGTGCATCCAGGGCGCGGAGCTTGGCTCACTCCGGGGGAATGGTAATGTTCATGATCTCGCCCTTGCAGACATCCTCAATGCGCTCCGCCTGCTCGGGCAAGAGCCGCGGGAGACCATCCTGTTGGGCGTCCAACCGGACACGACGGAACTCGGAACGTCGCTGTCAAAGAGCGTAGAATCGTCTTTGCCCCGTTTCGTAGAAGCCGCGATCGCGCAGTTGTCGCAATGGATCAACCCGCCAATCGCCCAAGCGACCTGACCCTCCCCGAAAATGCCTTCTTCACTCGTTTCTCGCGATTGACACCGACGCAGCACAGTATCCGAAACGAAAGATACACACAATCCTTGGAGTTCGGGATGGTGGATCAGTTTCCGGTTAGAGCGTGCTTGTGAATTATTTCCGAGCCACCCGCAATCGGCGGCCCGCGTCAATGGACCTCCAAGTTTCTCAGGATGGTGTATCAGCCGGAGGCCGCAATATGGCCAGTATGCGCAGATCCATCACGCCATGGAAGATAATCGGAAGCAGAAGATTCCCGGTCAGCAGAAACAATAAGCCAAAAAGAAAGCCGACGATCGCAGTCCCCGCGACTCCGACAGCACCCTGATAGAGATGGTTAGATCCGAAGATCACTGAGGAAATCAGCAACGCCAGCGTAAGATTCAGCGTCCAGGAAAAACGTGTAAGTAGTGCAGCATGAAGCCGCGGAAGAGAGTTTCTTCGCAAACTCCCGCTGTGATGCAGACTAACACCCACCAGCGGCGCTCGGTCCAGGTTGCGGGGAAGAAGTAGCTGAACGATTTCAGGGCGGCAGAGGAATACTTGAGTGGCCGCCTCGTCAGCTTCTTCCAGATCACGGTGCCGACCGGAAGCACCACAGACATAATAACAACGATCGCGATCAGCGCTTCTACCAGGTAGCGAACCCAAGGGTGCTGTAATAGCCAGGAGATTTCACCGGGGGAAGGGCTGATGGTGAACAGCGGGCGGAAGCCAATGGCAACAATTGCGAGTGCACTGGCAATCCAGAGCCCGGTGCAAATCGTCTTATAGTAGCGAATCTTGTGTTCGGAACTGGGATTACGCTTCAACCTCGGGGTGGCGTACAAATCCCAAATAGGAGCAACGACAAGGAGAAACAAGAAAAGCAGGTGCTGCATCATAAGAATCTCCTCAATGCGCTTACGGGTGGGGCAAAAGCCCGAAAAAGCATGTGCCGCCGCGCGTTTGCCCCGCCTAACGTAAATGTATATTTACATTTACATTCACGTCAAGCATTGTCTTTGCTGAGCTGATATAAAGGAAAGCCATGGCCGATAAGACACTCGCTCCCCAACAAGCCCGCAGCCGGGAATCCATGCGTAAGTTGTTGAAGGCAGCGGCGGAGGTTTTGGGACAGCACGGATTAGAGGGCGCCACCATTCCACGCATCGCTCAGCACGCGGGATTGACGCCCGGGGCTATCTATCGCCGTTTTCCTGACAAGGACGCGCTGCTCGAAACGGTGATCATCGGCATCTTGAAGCGTCAGGACGAGAGGCTGCGCATGATGCTCACGCCCGCCATGGCGCGCCAGATTCCGCTGGCCGTGTTTGCCGAGCAGCTCATCAACAACATGCTGGTTAGCTACCGCGCCAACGCCGGACTGTTGCGTGCCCTCCGCCAGTTCGCGCAGGGCCGCGATCACACCCCGTTTTACAAAAAAGTTAGCAGACTGGAAATTCTTACTTTTCAGTATCTGGTGGAGTTGTTCCTGGTACATCGGAAGGAGATCAAGCACCCCGACCCGCAAATGGCGGTCTTTTTTGCCCTTATGATGCTGACCAGCGCACTGATAGAACTGATTCTGGTTGATCACGATTTGCAGAACTGGCAGGCCGTGATTCCAAAAGACGACCAGTCGCTTAAGCGCGAGCTCCTCCGCTCTTTTCTGAGCTATTTGGGTATCGAGCATTACAATAACTGAACGCTGCACCAATAATTACAATCCGTCCATCACTCGCCGTGCCCGCCCTACATTTCGATTTAAACCGCTACGCGGCAATTTCCGGTTCGTCGCCAATCCGGGAATGGACTTGAGCCTCAACTTCCAAGTGGTCACACACAGGTACACTTGCGTTATGTGAAACTTAGCAGCCAGAAGCGGGAGTGTGAGGGCGAGGGCTGGGCCGGCCAAGCGTCTGGGATAAAATTGAGAAGGGAGGCAGGCCAGGTCTTCCCGCCTCCCCTTTATTCCCCTTTCGGGGAATCCGATTAGCCTGACGGAGGGCGGCTAATCGGTCGTGTGTTGGCCTACCTATGAAATTCCTGAAACCCGAAAAAAGTTACAAGAATTTTAGAAAAAATGACTAGAATGGGGCGAGCACCCCCATCGCTCCCAGAAAGGCACCCGCAGTATGCCGCGGCCTTCTCAGCTAAGCATTGATAACATCCTTCGTTTTCTGCAAGTTAGAAACGATCCCGTGTCCCTGGAAGACCTCTCGCGTTCCCTGCGCCTCAAGAAGCATGACCGGCGCCCGTTGCTGCAGATGCTCGAAAAACTGACGAAACGTGGCCTGGTCGAGGAACTTTCCCACGATCGCTTCCTATTGCGCGCCTCTCCGAAGCCCCCGGCACCCGCCGCGAAGTCCAAACGTGCCCCCGCCGAGGCTGCGGAAAAATTCACGCAACATAAAGCGTCGTCGCGCGACGAAATTAAAGGCCGGCTGGTGCTGCACCAGGATGGCTACGGATTTGTTGTGCCGGACGTGGCCCTTCCCAACGTCGATGGAGACATTTTTATTCCCCGCGACCACGTGGAAGACGCCATGCACGGCGACACCGTCATCGCCAGAATCGCGCGCCTCAGTGGTCTCCCCGGCGCCCGCCGCGCCGAAGGCCGCATCGTACGCATTGTTGGGCGTGCCCACCCCTCGGTTGTCGGACTGTTTCGCTATACCTCGAAAGACTGCGTTGTGGTTCCCTACGACCCGCGGGTGCAGCACGAAATTGAGTTGCTTCCCGGCGATGAGCTGGCCCCTGCCTTGCGCGAACAACTTCTGCCCGGCAAAAAAGAGCAGGCCGCGCGCGGCAGGCGTTTGCCGCACATTCCGAAGCTCGATGGCGCGGTGGTCAATGCCGAACTGTTGCGCTATGGACGCGGCGGCGCCGCACCTGCTGGCCGGGTCATCGAAATTCTCGGGCGTCCCGGCGATCTCGGCGTAGACACCGAGATCATTATCCGCAAACATCACTTGCCGCATGCTTTTCCGCCGGAAGTGCTCCAGGAATCGGGGCGCATGGCGCGTCCTGTGACCGAGGCGGACCGCGCCGGCCGCGAGGATTTTCGCGAATTGCCCATCGTGACGATTGACGGAGAGACTGCGCGCGACTTCGATGACGCGGTTTACGTCGAACGCCGCGACGATGGCGGCTGGCTTCTCCAGGTGCACATCGCCGACGTGGCCCACTACGTCCCCGCGGAATCGCCGCTCGATCGCGAAGCCCGCGTGCGCGGAAATTCCGTCTACTTCATTGATCGTGCCGTACCCATGCTGCCCGAAGCGCTTTCCAACGGCGTCTGCTCTCTGAATCCGCGTGAAGAGCGCCTGGTGATGAGCGCCATCATGAATTTTGACGCCGCCGGTCATATGCTCACCGCGGTCATGGCTCCCGGCGTGATCCGTTCCGCCGAACGCATGACTTACACCAACGTCAACAAGGTGCTTACCGGCGACCCGGAAATGAGCGAACGCTACGCACATCTGCACCACCATTTCCGCGCCATGCGCGGCCTCGCCCTCCTGCTCAAGGCGCGGCGTGACGACAACGGCTCCATCGATTTCGACCTTCCCGAACCCATCATCGAATTCGATGCGCAGCAGAACATGACCAACATCGGCCGCAGCGAGCGCAACATTGCCCATCGCATCATTGAAGAGTTCATGCTCGCTGCTAACCGCGCCGTGGCCCACTATCTCATCGAGCGCGGCATCCATGCGCTGCATCGCGTCCACGAAAAACCCGACGTGCGCAAAGTCCTGGAATTCGAAGAACTCGCCCACGCCTTCGGCTATTCCCTCGGCGTTGAAAATCTCTACCAGCGCGAGGTTGTAGTGCGCCACGGCACAGTTCCCTCGCCGGCAAAAGCGGGCCGGCCGGATACCCGCGGCCACGGACGCGAACGCCAACAGCGTGTTTCCTTGCCCGGCGTGGACATCAACATCACGCCGCGGCATTACCAGAAACTCGTGGAGAAGCTTTCCGGGCATACCGAGGAACGCATCGTTTCTTATCTCATGCTGCGTTCCTTGAAGCAGGCGCGCTATTCCGCCGAGTCCCTCGGCCATTTTGCGCTGGGCTTCGACGAGTACACGCACTTCACTTCGCCTATTCGCCGCTATCCCGATCTCATCGTGCACCGCATTCTGAAATGGGTGCTGGCGCATCCTGGCGCCAAGGCGCCGACTACCATCAAGCCGGTGGTTGGAGGGGAAGCGACGGTTTATTCACCAAAGCATCTGGAAGAAATTGCCGCCGAAACTTCGGAGACGGAACGCCGCGCCGCAAACGCGGAACGCGAACTCATCGCCTGGAAGACCGCGCAATTCATGGAGCAGCATCTTGGCGACGAGTACGACGCCCTGATTATTTCCGTGCAGAAGTATGGATGCTTCGTTGAGCTTCTGGACATCTTCGTCGAGGGCCTGCTGCCCATTAGTGCTCTTGAAGAAGCGGCTGACGCTCGCTGCGTCTACCGCGAGCGCGATCACGCCATCGTAGCCGTCAGGGGGGGCGAAGGCCGTCGTGGTGGTGGCCGGCCGAAACCAGGAAAAGCTCTAGAGTGGAAACTCGGCGAGCGCATCCGCGTGCGCGCCGAGCGTATCGACCCCATGCGCCGCCGCGTCGAATTTGCTCTAGTCACCAGCGCGCAAGTCTTGGCGACTGCTTAGGGCCCACGCAAAATTAACTTCACAGATTGCGAGTGATCGTGTAGTTCCATGAGGGTAGTGTCTTATGAGGGCGAAGGCGCAGGGAACGAAAGAGCAGGGGATCGGCATCGAGACCGGTTGGATAGTGAGCGCGGTCGAGGTAGGCAGATACCGCTAGACCGGTCTTGGTTGTGGTGGTA
>JBAVHY010000339.1:0-9967 GCA_049686315.1 Candidatus Acidiferrum sp. | reverse complement strand
CACCTTGCTTGTCCTGAGCGAAGTCGAAGGGCCGCCTCTTGGGTTCTAGATACAAGACTCTCTCTTCCAGGCTCTCTCCCGCAGATTCTCCCTTCGATTGCAAGCAGCACCGGAAGTAGCCACCCTTCGGAGGCCGCCAAGCAGTCAACCCATTTTCTATCACGGGCTTGGACGGTCACCTATGTTTCACGCACATCCCATGTAACGTCCATTGCCCGAGCTTCACTATCCACCATAATCTCGCCGCCTTGGCGCGCTCTACAGGCTGTTCAAGGCGCGACCTCTTTGGATACGCGATAGCAGGACATTCTCAAGGAAAGGTGCCCAGACCCTTGCAAAACAATACCCACGACCCACATTCTAGTTGCGGCAAAGGCATGATGCCATCCAGTTCGACGTTGCGCCAGCGGCGCTCTCGCCCCCTGCGGCTTGCTGTTCTGACTCTTCTCGGTGCGTCAGGTCTGGCCATCGCCGGCGCCTCCAGTTCAAGTCTCGTCGTGCCCCGGCTTCAGGAATTCTCCGATCCCGAAGGAGTTTTTGCGAACCTGAATCTTGGCGGGCCAACTAGCACGACCGCTAATCCCTTTTTTCAGTCCATGGGGGCGAACGGCCGGAGCTGCGTAACGTGTCACCAGCCTAGCGACGCGATGTCGATCACGCCGCCGCATATTCAAGCGCGATTCAATGCTACGCAGGGTACGGACCCCATCTTTCGTCCGGTTGATGGCGCGAATTGCCCGACCGCGGATGTTTCCACTGTGGAAGATAGACGCGAGGCTTACAGCCTGCTGCTGTCGAGAGGGCTCATCCGCATCGCAATCGCCGTCCCGGCAAACGCAGACTACCAGATCACAAGCGTCTACAACCGCTACGGGTGCAACGCAACCGATGTCACTTCCATGTACCGCCGGCCGCTGCCAACCACGAATCTTCCTTTCTTGAGCGCGGTGATGTTCGATGGCCGGGAATCCTCGCCGGCTACCGGCACAACCAAAATCATTTACGGCAATTACCCGACTTCGCTCATGAACGATTTGGCGCACCAGTCGGTCGACGCCACCGTTACTCACGCACAAGGAGACGGCACGAGGCCAACCGCCGCGGAACAGCAGCAAATCGTGGATTTCGAGACCAAACTGTTCACCGCGCAAACGCGTGACCGCAATGCCGGCGAGCTCAATGACGATGGCGCGCATGGCGGGCCCGGTTCTCTCTCCACCCAGCCCTTTTTCATCACCGTCAACTCCAGCGTCCATTTTCTGCTCCCTGCCTTCGAACAACCCGGTGGGCTTGTGACTCCCGGCGACGGCCAGTTCACCCCCAACATTTTCAACCTCTATGACAAATGGGCGCAGATCGACGACGACCACGATGCGCAATCCGCCGCGCGGCTCTCCATCGCTCGTGGCCAGCAAATCTTCAATACTGTCCAGATTCCCATCACCGGTGTTGCTGGCATCAATGACGACGTAGCCGCCGGAGGCTTGGTCGCCGGCGGCATTCCCACCGTTCAGGGAAACTGCGCCACCTGCCACGACACGCCCAACATTGGCAACCACTCTTTCCCCACACCATTGAATATCGGCACCGGCGATCTCTCTCCGAACAACCCTTCCGTTAACCTCGGAGGTCTGGACGTGAGTTACCTGCCGCAGATCACCGTGTGCAAGAAGGATGCAAGCTCGGGTTTACCGACCAAGAACTGCAAAACCACTACCGATCTCGGCCAAGCCTTGATCGATGGCAAGTTCGATCATGTCGGCAAGATCAAAGGACCCATCCTGCGCGGACTGGCCGGGCGCGCGCCCTATTTCCACAATGGTTCCGCTGCCACGTTACTGGACGCCGTCAACTTCTATAACACGCGCTTCAACCTCAACCTCTCCCAGCAGGACATCGACGACCTTGTCGCGTTCCTGAAAACGCTCTAGTCACCCGAAATTACAATCGCTCGGGGGACCCGTGGCTGCCTCGCACTATTACCAGAGAAGGAGAATCCAGATGAGATTCGTATCGGTCATCAAAATCGCCGCCAGTCTGCTTGGCTTTGTCGTGTTTGGGGTTCTTCCGGCGCGCGCCCAATCGGAGATCGATCCGGATCACTTCGATTCGCCGGGCACGAAGCCTTCCGAGAACGGCAAGACCAGCACCGGCCGCGAAGCGGGATCTATTCAGTACAACGCTACATTCACTCTGCCGTACTCCGCGCAATGCAACGGAAAGAGTTTGGCGCGTGGCAAATATTCGCTCTTGCTCCGCTCTGACGGCAAGCAGGGCCAGGTTACACTGAATCGAAAGGGGTATGCCATCGCGCTTGCAGGAGTCGTACATCAGCAAACTCCCAATCATCCGAGCGACGCGCTCATCGTGGAGGTCAGCGGGAAGATACGGAAGCTTGCGTCGATTCAACTGGCGAAACTGGATTTGGTTCTTGAACCTGAGCCGCGAATTAGGAACACACGGGACAGCAAGCCGAACCGGATTGACAAATTACTCCTCAGACCCATCGTTCAAAAGAGTGAGGAAAACAGAATCATCCCCGAAGCTCCCAGTCACCAATACTAGTGTGAACCTGCGGAGAAGAATGGGTTCGTCAAACGCATCAAAACCAATGCGACTCCTTTTCCGTTTTTTACGCTAGATGAATCAGCGGGACGCGTTCAGTTTTTCGTATTCGGCTCGGGCTTGGCGCAAAATCGGCATGTCCGGGTCGGCGTTTTTCCACAGTGCAAAAAAATCGCGGGACTTCCCAAGTGCTTTATCAGTTTGGCCATCTTGGGTATAGGCGCGAGCCAATCCCAGGTGAGCAAGTGCCCAGTAGACCGTGACAGCGCTGCCGTGATTTTCGATGAGCCTTTGAAATTGTGCGGCTGCTTCCTTAGGGGAGTTCGCCTCCAGGTATGCGAGGCCGCGCAGGTATAATGTCGATCCACCAGCGGCTTCGCTCAGGTCATAAGGCTCGGCGGCTTTCAATTCCTCGATCGCAAGGCTCGCGTTCTTTCGCGCGAGTTGAATCGCTGCGCGCGCAGCAGCGAGATCAATGACGTTGTGCAGAGTATCAAGCGGTCGCACGTCAGCCGCCTTTACGAACCTCTCGGCGCGCGCCACATCTCCGATGCGCCCCAGAGTCAATGCTGCGTAAGCCTGTGAAGCGGGGTCCGGATTCCATTGCAACCCTTTTTCCACGTAGGACCTTGCAGCCACCACGTCGCCAAGCTCTGCCTCGGGTAAGGATTCGTCATAAGCAGCGTTGGAGGCAACTTCCTTCTGACCTCGCTTCAGCGCCACATCTTCCGAAATCTCGAACAGACGGCGTGCCTCGCGAAGCTTACCTAGTCCGGTGGTTGCCTGAGCAGCGAAAGCCAGCATCACCGCCTCATTTGGCTTGCCTTTGACGGCCGCCATCTGCTTGTCGATCGCCGCTTGATCGCCTTCAACATAAGCGACGCGGATCAGAGTGTTGCTTGCCGTTCCCGAGTGATTTTCCGCAATCGCTCGTTCACCAACGGCCTTGGCTTCCGCAAAGCGGCTGGCTTTCAAATAAGAATGTGCAAGAGTTCCGTAAGCGAACCAACTGTTCGGATTCAAGCGCAGTGCTTCCTGGGCGGCGGGAACAGCATTGTCCAACAGACCGCTGCGAGCGGCGACATCCGCCAGGTTGTTATAGGGAATCCAATCGCGCGGATACGTCTGGGTCCAGAGTTTGTAAGTCTCAACCGACTTGTCGATTTCTCGCGTGAAGTCCGTGTAGTAATGCGCGGCAATGTAGAATTTTTCCCTTTCGCTGACATGCTCGCGTAGCTCGAAGGCTTTTTGCATATGCTGCCGCGACAGGTCGTCTTGCGAAAGATTGCGAAAAAGCGCTCCCAATCGCGCATACGCAATCGCGAAATTCGGATCCAATTCCACGGCCATCTTGTAAAAGGCCGCGCTCTCCTCTTCCTTATCTTGCAGACGTGCCTCGTCGCCCATGGTGTAGGCCTTCAACGCGGATAACGAAGGAGTGGTGGCCTGGGCAATGGGAGTGTTGAATCTCTGGATCGTCGGCAGCGACTCGCCCAGCCGGCGTCGGAAGGGAGGGATCATGTCACCCAAGGTCGTGAGGACCTGATCTCGATTCGGGGCTCGTCGCTCCTGATGAGCCACGGAGACTCCAGTCATGCAATCCTTGGCGTCCAGGCTGATTACGTATTCATTGCCAAGCGCAACGATGGATCCGCCAATCGCAACCTTTGCCCCCGCCCGCTGGCACACCTCGCGATCGATTGGGGGAACAAGCTTCTCGGTTGCCGGGCGCTCCATCAGTTGGAGCGTTGCCCGGAGGTTGGGCTCGTTCAAGAGATTAAAATGCGGCGATTCTCCCAGCTTTACGACCAAGGCCCGCTTCAAGGTGCCATCGAAGACCGGGTCGCCCGTGGTATTCACAAAATCCGAAACGAGGACCGAGTCTTCTTCACGGAAGGCCGCCGCTGGATGCGCTGTGCGGAACCACAGCACTCCCAGCCCTGCCAAAACTACCGCAGCGGAGGCTACAAGAGCCCAGCGCCAGGACTTCGCTGGCTGTCTGGCAGCGAGGGGAACTGCAGGCTCCCTCGAGCTTTCCTGTTCGAGCACCTGAGCCGGCGCTTCACGCTCGCTGGGTTCGACCCCTGTCACGGGCGACAGCAAACGGTAGCCCACCCTCGGCAACGTTTCGATATACCGAGGTGATTCCACAGAATCGCCCAGCACTTGTCGCAGTTTCTTGACTGCTGCGTTCAGGCCGTTCTCGAAATCCACAAACGTATCGCCCTTCCACAGTTTTGCCTGGAGTTCCTCGCGCGTGACCACCTCTCCCTGGTGTTCCGCCAACATCAGCAAGATTTCGAAGGGTTGACCGTGCAATTTCAAGCGGATGCCGTGCTTGCGCACGCTTCGCTCCCGGCGGTGAACGGTGAAGTCGCCGAAGCGCAAAAGAAGTGGGGGTTCGCCCTTGGCCATGGGTGAGCTGCAACTTTGCCGATTTTATTCCTGCTGGCGCGGAAATCAAAAGAGAATCACGTTCGTAAGATAGCCCACGTCAACCAGTTGGCGGGCCACTCTTTTCCTGCCGCTCCTGGGGACTCCTGTGCGAATAGATCGCACGCTTCCTATTGCCACTCTATATGTAGTAGAATGCTATCCCTATAGAATTCCGATAGGAGAGGTCATTTGAACTCTGAACCGACAACCCTGTTGCAAGGCACTTTGCACATGCTGATCTTGAAATCTCTTGCCTCCGGCGAGACGCATGGATTGGGAGTTTCGCGCAGAATCCAGCAGATTACAGGTGGCACTTTTGATGTTAAACCGGGCTCGCTTTTTCCCGCGCTGCACCGAATGGAGGAAGAGGGCTGGATTTCCTCGTTCTGGGGACACTCCGAAAACAACCGCCGGGCGAAATATTACCGTTTGACCAAGCCCGGGCGGAAACAGCTCGAAGTTGAAACCAAGCGATGGGGCCGCATTTCCTGGGCCATCGCGCAAGCTTTGGAAACGTCATAGATGAGGTGTTAGCATGCCCCTCCTTGTGAAAGTTCGAAGTGTTCTGCGGAATTTCTTCCGCGCATCTAGGCCGATCCCATGATCGCCCTGCTCTACGAATAATCTAGCTGCTATTGGTTTGACTGACTACCTGCGCCTGCCAATTTATTTTATTCGTTTCCAGGTTAACTCCTGGGAACGGACCATCATTCCGCCGCGAAGATAGGGCTTGGCAACGCGAAGGACCAGGCGATCTGCATTCAGCTCGACAACTTCGCGCTCCAGAGCCGAGCCGACGTCGTTTGGCATGGAGGCAGCTTCTACATGGTGGATTACTTTGTTGCCGGTAAAGGTGAATTTTCCCGCGTAGGCAGTCATACTCGCGAACGCCTCGGCTCTTTCCGCCTCAGGAGCGGAGATGAAATCCGAGACGGAAAGAGGCTTGCGGTTGCCCAGAGTCAAGAGAGCGCTCATCCTCCCGTCCTCCGTGTAAGTGAGAAAGCCGGCGGGGTTTGGACCCCAGGAGTCACGAACCTCGCCTTTGTCTGTGGTGATTTTTGCCGATACCAATTTCCACGTGCCCATGAGCTTATCTCTTGTCTGAGCCGCACCCGGGGATTGGAATGAAACAATCGCCAAAACAACGGCGATGATGGTCTTGGGCATGAGTGCCTACCTTTCCTTTCGAAGCCGCAAAGACAGGTAGTCTAGCATCGACGAAAGTCCCGGCGAATTGAGCGAGGATTTCGCTTGGAATAATAAATCCGAGTTGCTGGTAGGGCAAATGGCCAACATTGAATGGCCGTGTTACCCCAGAAGCAGTGCGCTGCGGGACGGGAGGGGAGTGCGGTATACTCGGAGAATTGCGAACAACACTCAAACTGGGCCAGGGCGCGCTGCCGCTGCCCTCAGGACGGCGCGGGACTAGCCGATGAATCAAACGTTCGTACTCCTTACGGTTTTGGCTTATTTGGCCAGCCTTGGGCTGTATCTGCGCTTCCTGTATGGCGGGAAGGACCTTGCCGGAAAGCTTGCTACCTTATTGATGTTCCTGGGGTTAGTGGCGCATTACCTGGCGTTGCTGATGCGTGCCAAGGGCACCCATACCGTGCCCTACCATGACTTGCAGGGGTCCATGTCCCTGTTTGGGTGGCTCCTGGCGGTCACCTACCTGTGCCTGGAGATTTATCACCGGCAGCGAACGGTCGGGGCGTTTGTTTTGCCGATCATACTGGCATTTTTCTTCTCGGCTTACCTGCTGCCGGACCATCCCAGCCCTCCGGGGGCGGTGCATGGGGTCGTGTTTGCGCTGCATGTGACGCTGAGCATTCTGGCGTATGCGGCGTTCGCTCTTTCCTGTGTATTGAGCCTCATGTACCTGGGCGAAGAGAGACTGCTGCGCATACGGAGGCTCGGCGACATGGTATGGAGATTCCCTCCGCTGGAGCTGCTGGAACGCATGAGCCATACCAGCGTCCTGGTTGGGCTGATCACAATTGCGGTGGGAACGGCGCTGGGATTCCTGGCGGTGGATCGCTTGCCAGGGCAGCAGGCCTACTTTGATCCCAAATACCTGGTCACATTACTCGTGCTGCTTTTGTATGCGGCGTACTTCCAACTGGCGCGCACAACGGCCTGGCGCGGTGCTAGAGCGTCAAAGTTGTGTGTGTTCAATTTTGTGCTGGTGATATTGAGCTTTACCGTGGTGAACCTCTATTTTTCGCAGCACCACCGGTATTTTTAGGAGCGCGCGACTCGCCACATGGAGCTTGTTCTCGTCGGCCTGAATTTCCGCACCGCACCGGTGGAGGTGCGGGAGAAGATGTCTTTCTCGAATGAACAAGCGCTGCGAGCGGCTGAGGAACTGCGTTCGGGGGGCATCCTGGAAGAGACGCTGGTGCTGTCCACTTGCAATCGCAGCGAAGTGTACGGTGTTCGCCCCAATGGCAATCGCGAATCAGCCGCGGCGCTTTCCGCTTACCTGAGCAAATTTCACGAGGTGCGGCCCGATATCCTGAACCCCTCCCTGTATCACCATTACGACCATGATGTTGTGCGGCACATATTCCGCGTGGCGGCAGGCCTGGAATCCATGCTATTGGGCGAGGCGGAAATTCTTGGCCAGGTGCGCGAGGCGTATCTCCGCGCACATGAAGATCACGTCACCGGGCCGGTGCTAAATCGCTTGTTCCAGGCTGCGCTGGAAGTTGGCAAGCGCGTACGCGCGGAAACGGAATTGGGTACGCGCCCGATGGGCGTGGCATCCGCGGGGATGAAGTTGGCGGAGCGGATTTTTGGAAAATTGAATGACCGCAGCGCGCTTGTTCTTGGCGCCGGCACGATTAGCGAGCAAGTGGTGTCCCAGTTGCGCGACCGCAATATCGGGCATCTTTACGTGACCAACCGCTCGCGCGAGAAGGCTGAAGAATTTGCCCGCCAATACAATGGCAAAGTGATTGAGTGGGGTGAGTGGGACACCGCGCTGAAACTGCCAGACGTAATTGTTTCCGCCGTGGGAGTGCAAGATCCGCTGTTGACCAAGCCACTGATCGAGCGGGCCATGGCGGCAAGGGGCAACCGTGCGTTGTTTCTGATGGACTTGGGGCTGCCGCGGAATATCGCGCCGGCGGTCAGCGGAATCTACAACACCTATCTTTACACCATGGATGATTTGACGGAGATCGTGCAGCAGAATCGCAACGCGCGTGAAAATGAGGTTCCCAAGGCCGAAGCGCTGGTGGAAGAACATTTGGGGAAATTCATTTCCTGGCAAGCCAGCGTGGAATTGATCGGCGTAATGGACATTTTGCGTGGAAGCATGAAGGAGCGCCGCGTGGCCTTCCTGCAGGAAAAGCTGGCTGGCATGAACCACTTCAGTCCGGAAGACCGCGAGCACCTGGGCGTGTTGATGGACGAACTGATTGAAAGGTTGTTGATTGCGCCCGCGGAACGGCTGCGGATGGAGAAAGAACTGCACAAGAAAATACAGAGCCTGGAAGCGATTCGAGACCTGTATCTATCCGACAGGGAGAAACCGTGAGGCCGCTTCGCATTGGCAGCCGTGGCAGCATCCTGGCGCGCTGGCAAGCGGAGTTTGTGCGCAAGCAACTGTTTCAGCTTACTGGCGTCGAAGCGGAAATCATCATTATCAAGACCTCCGGTGACAAGATGCAGCAAACGCCGCTTACACAAATCGGGGGCAAGGGCATTTTCATCAAGGAATTGGAAGAGGCGCTGTTGGAGGAGAGCATCGACCTGGCGGTGCATAGCGTGAAGGACATTCCCACAGAGACGCCCGGCCGATTGTCTTTCCCGGCGGTTTGTCGGCGCGACGACGTCAGAGATTGTCTGGTTTCGAACAACGGCACCGTGCTGGCCAACCTGAAGCAAGGAGCGCGCGTGGGCACGAGCAGCCTGCGCCGGCAGGCGCAATTGCGGCACTACAGGCCGGACCTGGACATTCGCGAACTGCGCGGCAATGTGGATACCAGGCTGCGCAAGGTGGAGAGCGGGGTGTACGACGCGATTGTGTTGTCTAAGGCGGGTTTGGACCGGCTGGGATGGAGCCAGAGGATTACGGAAACGTTGTCGACGCAAATTTCCTTGCCGGCGGTGGGACAGGGCGCTATTGCGATTGAATCGCGTGCGAAGGATCAGGAGGCTGCGGAAATTCTGGGGAAGTTGGACCATCCGGAAACGCGGACCGAGATCATCGCCGAACGCGCGCTGCTGGCGGCCTTGCACGGAGGCTGCCAAGTGCCGCTGGGTGCGTGGGCGCGCATGGAACGCGGCGAGTTGATGATGGAGGCGGTGGTGTGCTCCGTCGACGGGGTTCAATACGTGCGGCAGAAAGCTAGTGCGCCTTCTGAGCAGGCCGCACAACTCGGCGAGCAGATGGCGAAGCGGCTGATCGAAGGAGGCGCGCGCAACATCTTGGATGAGGTGAACCGCGCACGTGGTTGAGGTCTCCGCAACTTACCTGAAGGGGAAGCGCGTGGTGGTAACGCGCGCGATGGAGCAAAGTGAGGCTTTGGTGCAGGCATTGCGAGAAAAGGGTGCGGTGCCCATTCTGATGCCGATGGTGGCGTTCGGCCCTCCAGACGATCCGGCGTTGCTGGATGAAGCGATTCGTGATATCCGGCGCTACGACTGGGTTTTTCTGACCAGCCAGAATGCATTGCGAGCTTTGCAGGGACGCAGTCAGTTCCTGAAGGTTGACTTGCCGAAGGTGACGGCCGGCGTTCGCGTTGCGGCCGTGGGACCCGCGACTGCGGAGGCGGCACGGAACGCTGGACTGAAAGTCGCTTATGTGGCCACGAAGCATCAAGGAGTCTCCTTGGCCGAAGAGCTTGCAGGGGGGCTGAAGGGCAAACGAGTTTTATTACCGAGAAGCGACCGCGCCAACCCTGAACTAGTGAAAAAATTGCAACAACTGGGCGCACAGGTGAAGGAGATTGTCACCTAC
>JBAVHY010000338.1:0-1894 GCA_049686315.1 Candidatus Acidiferrum sp. | reverse complement strand
TTGCCCGCACTCAAAGCCGCTCTCGGCACCAGTGCCGACCTCACCGTCTTTCGAAAACTCAAGCTCCTGGATTACCTCTCCAGCTATACCCATCGCGGCCGTTACTATGCCCTCCGCGAAGCCGCCCGCTTCGACGACGTCGGCCTGTGGTCCCACGATGCAGCTTGGTTTTCCCGTTACGGCACCCTCGTCTCCACCATCGAGTCCTTCGTCAACCAGTCCCCGAACGGCTGGTTCGCCGATGAACTGGCTGACGTTCTCCATGCTGAGGTCCAAGACCCCCTCCACGATCTCTTCCGCGCCGAGCGTCTGCGCCGCTCCGAGGTGGCCGGGCGTTTCCTTTACACCTCCGCCGATGGCCGGCAAGCTCGCGATCAACTCCGCACCAGGCAAACCGCCCAGTCGGTTCCTCTGCTGACCGATGCCTCCGCCCTCCAGGTATCTCCCGATGAGCTGAAGGCGGCCATCTTGCTTTTCTATAGCCTGCTTGACGAGCAGCAACGTCGTTTGTTCGCCGGGCTGGAATCCATCAAGCTGGGACATGGAGGCGATAGCGTTCTGGCCGCGTTCCTCGGCCTGGACCCGCACACCGTCGCCCGCGGACGCCAACAACTGCTCGATCAGAATGTATCGACGGGCCGCACGCGCCGTTCCGGTGGCGGACGCAAGTCAGTCGAAAAAAAACCGCCGACATCTTCACACTGATCGAGTTTCTGCTCGAATACGACACCGCTGGCGATCCCATCACCGGGCTGAAGTGGTCTCGGCGCACTACCGAGAAGATTGCCATGGCGTTGGGCGACTTCGGTGTCAGCGTTAGCCCCAGCACCGTCGCACGTCTTCTCCACCAGATGGGCTATTCCCTGCGCGTCAATCACAAGAAACTCTCCACCGACTTAAGCCCCGACCGCAATGATCAGTTCCTCTATCTGAGCGATCTTCGTCAGCGCTTCCAACGCCGTGGCTTGCCCATCATTAGCGTGGATACCAAGAAACGCGAATTGATTGGCAACTTCAAGAATCCCGGCGCGCGCTGGGATCTGGCTCCCCGGTCGGTCAACGACCACGATTTCCCCTCCGATGCCACCGGTGTTGCCATCCCTTACGGAATCTATGACGTGCTCGCCAACCGAGGATCAGTCATGGTGGGAGTCTCACATGACACATCCGCCTTTGCCGCGCACGCCATCGCACAATGGTGGCAACACGAAGGCTCGACTCGCTATCCACGCTCCCGCCAACTTCTCATCTTGAGTGATACCGGCGGCAGCAATGGCGCTCGACGCCGCACCTGGAAAACCGAACTCCAATCTCAACTGGCCGACTCTCTCGGTCTGACTCTCACGGTGGCCCACTACCCGACCGGTGCTTCCAAATGGAACCCCATTGAACACCGCCTCTTTTCAGAAATCTCCAAGAACTGGGCAGGCGAACCACTCGACAGCTACCAAAAGATCCTCAACTTCATCCGCTCCACCAGAACGGAAACTGGCTTGTCGGTCACCGCTCAGCTCGACCGTCGCAACTATCCCACTGGTACCGAACCGACCTCCGAACAACTTCAATCCCTTCGACTGAAACCGCACGAGATCCTGCCGAAATGGAACTACACCATCTCACCCAATCTGTGAAGTTGTTTTTGCGTCAGCCCTTAGCAGGACTGTGTAAACGAAATTGTGTACGCCCCGAAGCCTGGTGATGTCCTTTGGTAAACCCGCTTTATAGGAGAGCATTGTCGTCGGGTACAGGTACGTCATCTTCTCTCCCGTATGTGCCCGGCCCCGTTTGCCCATTTTGACGATGCTGGTTCTGATCCAGCGATCAAGTACCGTGCGACCCGAATGGCCGCTGAACCCTTTGAGTCGCTCGTGTTGCGTCATTCGCGCGAAATACT
>JBAVHY010000337.1:0-9209 GCA_049686315.1 Candidatus Acidiferrum sp. | reverse complement strand
ATTCCCGCACTTACGCAGACCCCCGGGGGGTGGGGGTCAAAAATCGCGCCTCACTTCCCTTCAACCTCCGGTAGAACTTTACGATTATCTACTTACCTGGTAAATGTCGGCGCGCCGACATTTCTTCCGTTTCGCCAATATAAGCAGCATTCCCGGTCAACAACGCCCGCTCCCGCACAGTGTATAATTGCCCTGCACTCTACGAAAAGGATATCCGATGAAAACTCCAGGGCTGCGGAGGCACGGCGTGCGGCGAGCGATCGTGCTGAGTTTGGCGGTGCTGGCCGCTATGCCCGCTTTGGCTCAAAAAGCGAAAAAAAAGGAGGAAAAACTCCTGGCTCCGATGGTTGACCGCGCGCTCGGCGACATGGGCAAGGACGCGCAGATGCCGCCGACACTTTCCAACCTCTTGGCCCTCTCCCCGGCCCGGGAGGCCGTGGCGGTGAAGCAGGTGGCCGCGAAAATCAGGGGAACGGATATGATCGGCTTCAATGTTTCCGTTAAAAACCACGAGGACATCGTCATCTTCCGCGAAACGCCCACGCTCCGCACCTACTTCCTGACTTCGCCGGCAGGAGTCCTGCGCAAGGTGATCGAGGTGCGCAAGCCGGCGGGTGGCGAAGGCGATTTCGTGACCACGGAATTGCGTCCCGCCGATCATCAGCAGCGTTTTGAAAAGGAAAGGCAGTGCTGGATGGATGTGGCGAAGAATACGCAACTCTCCTCGCCCTGCTATTTCCCGGAGAAATGAAAAGATTCATTTATCGTCTTATCTTGTAAACGTCGGCGCGCCGACATTTTACATACTCGTTGATTGTGCAGGGCTCTTGCGGTTGTCGTACACTTTTCCGATGCTGCATCCACGAGGGTTTTGAAGATGTCGCCCGCACTCGCTCCCGCGCGATGCGCCGCGGCGATTTTGCTTCTGCTTGCCTTCGCCACATCCGCCGGCGCACAAGCAGGCGCGGCGAAACAACTCACCTGGCACACGCTGGAATTCGCCATCGTCAGGTACAACGACAGCGCGCCAAATTCCTGGAATATTTACCACTCGGAGAAAAAAGGCGTGCTGCTGGTGCGCTTGTGGAAGCGCTACCTGCTGGTGAACGTGCTGGACCAGGAAGTGTTCGACATCGACCCGGAAAAGATTAAAGTGACCGGCGATGCCGTGGAATGGTCGATGGCGGATGTTCCGGAGAAACCGATTGACACTCCCGATTGGAAAGACAGAGGCATCGGATCGATGCAGCGCATCCGCTTTCGCCTGGGCAAAGACGGCCACTTCCTGGAACTGCAACTCCCGCTTGGCCCGAACGGCCGCCCGATTTACTGAGGCGGAGAATGTGGCGCGGGCTTGGGTTTATCCGCTTCCATATGCGAGTCCGGCGGCAACACGATTTGTGATTGGCCGGCGCGATATACTCCATAAAACCAGGGAATGGCCAGCGCGCCCGGCTGCTCGCCCACGTTAATTTTGTCGCCTTCGTGGAAGCGGTCAAAATCGTCGGAATCCACGGCCAGGCTTTCGGTTTTTCGTCCTTCGCGCCAGGAATATACAATCAGCCGTCGCGTGCCGCGCACGATGCCGCGCATCAAATAACGCCCTTGGACTGTGGTCATGTGATACGAAACATTTTTCGGAGAATCAAGCTTGCCATTCAGAAACAGCGCCGCCGAGAGGATAAACGGAATGGGAAGCAACCCGGTAAAAAGATGCCGCTGAATCATAATGTCCTTGCGCGCGCGCGCCTGACGCTCCAAATAGATGGCAAAAGCAAGAGCGAGGAAGAACATCAGGCCGAAGAAGATCAACATGCCGTCGAGATCGAGCGGCGGATAGACTTGGCTAAGATAGGGAAAGAGAAGCGAACCAGCCAGGAAAATAGCCATCTGGATCAGAAGGCGGCGGCGAAAGACCAATTCCGCGGCCGCCGAGGTCAAGCCGCAAACGGGGCACTGATCGCTGGCGCGTTCCGAGCCACAATCCAAGCAATGCATCATGAAAACAAGTATACGGCGGGATTAGCGGCCAGCCTCGAGTTTCGCGAGCAAATTCTGGTAGTCGAGCCGGCTCTGCTCTTTGCGTAGTTCAACGGTGACACCCATGCCGCGACCGGGTTCGACGCGCTTGACCGAGCACTCCAGCCAGAAGGGGCTTCCCGCGGCCAGGCGCGCGCGAAAGCCGGCGCCAATCCACAAGACATCTTCCGCGTCGATGAACATTCCACTGGCGCTGATGTCGCGCGTGCGAGCCTGCAAGCGGGCAGAACCCCATTCCATTTCAACGATAGCCTGGAAGCGGTAGCGGGGCGCTCTTCGCCACTCCGGCTTGGCTGCTGCCGACTCTCCCGTGTTCATGGACCCGGCACCTTCAAGGTGGAGAATGGCGCGCAGAATGGAGCTTGAGCAGCGCGCCTCTGCCAAGAAGATACGACGGGAAGAGCTACGATGCTTCAGACACCGTCAAGGAATGTTTTGTTCCCGCCATTTGTCGATTGGGCACACAAAAAAGGGGGAGCACCGGCTGACCCCGGAGAGCAGAATACGTCTGCGTTCGAGCGTTGCTGGGCGCGTTTTGTGGGATAGAATTTGCGGGGTGCCGCCGAAAGGCACGAGAACAACCATGGGATTGGAACTTGATGCTTGAAGACGGTTTGCTAAGACATCTGATTGCCGAGAATTACACGCCGGAGAGCCTGGGGAAGGTCAAGGATGTCTTGACCACTTACCGGACGCATGAAGTTCATCCGGTGGCGAATGGATTGTTTGCGGCGAGCTCGAGCCAGGCGGCGGATTCGGCCACGGGTTACCAGAACGTGTGGATCCGCGACAACATCATGGTGGCGAACTCGCTGCGGTTGCGCGGAGAGCTTGCGCCCACAATCGCGTGCATCCAGGGAATAACGCGGTTCCTCGAGAAAGAATTGCCGAGGTTCCGGGAAATTATTGAGGACCCGACGCATTCCCAGAAAGAAGATGCAAACCGGAGGCCACACGTACGATTCACGACGCAAACGCTGGGCGAGTCGCCGGAGAAATGGTCGCACGCGCAGAATGACGCGCTGGGACAGGCGCTGTGGTTTCGCTTTTTGCTGGCAAACACAGGTGCGCTGCCGATGAGCCCGCGGGATTACGAAATCTACGGCATTATTCCCGCTTATTTTGAGGCCATCGAATACTGGCAGGACAGAGACAGCGGGGCTTGGGAAGAAGAACGCAAGATCAATAATTCGAGTGTGGGAGCGGTGGTGGCAGGGCTGGAAGAACTGCTGCGGCATCAAAACTGCGCGGGCACGGGCCGCGAGGAGAGCGCGGTTTCCATCCGCGCGACGAATGCGGAGAAATTGCAGAGACTGACAGAGAAGGGGCGCGAACGGCTGGATGCCACGCTGCCGTTTGAGTCGCCGCCGGAGCGGATGGTGGATTCGGCGCTGCTCCTTCTGATTCATCCATTAGGCGTAGTGCGGACGCGAGCGATGGAAGACGCCATTCTCAATCTGGTGCAGGCGCGTCTGAGGGGCGAGATCGGCATCAAACGCTATGCGGGTGATTCTTATTTCTGCCAGGATTACGAAGAGTGGTTTCCCCCGAAGGAGATGAGCAGCGACTTCAGCGAGCGGCTGGAATTTCGCGATGCGCATCTACAGCCGAATTGCGAGGCCCAGTGGTGCCTATTTGATCCCCTGCTTTCCGTGATTTACGGCCAGAGGTTTCTTGCCGACCGGTCCGACAGCGCGAGTTTTTGCAAGCAGGTGGACTATTTCAACCGCTCGCTGGCGCAGGTGACGGCGGCGGGAGAGTGTCCGGAGCTTTATTTTCTGAAGAACGGAAGATATATTGCAAATGCACATACGCCGCTGGCGTGGACGCAGGCAAACCAGGCGCTGGCTCTATACCTGATGGAAAAATCCATAGGAGAAGACAAATGAGTTGGAATTGGAAACGCGTGAAGACGCTGGGAGCCGTTTTCTTCGCAGTCATTTTGTTTGCCCGCGGCGCAAACGCGCAGAATCAGCGAGACTCGTTGGCGCAGACTCCACCGATGGGGTGGAACAGTTGGAATAAATTCGCGTGCAACGTTAGCGAAGAGTTGATCAAATCCGTGGCCGATGCGATTGCGGCCAATGGGATGAAGGAAGCAGGCTACCAATATGTGGTTATCGATGATTGCTGGCAAGTGAGCCGGGATGAAAATGGATTTATCGTGGCGGACCCGCAACACTTCCCTTCCGGGATCAAGGCGCTGGCGGACTATGTACATTCCAAGGGACTGAAATTCGGCTTGTATTCGGATGCTGGAACGAAGACTTGCGCGGGACGCCCGGGGAGCCAGGGCCACGAGTATCAAGATGCGCTGCAGTATGCCCGGTGGGGCGCGGACTACTTGAAATACGATTGGTGCAACACCGGGACGCGCAACGCGGAAGAGGCGTACACGACGATGAGCAATGCCCTGCTTGCCACGGGAAGGCCGATTGTTTTCAGCATGTGCGAGTGGGGCACAGCCAAGCCGTGGCTGTGGGGAAAAGGAATTGGGAATTTGTGGCGCACAACGGGAGACATCAGCGACGTGTGGAGCAGCAAGAAGAAGTGGCCGGATGGCACGTGCTGTCAATACGGCATGGTCGACATTCTGGACCTGCAGGTGGGACTCGAGCCCTATGCGGGCCCGGGGCACTGGAACGATCCAGACATGATGGAAGTTGGAAACGGCGGCATGACCGTTCCGGAATATCGCGCGCATTTTAGCTTTTGGGCCTTGCTCGGCGCGCCACTGATTTCTGGAAACGATGTGCGGTCGATGACGCCGGAGATCAAGGAAATTCTCACGAATCCGGAAGTGATCGCGGTGAACCAGGACAAACTGGGGCGCGAGGGGCATCGCATCGTCAAGAATGGCGACCTGGAAGTGTGGGCAAAATCTTTGAGCGATGGTAGCCGCGCGGCGATTCTGTTTAACCGCGGAACGTCGGAAAGTGAAGTGAGCGTTACGTGGGAGCAGCTCGCCTATCCGAACCACATTGCCGCTAAAGTGCGCGACTTGTGGGCGCACAAGGACCTTGGATCGTTCACGGGAACGTATTCGGCGAAGGTTGCGCCGCATTCGGTGGCCATGGTCAAGGTCACCCCTTAAGAGTCTGTGTGAGGACTAGAGAAGACGGCCCTCAGCGGCTAAAGCCTTGTGGGATTCGCGGCAGTTACGGCATGGCTGAAGCCACGCCCTGACGAAAAACGCGAGAACTCACACGGACCCACCAGAGGAGTCAGAGGAAGGGCGCAGGAAAGGAAATTCCGTGGAAACACCAGAACAGTTCCAAGCCAGTCCCGGGGATTTTCTGGCGGCGGAGCGCACATTTCTCGCCTGGATTCGGACGGGGCTGGCGCTGATGGCATTGGGATTTGTACTGGCGCGATTCGGTTTGTTTTTGCAGGAGTTTAACCTCACACGCCCGGAGCTGCGCATAGCGTCCTACGGCTTCTCTCTCTGGTTAGGAACGGCGTTTGATTTTGCTGGGCGTGCTCGTTTGCCTCCTTTCTTTGGTGAGATACCTGCGCACTCGTACGTTCGGCAACGCGTCCACGCTTGCCGTGGCAATCGCACTCTTGCTGGCGTTGCTCGGCGTGGTAATGAGCTACTATTTGGTTTCCGCGCGCCACGTTTCGGCGCGTAGTCTTTCCGGCGCCCAGGAGGCCCCTATGACCGCGATCGTAGGAAATGGAATTGTGAGGATCGCCAGCCAGTACTCAGTGGTGGAAACCGTGGCGAAGCTCGAAGCAATCTTGCAGGCAAAGGGCGTGAAACTGTTCGCCGTTGTGGATCACAGCGGCGAAGCGGAGAAGGCTGGATTGAAAATGCCGAATACGAAATTGTTGATTTTTGGGAATCCCAAAGGCGGGACGCCGTTGATGCTGGCTGCGCCGAGCGTCGCTTTGGATCTGCCGCTGAAGATTCTCGTTGCGGAAGATGCTGGGGGAAAAGTGTGGATATCCTACAACGCGCCGAGCTATTTGCAGCAGCGGCACAATTTGCCGGCGGAGCTGTTGGGGAATATTGCGGTGATTGAGGGATTGGCCGCAAATGCGGCGCATTAAGAAGGACGGACCGTCGCGTCGGTGGCGAGAAGTTAGGCTGAGGCGTGGAGAAGTTGGCGGCCCGCCTCAGAACGCGGACCCCACAAACCCGAGAGAAACCCAAGAGGCCGATCGGGAGATCGGCGTTCCCCGGGGCAAACCCAAGAGCGGTCCGCCTCAAGTAGGCGGACCCTACAAGAGAAGAAAAGGGCAGGTCTGAAGAACGTTCGCCTTGACGTGACGATCTGGCGCATTCGTTGAGATGGGAAAAGCGGCGGCCTTTCGACTTCGCTCAGGACAAGCAAGCCGCCGCACTCCAAAAAAAGGCGGACTTGAGATGGCGGGGGGATTGTGTGGAAATGGGGCGCAGCGTGCCGCGCCCTACCGGAAAAATCTAGAAGGCGGCGGGGTGTTTTTCGCTTGTTGCCATGAAGCGCTCGATGTTTTCCACGGATTGAATGCCGCCACGGGCGCCGACCGCGGTGCAGTTCAAAGCGGCGGCGGCGCAGGCGAACTCGAGTTGCCGCTGCAACGGCCAGGTCTGCAGGAATGCATAGATGAACCCGGCATGAAAGATGTCGCCCGCGCCGGTGGTGTCCACGGGTTCAACGCCGTAGGCGAGGGCATAGTGAAATTGCTCGCCATCCCACGCTAGGACTCCTTCCTGGCCCAAAGTTGCGGCAGTTAGTCGACAGCCATAGCGCTTATGGACTTGCGGAATCGAATTACGGAGATTGGTTTCACCGGTGAGGCGAGTGGGGATGTCCCGGCTGGTAATCAAGAAATCGATGTTGGGCAAGAGAACTTCATAGCCGGCGTAGAGATCATCAAGATCGGCCACGACAGGGACTCCGGCCGCGCGCGCCCATCGAGCGGCGAGGGCAGCGGCGGGAGTATCGTGGCCATCGAGGTGAAGCAGGCGGGCATTCAGAATCCAATCGCGGTCGAGTTCTTCGGGGAGCAGCGTCAGGCGGGCGTCGCGCTTCCAGAGCACGGTGCGTTCTCCGGATGAATCGACGAGGATGAAAGCCTGCTGGCTGGGGCAGCCCGGCGCAGTGAAGAGATGGGTTTCCACGCCAAGCCGCTCGAATTCCGCACGGTGCAGCGCGGCGGCGTGATCTTCTCCCAGCTTTCCGATATACCGGGTACGCAAGCCCCACTGCTGGCAGGCGGCAATCGCGCTGGCCACCTGACCGCCCAGCAAAGCATTCGCGGAATGAATTTCCACCTTGGAGCCGCGCTCGGGGAAATGCGGAACAGGGATGAGCGTATCGGTGGCGTTCAGGCCAACGCCGACCACATCCACTTTTGGAAGATTCGCCATTGCCAGGAAAACACTCTATCAATGAAAACGTGTGGTGCGCCAAAGCTGCCGGCCACAAAAGAACAGTAACAAAAGGAGCGCGAGGGTGAGGGCCAACACGGGTCCCCAATGAAAAGAAATTTGCGGGACACGCGTGATGGAGGCGAAGGCGAGAAGAATGGCAGTGGCGGCGGCGACAAGCAGCCAGTCCAGCGCGCTGCGGTTCGGCAGAGCTTCGCTGGCGGCCTGGCGGCCTTCAAAGCGCGCGGCCACGTAATCAGCAGCGACGCTGTAGCGTTCACTCTCTCTTTGTGCGGCTTCTTTCCAATGCTTTTGCTCTTCGCCGGTGGCCGAAGAAAGGGCGATGGCGCCGACGCCCAACATCATGAGGAGAGAGCCTCCGATCACTTGCAGATACGTAGTGTGGCTTTTGCCATGCAATTCGCCAAAAACAAGAATTCCCCACAGCAGCCCCCAGAGCTGGTTGGTGTTTGAAAGAGGAATGCCGCGGCTGATGCCAACATACTTCGCGGCATATTGCTGAAATAGATCGCCAATCACCCAGATGAAGCCGCCGAGCATCAGCCAAAAGATGATCTCGCGCGCCTGCATGAGTTCACGCCAGAGCGGAGCAAAACCGTTGTAGCCGAGGGCCAGCGCGGTCATCATGCCAAGTTCGCCGAAGGTGAAGAAAGTTACGAATGAGAGCGGGTTCATGCCCGTCAGGTAGGCTTTGCGGTAGGGGATATACATGGTGCCCCAAAGAACGCCAGCGCCGAGCGCGGCCCACACGCCGTTTAAGGAATGCGCCGAGGAGCTCTGAGAAGCGGAGGCGATGGCGAGAACGGCAGCACCAACGCACATAACCAGCGCTCCGCCAAGAACGCCGGCCCAGCGGCGCCAGCCGGCCTGGCGTAATTCGTTGAAAAAGAGGAAGCCCCAAAAAATGCCGAGGAGGCTGTTGGAATTCCAGAGAGGGAAAGCGATGCTGAGGCCGATATCGCGGATGGCAAAAATAGTAAGAGTGTTGGCCACGGCCCAGAGGCAACCAGCGAGCAGCGCCCAGAGGATGAGATGGGGCGCGCGGCGAATGTCGGCGCGAACGGAGGATGTGCCGAGGATAAGAGCGGGCAGGCTCCATCGCGCAAGGAAGACGCCGACGACCATGATGAGCGAAATCACAATCGGGGATATGCCGATGGAGACGAGCTTGGTGGGAGCTTCCGCCGCGCCGAGCCACGCTCCTGCCGTGAAACCACAAAGGATGCCGAGAAGTTGCAGGCTGCGGTGACGAGCCGGGTCTTGAGATGGCGTGGGAGAAGCGGGCGCCGATTCGGCTGGCATGATCCTCCGTGGAAATAATCAGTGAATGAATCTCAACAACAGCAGTCCGCCGAGAAGGACAGCCGCCGGCACCCAGAAATGAACGTCGGTGAAGATGCTTGCGGCCCGGCTGCGGTTTGGTTCGGTTGCGCTCATTGATGCATGCGATTCAAAGGAGAGAGCTGACCGGCGTGCATTATACACGGTGGGGTTCGAGGAAAGGAACGCGAAGTCGTGGACGAAGAGCGATTAACCTGTGCTTTCCCGAGACACAAATTGTGCAATGGGGTGGCAGCAAATTGACTTCTTCGTGACACCAAGCCTTCCAGGAATTCCTACAGTGAATGTAGGCGATGGGACTGATCGCGCAAGTCAGCGTCGCTCTCCACGGTGAAGGCGGCAGTGGAGCGCTCCGACCATTGACTGCGGCGAACAAGGCAACCATCGCGGGCGGGCCTTGTTGTAAGGCTGCAGGAGGACGGGCATTTGAACTATTCGACCTAAAACTGGA
>JBAVHY010000336.1:0-8159 GCA_049686315.1 Candidatus Acidiferrum sp. | reverse complement strand
TGCTGCGCCCCTACGAAGAGGAACCCAAGAGCCCAGGTGCGAAACCGGCACACGGGGCACACGAACCTCCGCACACAAATGCGTGCAATTCGGCATAGAATAACCATATGCGGCACTGCCTCTGGTTGCTTCCGCTCGCGCTGCTGATATTCCTCGCATCTCCGGCTACTGCTTACCCGCAAACTGCCACGCTGAAGGCAATACATGCCGAGGGTACAAAAACGTTCACGGAGGAGCAGATCGCCACCCTTTCCGGGCTGGCGATTGGTTCCCAAGTGGGCCGGCAAGAGTTACAGGACGCGGCGGACCTTCTGCTGCGCAGCGGGCTGTTTGCGAAAATCAGTTATAAATTTGACACGCACAACGACGCCGTCACGCTTACCTTCCATGTCGAAGAGACTCCGCGACTGCCCGTGGCCTACGACAATTTCCCGTGGTTCAGCGACGGAGAACTTACCGGCGCGATTCGCCAAAATCTCCCTTTCTATGATGGCACGCTGCCGGAAGGGGGAACGGTGGTCGAACTGGCGGGAAATTCACTGGCGGCGTTTCTGACGTCCAAAGGTTTCAAGGCTGAGATTCATCACTTCGTCCTGGCGAATCCGCTGATCGATGCGTCCGAGCAAGAGTTTCAGATGACCGGGGTGCCGGAGACAATTGCCAGCGTTGACTTCAGCGACCCAGCGCTGAAGGACAACCCGGCCGTTCAGCAACATCTACCTGAGATTCGCGGCAAGGCATATTCCCGGCTCACCATCGATGTTTTCCTCGCCGAAGCGATTCGCCCAATCTACTTGGAGCAGGGTTTCGTGCGCGCCAAGATCGGCCCGGCTGAAGTGCGGCTCTCAGGCAATCCCAATCAGAAATTTCCGGAAGCAATCCCTGTGTACGTGTCTTGCGCGCCCGGTTCTCTCTATCACTGGAAAGAGGGGCAATGGCAAGGCAATAGCGCGGTATCGACCGAGACGCTCCAGCGGACTCTGGGGCTAAATCCCGGGGATGTGGCGAACGGGATGACCATCGAAGGAGGTTGGGACCGAGTGAAGGAAGCCTACGGGCACGTGGGCTATCTGGATGCCAAAGTCGAACAGGTAGCAGCCTACGACGACCAAGCTCACACCGTTTCTTATTCCGTGAGTATCACGGAAGGAAGGCAATATCTTTACCACGACCTGAACATCACCGGGATGTCGCTTGCCGGAGAACGTTTGATCCGCGAAGCCTGGCCCTTGAAGCCCGGCGAGATCATGGATAAGACCGCGTTTGAGCATTTCCTTCTTCGCCTGGAATCCCATCGCGAGACCATTTTCAAGGAACTGCCGGTACACTACGAAACGGTCGGCCACTACCTCGAGACAGACACGCGGAAAGGCACGGTCGACGCTCTTCTCGACTTCAAATAATTCAGGTTCTGGGGCGTCAATCGATACCGCAAGGAATGTTACTGGGCTATACTCGAATAGCCTATGAAAACCCTGGTGCAGATCCATAACGGCGAAAGTTCCGCGCGAGTTGCTTCGGACAAGGAGCAGCTTCTTTTTTCTAAGCTGGGCGGATTGCATTCCCTCATCGTGGCTCTTTCCGGCGGAATCGACTCGGCGTACCTGGCATGGGCCGCGCATAAAGCGCTCGGCGACCGCGCTCTGTCGGTGACGGCCATTTCCGCGAGTTACTCCGCATTCGATAGAGAACAGGTAGAGAGTTTTCTGCGCGCCTCAGGCGCCCGTCACGAATTCGTCGAAACCCATGAACTGGAAAACCCGGCGTACCGAGTAAACGATCCTAACCGCTGCTACTACTGCAAGGATGAACTGTTCTCGAACCTTGATGCTCTCGCCGCGGAACGTCAAATTGCCGCAGTGGCTTATGGAGTCAACGCGGATGACACGTTCGATTTCCGGCCGGGCCAGCGAGCTGCCGCCGAGCATCGGGTTCTCACTCCGCTTTTGGAGGTGCAACTGAACAAGGCCGAAATCCGCTTCCTTGCGCAGCGCGCCGGTTTGCCGATGTGGGACCGCCCGGCCTCAGCGTGTCTAGCGTCGCGCCTGCCCTATGGCACCGAAGTGACGGAGGAGCGCCTGGCTTTGATTGAGAGGGGCGAAGCGGCCCTGCGAGCACTGGGGTTTCGCCAGTTTCGCGTGCGTTTGCACGACACCCTGGGACGCGTGGAAGTGGCCGCCGAGGAACTTCCGCGCGCCTTGACTCCGGAGATGGCCGCAGCGATTTCCCGCTCCTTGAAAGCCGCCGGTTTCACCTACGTAACGCTGGACTTGCAAGGCTACCGTCAAGGGTCGTTGAACGAAGCCTTGGCCAAATCCGCGGGAACATAACCATCCCGGATTGCGTATCACTATGCAGGAGGGCAGAGTAGCCCAAATGAGTTCCCTAATAATGACAACGCGCCGAGCTTGGATTCCGGGAGTTCTGCTCGTTTACGGGGCGCTTGCGTTGGCGCCCCGCTATACGACGGCAGCCGACAATACGTTTGAGCGAACCCTGAGTGTCTCTGGCCCAGTGCGGCTGGAAGTAAGCAATGCCTCAGGGAATGTGGAAATCAAAGGGACCGGCGACGGCAAAGTGCACATTTGGGGCAAGGTCACCGGAGGATGGTCGCTGTTTGGCAACTCGGAAAAAAACATTCAGGAGGTCCTTGGCAATCCTCCCATAGAACAGCACGACAGCGTGATCCGCATCGGTAAGAATACATCCTGGCTCAAGAACGTATCGATCGAGTACAGGATTGAAGTTCCGCACGATACGGAAATCGATGCCGGGGTAGCCTCCGGCGGTATCACGGTCGATGGGGTGCGTGGACCGGTTAAAACTTCGTCGGCTTCCGGATATCTGCACATCTACGGGGTGGAGCGCGACACGCAGATTTCAGCCGCCAGTGGTTCGATTGATGCCAACGGGATTGGCGGAATCCTGCGAGTATCGAGCGCGTCCGGCGATGTGGTGTTGGCCAACGTTAAGGGCGATCTGAAAGTGACTGCCGCCTCCGGTTCCATCCGTGTGAACCAACCCGGTGATCGCGTGGAAGCGTCGACCGCGAGTGGCTCGATTGAGGTGACTGGGGTCAAAAACGACTTGAAGGTTCACGCCATCTCCGGCAGCATCATCGTTGTTGGCGACCCAAGCGCCAACCGCCTGTGGGAGATAAAGAGCGTTTCCGGTTCGGTGGATATTCGCGTGCCGCCCGGCGCAGGTTTTCTGTTCACAGCCGAGGCCACTTCCGGCAACATCCGCACCAGCATTCCGGTCATCCTGGAGGAGCAGGGCAAGCATTCCCTGCGCGCGCATATCGGCTCTTCTTCCGGGCGAATTGAAGTGCACACCGTTTCCGGCGGAATCGAGGTTAGAGGCTCCTGACCTTGCTTTGGTGTGCAATTACTACTGACGAATCCCAGCAAAACCGCGCGCACCCCGGTACAATACAAGTGTGGCCATTCCCCGCCCAGCCCTTTTGGGACTCATTCTTCCGGCTTGCCTGAGTCTCCTGTTTGCCGCCGCCCTGGCGGGCCAGGAACCCTCTTTGGCAGCGCCATCCGCACTCGCAAGGAGACCTCAACAGGCGATTGACCCCGCGGAGCAGGTGGAGCTGCAGAAGGCAATCCAGGGGGCGTCCAATGATCGCGCAGCGTTGGTGAAAAACCTGGAGGCCTTTCTCAAAAGGTATCCTGAATCCTTACAGCGCGCGCAGATCTACCGTGCGCTGGTGGAGTCCAGCATGCAGCTCCGGGATTTTCCACGCGCCGTGAACTATTCCGAACGGCTGGTGTCCCTCAATCCGGAGGATATCTCGAATACCATGCTCACGATCCAGCTCCTGGATCGCTATGGGGACCAACCCGGATATCGCCGGGCGGTTTTCTACTGCAGCCGCGTTATGGAACATGTGGAACAAACGCCCGAATCCGACAAATCTCCGCGGGTATCTCCTGAAGACTGGGAAGCCTCGAAGATGAGGGACAAGTCTTCCCTCCTGCTCGTTCGTGGAAGCCTTTACCGGAAGCTAAATGACATCCCGAATGCGCGAAAAGATTATGCAGCAAGTTACATGCTGATTCCGAACGCCACAGCCGCAGATCGTTTGGGTGAAATCGCTGAGCTGGACAAGGACCTGAACGCGGCAATCCTGCAATACGCTCGGGCCTTCGCCCTGACCGATGGCTCGACCGGCGCTCCTTCTCGCGCTGATTTGCGGCGGAAAATCGGCAACGTTTGGAGGCTAGCGCACGGATCGGAAGATGGCCTGGGAAACTACCTGCTCAACACGTTCGACGCGACGACAGCCGCAGCCTCTCCCGCGAAGCCTGCCAGGAATCCCAATGGAACGGAGCCCTACGATTTTGTCCTTAGGAAAGTGGCGGATGGCAGCCCCGTTCGGCTCGGTGACGCCAAGGGAAAGATCCTCGTACTCACATTCTGGGCCACGTGGTGCGGGCCTTGCCGTGAACTGGAACCGCATTTCGATAACATCGCGACTCGCTACACGGCCAGAAGCGATTTGGTTTTTTATGCGTTAAATTGCGACGACGATGAATCACTCGTGCTGCCCTTCGTCCAGGAGGAAAAACCGAAGACCGCCACGCTGTTCGCGGACGGCCTTGAGCGGCTCTTGGGCGTATTTTCCTTTCCAACCACCGTGATTCTCGACCGCAGCGGGAAAATTGCATTTCGCGCGGAAGGGTTCGATTCCGAAGGCTTCGAGAGATCCTTAGTTCAGGCCATCGAGCGTACCGCGCAGCCCGCAGGCGGGTCGTCCCCATCTGCCGCGCTGAAACCTTAATGTGCGTTTCTCACGAGACGCAAACATGTCCATTCTTCAAATCAAGAACGCGTTGTCATCTTGAGGGACGCGCCGTTTGCGTCCCGAACGATCTCAACCGAGACGATGCAAGACTTTAGGTTGAGATCTTTCGCCGATCCTCATCGGATCGACTCAAGATGACAACGCGTTGCTGCGTTTGAGCAGATGGAAAGGCCTTTTCTCGTGAGAAATGCGGGTTAATTCCCTGCTGGGCGCGCCTGTGGCAGCTTCTCCGCGACTTCCCTTGCGGCAAGGATGGTATTGATGTGGATTTGCACCGTGTCTTCCACACGGCGCGCGTAACCGCCCGCCAGAGTGGTTACGACGGGAATCTTTCTTCTGCGGGCTTCTTTAAAGACTCCGGCGTCCCGCGCCTTTAGCCCGCTTATCGAGATATCCAGACCACCGAGTTGATCCTCGCGATAAGGGTCAGCCCCGCCAACATAGAAAATCATGTCAGCGGGAAATTTCTCAAGCGCATGACGGACAGCGGGCAGCAAGGCATTCAGGTATTCTTCATCGCTGACGCCGTCTTCTATGTTGAGATCCAGGGTGGAGGCAGGTTTGTGCGCCGGATAGTTGTTCGCCTGGTGGATCGACAGAGTAAAGACCGAGTCGTCCTTGCTGAAAATGGCCGCTGTCCCGTTACCGTGATGCACATCGGTATCTATCACCATGGCTTTGCGGATCGCGCCATCGCTCTGCATGCGGCGGATGGCCACTGCGACGTCATGAATCGCGCAGAATCCTTCCCCGTGGCCCGGATAGGCGTGGTGAAAACCGCCGCCGAGATTGCAACCGAAGCCGTCGCGCAGCGCCGCCTGTGCGGCCGCTATTGTGCCTCCGGCTGCCAGCCAGAAAGCATCCACCAACTCCTGCGAGTAAGGCACTTCCAGTTTCATGATGTCGCTGGGGGTCAGGGTTCCCGTCTTCAGCTTATTGACCCACTCCGGCGTGTGCACGCGCAGGATGTCGGAGTCATTCGCCGGCTCCGGACGCACGAAGTCTTCCTTCGAGGCGATTCCATCCGCCCGCAATTTCTCCGCAATGAGCCTGAACTTTTGCGAGGGAAAAACGTGCGCGCCGAGGTTAAGGTCGTAGCCCTCGTGATAGATTAGCTTGAATGGCAGCATAGCTTCGCTCCCGGAAGTCCTGAGCCACGCAGTGGCTTTCCCGCTAGTCTAGTTTCTGTCTCGAAACGCAAAATACCACGTTAAATCAGGCGTTCGGAAGCTTTTTTCATTAGTTTTCTCTTGACAAGTATGTGTGACGTATGGCACATATACATACATGAAAACGAACCAATCCGAATCTCCTTCCGATGTCTGGCGTTGGTTTCAGAATCAGGCAGAGACCCTCGGGCCCGCCGTTCTTGGCTCGCTCAGCTTGCGCCGCAGTCCTTGTGTCCGCGAGAACTGCCCTGCTTGCTTGTCGGGTGAACAGCATGCCAGTTACGTCCTCTACGGTCGCCTGAAAGGACGACGGTTTGCTGTCTATGTTCCCGAAGAACTTGAGCCGGAGATACGTCGTTGTTTGGAAAACGGGCGTGCTCTGCAGGAGCTGCTCTACCAGGCCGCACCGCGTTATGTCAAAGCTTTGAAACGGGAGCGGGACAAAGCCTCGAAAAAGGCAGAGGACTGAAGATGCCCAGGTCTACGAAGCCGCAGATCAGTTTCGCCGATTGGGAGTTGCTGCAGCAGGGCATTGTGTTGGAGCCGCTGCTGCAGAACATCTCCGATTTTCTTGACGACCACGAGGAACTGATCGAACCCGTCCGACGCGATCTGCAACGCGGTTTGAAAAACCCCAGGACGGGTCGCGGTGGATTGACGCCGCAACAAGTTCTGCGCTCGCTCATCGTCATGCGGGTCAAAAGTTGGGACTACCGGGAACTGCGCGAACGGATCGCCGACGGATACACCCTGCGCCAGTTCACGGATTTCTACTGCCAGCCGGTGCCCAAACACGATGCGTTCAACCGCGCCTTTAACCGGCTAACTCCGAAGACGCTGCAGGCCGTCAATGAATTGGTGGTGCAAGCGGCGGTGGATCTGGGTCTGGAAGATGGGCAGACACTTCGTGTCGACTCTACAGTCGTACAGACCGACATTCATCATCCGACCGACAACACGTTGTTATGGGATGTCGTACGCGTGATCACGCGCTTGATCGGCTACCTCACCGAGGCCGTGCAGCAGCATATTCAAGGGTTTCGCAATCGCACGCGGGCAGCGCGGCGTCGCATGCAAGAAATCCAGCGGTTAACGCCCAAGGAACGGCACGAGCGACAAACCAAGAAATATCGCCAACTCATCGGAATAACCGAAGAGGTCGTGAACAGCGCACGAAAAGTATTGCCGCAGACGCGGAAAGCGCACGGCAAGAGTCTGATCGCCAACCTGACCATTGCCGAACTCCGCAAGGAAATCGCCCAATACTGTGAACTGGGAGACTCTGTGATCGATCAGACGCGCCGTCGCGTGCTCCAAGGAGAGCAAGTTCCCAACGCCGAAAAGATCTATTCCATCTTTGAAACCCACACGGATCTGATCAAGCGCGGCAAGGTGCTAACACCGGTGGAGTTCGGCCACAAAGTCTTTCTCGCGGAAAGTGCCCAAGGGCTGGTTACGCAATATGAAGTGCTGCAGGGAAATCCTGGCGACGATCAGCAGGTGGAACCTTCCCTGAAACGCCACAAGGAAAACTTCGGACGTGCTCCCGAGTTGTATAGTTCCGATCGAGGCTTCTTTAGTGAGACGAATCTGCAATCATGCAAGCAAAAAGGCGTCAAGGTGGTGTGCATCCCGCAGCGTGGCGGGAAGAAAACGGTGAAGCGCAAAGCGTATGAGAAGAGTCCTGCTTTCAAGGAAGGACAGCGCTTTCGAGCCGGCATCGAGGGGCGCATCTCCGTGCTGTTCCGCGGCCGTGGCATGAAGCGTTGTCTTGCTGAAGGGCGCCAGCGCTTTGAGATATTGGTTGGTGCCGCCGTGCTTGCCAACAACCTGATGAGAATTGCGGCAATGCTATCGAAACGATCGTCTCGCAGACGAAGAGCCGCGTAACAGAATCTTTCCGCTTTCTCTCTCCGTGAGGCCGACGCATTTTTCTCACGCGCACTCTTCCATTCGATCCCGAAATCCATGACCGCAATGGTCTGCACACGTCTGTCCAGGCGCGCTAAATCCTTGAAATCTCTATTGCCGAGTCACATTTTTTCGCCAAAATAGGGGTTTCGAGACAGAAACTAGTCTAGCGCGTGCGGTACTTTCGGCTGTCGTTGATACCTTTGCCTTCCGTCACGCTAACCGTCTGCCCCGCCGGGACATTGGAAAGATTGTCCACTTGGCCG